>SLJW01000237.1 GCA_007134865.1 Paracoccaceae bacterium | reverse complement strand
GCTTGCCTGTGCAGGGCACAGGCCGGATGCCCGCGCGGGGCTGGGGCTACATCGCCATCCAGTAATAGAGCGGCAGGCCAAGCGTCAGGTTGAACGGGAACGTCACGCCAAGCGCGAGGGTGAGATAAATGCCTGCCTGCGCGCGTGGAAGCGCGATCTGCATCGCGGCGGGCACGGCGATATAGGAAGCCGAGGCCGCCAGCACCAGAAACAGGAACAGCCCGCCCCCGCTCATGCCCAGTGCAAGGCCCATCGCATAGGCCAGCACCGCGCTGGTCATCGGCATGACCATGCCAAAGGCGAAGATCGGCGCGCTGAGCATGTGGCGATGCGCGATCAGGCTGTGGCCCGCGCGTAGCCCCATGTCGAGCAGGAAGAGGCACAGCACACCGGTAAAGAGTTGCCCGATGAAGGGGTCGATGGTCTTGGCACCATCCGTGCCGGTCGCGAGCCCGATCACGAAAGCGCCGACCAGCAGCAGGATCGAGCCATTGGCGAAGATGTCGCGCCAGACCGCGCTGCCCGCGTCACTCTCGCTGCGTTCCGGGCCGCGCGAGGCCAGCCAGAGCGCCGAGATGATGGCGGGAACCTCCATCGCAGCGGCGACAGCGATCATGTAGCCGGGATAGGGAATGTCGGAGAGGGTGAGGATCGAGGTGGCGGCGACGAATGTCACGATCGAGATCGAACCATAATGGCCCGCAATGGCAGCGGCATTCTCGCGGTCGAGTTTCGAGGTCACCCGCAACAGCCCATAGGCCAGAAACGGCAGCGTGAAGGAGAGAAAGACCCCCGCGCCGATGGCCGTCAGCATCTCCGGCCCGATCCCGTTCTCGGCCATCTGCACGCCGCCCTTGAAGCCGATGGCGAGCAACAGATACAGCGACATGAACTTGGCGGCCCCGCCCGGCACCGAGAGGTCCGAACGCATGAAGGCTGCCACCAGACCCAGCACGAAGAACAGGATGGTCGGCACGATCAGGTTGTTGGTGAGCGTCGCGAGGGCAGCATCCATGAGGCACCTATGATCGGTAAACTGGAGGTGCAGATGGCTTGCGCAGTAACATAAATCAAATATATTGTGATCATTGGTTACATAGTTAGAGACTATCCATGCGTCCCTCGCTGCGCCAGCTTGAGTATATCGTGACGGTCGCCCGTCTCGGCGGCTTCGGCCTTGCGGCCGAAGCTCTAAATGTCAGTCAGCCGAGTCTCTCGGCGCAGATCGCAGAGGTCGAGCGCGATCTTGGTATCCGGCTGTTTGATCGCGGACGGTCCGGGGCCAGCCCCACAGCAATGGGTGACGAGATCACGCGACGGGCGCAGCGCATCCTTGCGCAGGTCGAAGACCTGCGCAGCTTCGCGCGCGAGGGTGCTTCAAAGCCATTTGGCGGGCGGCTTCGGCTTGGAGTTCTGCCCTCGATCGGCCCCTATCTGTTGCCGCCGGTGGTTGCGGCACTTCATGCCAGCCACCCGGAATTGCGGATCCTGATCCGCGAGGAAAGCACCTGGCTACTGGAGCAGGGCTTGCGGCAGGGCCGGTTCGACCTGATCATCTCAACCCCCGAGGACCACCCCAACACGCGTCAGGACCGACTGTTTCGCGAGAATCTGCTGCTCGCGGTCGCCCGAGACGACCCGCTGGCCTTGGGAACCGGCCCCGTCAGCGCAGCAGAGCTGCGCGGGCGGGTTTTCCTGACGCTCGACCGCGGGCACCGCCTGTCGCGCATCGTCTATGCGATGGCGTCGGATTGCCATGGCATGATCGCGGAGGAATACGAGGGCACGAGCCTCGATTCCATTCGCATGATGGCCGCATCAGGGGCTGGTGTGGCGATCCTGCCCGAACTCTATGCCCGGAGACTGATCGCGAACTCGACCGAAGTGGTCATCCGCCCGCTGGCGATGAAACAGGCGGAGCGGGTGATCTCGCTGATGCAACCCGCCGAGGCGCCGGTCATCAGGGGGACCGAGTTGCTGTGCGCCGCCCTGCGCCGCGAGGTCGTCCGTGCCGGGCTCACGCTCGAAGGGTAACTTGGTTGTTTTTCAAGAAACTCTCTTCGCGAAATACCGATAGTGCAGCGCGGCGCACGCGTGATAGCCAAAACTGACATTTTCTCAGGGTATATCCGATGACAGAGTCACCCCCACGCTATTTCGCCCCGACAGGCGGCTTACCACCGCAAACACAGCTCATGACCGACCGGGCAATATTCACTGAAGCCTATGCGGTCATCCCGCGCGGTGTGTTCTCGGATATCGTGACCAGCGCGCTGCCTTTCTGGCAGGGCGCGCGCTTCTGGGTGCTGGCACGTCCACTCAGCGGCTTTGCCGAGACTTTTTCCCAATATATCGGCGAATTGGCGCCCGGTGGCGGCAGCACCCGTCCGGAAAGTGACCCCAGGGCCGAGACCGCGCTCTTCTTGGTCGAGGGTGCGCTGCATCTGAGTTACGACGGAGAGACACATTGCCTAGAGGCAGGCGGCTTCGCCTATCTGCCCGCCGGCCTTGACTGGACGGTCGAGAACCGGGGTGCGTTGCGCTGTTGCTTCCACTGGATCCGCAAGCGCTACAGCGCTGTCGAAGGGCTGGACGCGCCTGCGCCTTTTGTGACCAGCGATCAGGCGATCACACCAAGCCCCATGCCCGAGACCGAAGGGCGCTGGGCGACCACCCGCTTCATGGACCCGGCTGACATGCGTCATGATATGCATGTGACCATCGTCACGCTGCAGCCCGGCGCCTGCATCCCCTTCGCCGAGACGCATGTGATGGAGCACGGGCTCTATGTGTTGCAGGGCAAGGGCGTCTATCACCTGAATCAGCGCTGGGTCGAGGTCGAGGCGGGGGATTTCATGTGGCTGCGCGCCTTCTGCCCGCAGGCCTGCTATGCGGGTGGGCCTGAGCCGTTCCGTTACCTGCTCTACAAGGATGTGAACCGCCATGCGGCGCTTGATCTCGGTTGAGTCGGCGGTTCCTCAGGGTAAAGAGAAGCCGCTATCGTTATGAAAAAACGACAATATCCTCAGGGCTCCCGAAGATCTGAGGAGGTGGCGATCCCGGAAGGACTCGAACCCTCAACCTGCCGATTAGAAGTCGGCTGCTCTATCCAGTTGAGCTACGGGACCACATCGCCTGTTTAAGGTCGAAGCGGCGCGGAATGCAACGGTCTTGCGGCGCGGAAATAGCAAAGGCCCCTGCCGGAGGTTGGGGCCTTTGAAAACAAGTCAAACACTCTCAGGCTGCGGATTGAGCCTTGGTCAACTCGCGCTTGATCTTGAGCGCGTTGGGTGAAAGCTCTTCGTCCTTCGCGCGCGCCAGATAGGCGTCGAGACCGCCACGGTGGTCCACCGAGCGCAGCGCGGCCGAAGATACGCGCAGCTTGAAGCTGCGGCCCAGAGCCTCGGATTGCAGCGAGACGTCCTGCAGATTGGGCAGGAAGCGGCGCCGGGTCTTGTTATTGGCGTGGCTTACATTGTTGCCCGTCATCGGGCCTTTTCCGGTCAGTTCGCAACGGCGCGACATGGGGTCATCCTCGTAGATCTGGGGCCACGGCATGGCGCGCGGCCAAAAGCGAAAGGGCACTGCAATGCAGCGCCTGAAACTCGTCGCGTGCTCTTAGGGGCTATCGGCGCCCCCGTCAAGCGATTCCAGCGGCTTCGATGCGCGGATTTCCGGCCATAGCCGGGCGATGGCCTCGGCGGCGGCTGTGCTGGCTGTGGTCTCGCCTTCGGCGACCTGCGCGCCAAGCCTGTCGATCACCTCGCGGGCGCCGCGCTGCGAGAGACGGGCGAGCAGATTCTGGCGGATCTCTTCCATGAACCAATGCTGAGCCTGCGCGGCGCGGCGCTCGGCCCAGTGGCCGTTTTCACGGCGCCATGTCACCAGGGTCTCGATCTCCTGCCAGACCTGCTCGATTCCGTGACGCTCGAGCGCCGAGCAGGTCATGGCCTTTGGGAATCCTTCCGGGTCATGCGGGCGGCGGCGCAGCAGGCGCAGCGCGCCTGCATAATCGGCGCAGGTGCGGTTGGCCGTGGCTTTCAGATCACCATCGGCCTTGTTGACCACGATGATATCGGCTACTTCCATGATGCCGCGCTTGACGCCCTGCAATTCATCCCCACCGGCAGGCGCAAGCAGGAGCAGGAACACATCCGAAAGATCGGCGACCACGGTTTCCGACTGACCGACGCCCACAGTCTCGATCAGAACCACATCGAAACCCGCTGCTTCGCAGAGCGCCACCGCCTCGCGCGTACGGCGCGCGACACCGCCCAGATGGGTCTGGCTGGGACTGGGACGGATGAAGGCTTCGGGCGCACGGGAAAGTTGCTCCATCCGCGTCTTGTCACCCAGGATCGAGCCACCCGTGCGGGCCGAGGACGGGTCCACCGCCAGCACGGCCACGCGCAGTCCCTGTGCGATCAGCATCAGGCCGAAACTCTCGATGAAGGTCGATTTACCGACTCCGGGTGTGCCCGACAGGCCGATGCGGATGGCCTCACGCCCGTTGCCCGTAAGCGTCTCAAGCAGGGCATTGGCCGCGCGGCGATGCTCGGGGCGGGTGCTTTCGACCAGCGTGATGGCGCGCGCGAGCGCGCGGCGCTTGCCGCTCTGCACCTCTTCGGCCAGTGTCGCGATCTCCATACGCGCCCCTCCTGTCATCTGCGCCCTGTTTGGCCTGCATGGGTCGGGAATGTCCAGAGGCGGCGTGCGCCAACTGCACGCCCCGCGCAGGCAGACGGCCCGCCCACCCACCTTCACAAGGGCCCTCCGGGTCCTTGCTTGCCGTCTGCCTGCGCGGGGTGTGACTTCACACCGGGAGCGCGGCCGCCTGCTTGAGCTGGTCCATGACGATCTGGCTTTGCACCCGTGCGACTGCCGGGTGCGGTAGCAGCCGTTCATGGATCAGCCGGTTGAGCGCGCCGAGATCGGCGCACCAGACGCGCAGCAGGTAATCGGCCTCGCCTGTCAGGGTCCAGGCATTGAGCACTTCGGGCAGGGCTTCGAGCAGGCGCTTGAAGCTTTTCGCGCCTTCGGGGTCATGCGTGCCCATCTGCACCTGCACGAAAGCCTGTACGCTGAGACCGACTCGCCCCGGATCGAGCCTTGCGCGATAGCCGGTGATGATGCCCGCGGCCTCGAGCCGCTGGCGGCGGCGGGCGGCCTGGCTGGGCGAAAGGCCGATTTCGGCACCGAGCGCGTCAGCAGTGAGCATCGCATCGCGCTGAAGCGCTGCGAGGAGGTTCCGGTCGATCTGGTCCAGCATGCGGGAAACTCGCGATATTTATGTAATTCATGCGAGGAAAATAGCATAATAACGAGCAGCCTGTCCAACTTCGCGCGAAACATGCGCGGGCTCTGCGATAAGTTGTTTGTGGAAGTCAACAAATCGCACCAGAGGAGAAGCACATGGGTCCCTTTCCACATTCCGCCCCCCGCGCCAGCATTTCGCCCGAGAATCCCGCCGGCACTGATGGGTTTGAATTTGTCGAATTCGCCCATCCGGAACCGGAGGTGTTGCGCGAGCAGTTCCGCGCCATGGGCTATACCTGCACCGCGCGCCACCCCGCGCGCGATATCGAACTGTGGCAGCAGGGCGACATTACCTATGTGCTGAACAGCGACCCCGAGAGCCACGCAGCGCGCTTTGCCGCCGAGCATGGCCCCTGCGCGCCCTCGATGGGCTGGCGCGTGGTCGATGCGCAGCATGCGTTTGAGCATGCCGTGAAGCTGGGCGCAGAGCCCTATGAGGGACCCGGCAAGACACTGAATGTGCCAGCGATTGTCGGCATTGGCGGCTCGCTGATCTATTTCATCGACCAATATGGCGAGAGCCACCCCTATGCCGGTTTCGAATGGCTGAGCGCACCCAAGCCCCAAGGCGTGGGTTTCTACTACCTCGACCACCTGACGCATAACGTCTTCAAGGGCAATATGGACAAGTGGTTCCAGTTCTATGGCCGCTTGTTCAATTTCCGCGAGATCCGCTTTTTCGATATCGAGGGGAAATATACCGGGCTCTTCAGCCGCGCTCTGACCTCACCCTGCCAGCGGATTCGCATCCCGATCAACGAGGATCGCGGCGAGACCGGGCAGATTGTCGAGTATCTGAAGCGCTACAAGGGCGAAGGCATCCAGCATATCGCGGTCGGCTCTGAGGATATCTATGCCTCGACCGATGCGATTGCGGAGGCGGGCATCCGCTTCATGCCGAAACCCCCGATGAGCTATTACGAGCTGAGCCATGACCGCGTGCAAGGACACGACGAGCCCATCGACAAGATGGCCAAGCATGGCATCCTGATCGACGGCGAAGGTGTGGTCGATGGCGGTGAGACTAAGATCCTGCTGCAGATCTTCTCCAAGACCATGGTCGGACCGATCTTTTTCGAGTTCATCCAGCGCAAGGGCGATGACGGTTTCGGCGAGGGCAATTTCAAGGCGCTCTTCGAGTCGATCGAGGCCGATCAGATCGCGCGCGGTGTGCTCGAGACGCAGTAATCCGTTGAGGGAGGCAGCCGCGCTGCGCGCGGCTGATTGCAAGGGCGCAGGGCACATCGTGCCCTGCGCTTTTTTTTACCGTCCTTCGCGCAGCCACGCCCCCAACGCCAGCCCGGCTGCCAGCATCAGCCAGAGCCAGCCGGGCAGTAGCGCGGCCGTGCGCAGTTCTGTGGTCAGATACGCATCGCGCGGGGTCAGCCCCAGCCAGCCGCGACCGGCCGCAGCGCGCCCTTCGCGCACGAGGCGCAGATCCGGCAGGCCCTCTTCAACCCGCATCACGCCACCGCGCGAGGCGGTGACCAGCGGGCGCAGCTTCTCGGCGGTGGCAATGGTTTCCTCGAATTCGCGCGGGGCCTGTGGGCCAAGCGCGACCACGGCCTCCAGATCGCTCTCGGAGAGCCGGTAGAGTCCGATCTCGGGCGCATCCCACTCGGTGCGGTATTCGCCCGGGCCATGCTCTTCCAGTTCCAGCGCGGTCTCGGCCCCATCTGGGCCGGTGACCGTCACCTCGCCGACCTCGTCGCGCAGCGTTCGGCGGATGATCGTCACACGGTTGCCTTCGGCCGTCGCGCTCAGGGTCTCCTCCTCAAGATCGGGCTCGCCCATCATCCAATGCGCGAGACGGCGCAGCAGTTCCAGTTGCGGCCCACCGCCCTCATAGCCGCGGTCCCAGAGCCATGTCTGGTCCGAGGCCAGCAGTGCCAGCCGCCCGTCCTGCACACGGTCGAGCATCAGGAGGGGCCGGTCATCATGGCCCGACATCACCACCTGCCCACGGTCGGGGATCATGTCGATCTGGCGGAACCAGCGGCCCCAGCCGGGGCCGTCTTCGGTCATGGGAGAGAGCGCTTCCAGGCCCGAGGTCACCGGATGGCGTTTGCCCAACTCGGTAACTTGCGGGCGGAAGCCCTCTTCGATCACGCGGGCAGTGGGGTAGGCGGGGAAGACATCGCCCAGTGGCGAGCGCCAGATACTGTCGGCACTGGCCAGTTCCGGCCCACCCACGACCAGCAGCGCGCCGCCATCTTCAACATAGCGGGCGATATTGGCGAAATAGCTGTTGGGCAGGATGCCCCTTCGGCGGTAACGGTCGAAGATGATCAGATCGAACTCGTCGATCTTATCAACAAAGAGTTCCCGCGTCGGGAAGGCAATCAGCGACAGCTCATTGACCGGCACACCGTCATGGCGGTCGGGCGGGCGCAGGATGGTGAAATGCACCAGATCAACCGCCGGGTCGGATTTCAGCAGGTTGCGCCAGGTGCGCTGCCCGGCATTGGGCTCGCCCGAGACCAGCAGAACGCTGAGCCGGTCGCGCACGCCATTGATCTGCACGATGGCGGCATTGTTGCGCATGGTGAGTTCGCCGGGCGCCTCTTCCAGTTCGAATTGCAGCACATTCATGCCACCGCGGTCGAGCGTGACCGTGATTTCCATATCCTCTCCCACGGGCACCATCGCCTGACGCATCTCGCCGCCATTGATGGCATAGTCGAGCGTGGCGAAGCGGCTGAGATCGGGCGGCACCGCGCCCTGATCCTCGACGCGCAGGGTGAGTGTGACCGGCTCGCCCAGAATGGCGAAAGCGGGGGCGTTGCGGATGATCAGGCGGCGGTCCCAGTCGGTTTCCTCGCCAGTCTTGAGTAGATGGAACGGCGCGGGCAGTGTCAGGCCCGGGGCCTCGTCATGGATCTGCCCGTCCGAGAGTGCGAAGATACCCGCGATCCGGTCGCGGGGCAGTTCGGCCAGCGCCTCGGCCAGCGCGGTCTTGAGTTGCGTGCCGCTATTGCCGGGGCCATCGGGCAGGCGGATGATGCGCGTGTCGATATCGCCCAACCCTTCGAGCGCATCTTCCAGATGCGCAAGCGCGGCCTCGGTCTGCTCCTCGCGGATGCCCAGACGGTTCGAGGCGGTGTCATCGACCAGAACCAGCGCGATATCGCGAAGGGGGTCGCGCTCCTCGCTCAGCAGCGACGGGTTGGTCAGCGCCGCGATCAGCGCCAGCGCAGCAAGCCCCCGCAGCCACCAGCCGCGCAGGCCGCGCCAGAGCGCAAGCCCGACCATCAGCGCCGCAAGCACAGAAATGCCTGCGATCATGGGCCAGGGCAGCAGCGGCGCGAAGATGATTTCCTGTCCATTGATCATTGGCCGAGCCTTTCGAGCAGGGCAGGGACATGGACCTGATCGGATTTGTAATTGCCGGTCAGGACATGGGTGATCAGGTTCACCCCGAAGCGATAGGCAATTTCGCGCTGTTGCTCGCCCGTGACACCCATGCCCATGCGCACTTTGGGTCGGCCATCCTCATCGACGGCCCATGCGGCGGCCCAGTCATGCCCGCCGATGATCACCGGCGTCACGCCGTCATTGAGGTTACGAAAGGGCATCCCCTCGGCGCGTTCGGCGTCAGGGGGTGCGGCCTCGACCCAGACATCGCGGCCCGTATGGCGGCCCGGAAATTCCTGAATCAGATAGAAGGTGCGGGTCAGGACGTGGTCTTCGGGGATGGGCTCAAGCGGGGGGATATCCAGCGGGCGTGCGATGGCCTGCAAGCGGCGCGCCTCGGGCGTGGTGCGGGTCAGACCTGCAAGCTCGGCATCGCGGGTGTCGAACATGATCATGCCGCCACCCCGCAGATAGCGGTTCAGCTTGGCATAGGCCGCATCCGAGGGGATCGCGCTGTTCTCGGTGATGGGCCAATAGAGCAGCGGGAAGAAGGTCAATTCGTCGCTCTCGATATCCACGCCGATGGGTGGCCCCGGTTCGATCGAGGTGCGCGCATAGAGCGTGCGGCTCAGGCCCAGAAGCCCCGCGCGCGACATCTCATCGACGCGCGGATCACCTGAGAGCACATAACCCAGCACCATGTCCGATGTCGCCTCCAAGGCCAGCCGGTCATCTGCCTCGGCAGGGCTTGCCAGCGGCAGGGCCAGCAGCGCCAGCGCAGCGGTGGCCGCGCGCAACCGGCCCGAGAGCCAGAGCGCGGCCAGAATGTCGAGCATCAGCGCGCCGAGTCCGAGTGTCAGGAACAGCGCTTTCAGGTCCTGCTCGACCGGCTGTGCATCGCCTTCGATCGTGACCGAGAAGGGCCATGTCGCGGGCGCAAGTTGCATGTCTGCTTCTCCGATGTTCAGCGCTATAGTGCCGATGGGGCTGCGATAGACCCCCGGCGGCAGGTCATGCCCGAACCGCCCCTCGGCCAGCCGCTCGCCGGGCAGGACCGGGCGCGCGCTGGCGTCGATCACCTGCCCGAACCCATCGAGCGCGCGTTCGGGTCGCCATTGACTGGCCGTCAGCGCGTCAGGCCCCAGCGCGGCGGGCCGGGTCGAGACAGCCAGGCGCTCCAGCATCTCGACGAAGAGGCCCGAGAGCGGCAGCGTGGACCATTCGGCATTGGCCGTGGTGTGGATCAGGACAACCTGTCCATCGCCCGAGAATTTGCGCGTGACCAGCGGCGTGCCATCGGCCAGCGAGGCAATCGTGCGCTCGGCCAGTGTCGGGTCGGGCTGGGCCAGAACCTGCGAATTGATCGTCACATCAGGCGGGATGCGCAGCCCTGCGAAGGGCGAATCCTCGCCGAAATCGCGCAAGCGCCGCGGTTCGCCCCAACTCATCGCCCCGCCCACGGTCCGCCCGCCGATCCGCAGCCGCACAGGCAGCAGCGGGTCTTCCTCTGAACGCGCCACATCGCTTGCCGCCAGTCGCGGCCCGGCGAAGCGCAGCAGCAACCCGCCATCATTGACGAAATCGAGAATCTGCGCGGATTCCAGCTCGCCCAGTTGCGCGATATCGACAAGGATGAGCACATCGGGCGCGGTCAACAGCAGGTCATCGACCGAGGCGCTCTCGATCAACTCGGCCACCGGCTCCAGCGCTTGGCGCAGGTAGAAGAAGGGCGAGAGCAGGTCGAGCCCTTCGCGCCCCTCACGGCCCGTGAGCAGCGCCACCTTGCGCCGTTGCAGCGCGTCATCGGTCAGCGCCACGGCCCCGGCGCTGCGCTCGCCCATGATCTGGAAGCGCGTGATGCGGTTGCGAAGTTCTGGTTGCAGGGTGAGTTCGAGTGTCCCGACCGCCTCACCGTCGGCAAATTCCAGAGACCCCTGCGCAAGCGTGCGCTCCACCCCTGCCGGGTCACGCCCGATGGCGGCGATCTCGACCTCTTGCGCGGGCTGACCGGACAGCCGGTGCGCGCTCAGATGAACGACGCCCTCGCGCAATTCTGGTGGAGCAAGCGCAAGCACTGGACGCGCGGTCTCGAACACGGTCAGCGGACCGCGCCCACCGAGCGCCGCAGTCAGGGCCTCGCGATACTCATGCGCCAGCCCGTCCGAGAGCCAGTAGGTCTCTACCTGATCCGGCAGGGTGTCCAGCCAGTCGGCAACGGCCTCGGGCTCGGCAGCGAAAGGCGCAGGCTCGAAGCCAGGGAGCCGCTCGCCCCAGTAATCTGCGCTGCGGAAGGGTGTGTCATCGGTGGGCAGGTCCGTCAGCGAGACCACGGCGACAGGGCGATCCGTGCGCGCTGCTTCGGCTAGCAGATCATCGACCCGCGCCATGCGGCGCGGCCAGTCGCGTGCGCTCGCCCAGCTTGCATCCATCAGGATCAGGAACGGCCCTGTTCCCTCGCGCGCGGGCTGAGGGTTCAGAACGGGACCCGAAAAGCCCACGATCAACGCGGCCACCGCAACCGCGCGCAGCAGCAGAAGCCACCATGGCGTCTTGTCGGTCTCGGTCGTCTCGTCCTTCAGCCCGATCAGCAGGGCGACGCCCGGAAAGCGGCGGATGACGGGCGCGGGCGGGACAGCGCGCAGCAGCCACCACAGCACCGGCAGCGCAACGAGTGCCGGAAGCAGGGCAGGAGCCGTGAAACCGAGCGGTCCGAGTGTGAACATCAGCGCCCCCGGCCTGCGTCGAGCATCTGCCAGAGCCACATCAGCGCGCTGGCGGGTGGCTGGTCGGTATGGTGGCAGAGTACCTGCCAGCCCGTCGCGCGGGCGAGCCCCGCGAGCATGTCCTTACGCTCCGCCAGCCGCGCGCGGTAGCGCTCTTGCAGGTCATTCGCGCGCAGCGTCTCATGCCGCAGCGCCCCACCCATCGATTCGAATATAGAGCGGCCCCGATAGGGAAATTCCTCTTCCGCCGGATCGAGCACCTGCACCAGCGCCCCGCGCACACCCCGATCCGCGGCGCGGCCCACAGCCTCGCGCAAGGCTTCCGGGGGGCCGAGGAAATCCGACAGGAACACAGCCTGCGAATGAGCAGGCATCAGCGTCAGGGGCGGGGAGCCGTAATCGCCTGCAGTCTCGGGCGCGCTCAGCGTCATTGCCAGCGGCTCAAGCTGCGCGCGTCCCGCGCGCGGCGGCAGATCGGGCATCAGCCCGACACGCTCGCCACTCTTCAACAACAGCACCGACAGCGCCAACCCCAAAAGCCGTGCCCGAGAACTTTTTGTCTCGCGATCCTTATGCCCTGTGAAGGCCATCGCCTGCGAGGTATCGACCCAAAGCGTCACCGCCTGTGCAGCCTGCCATTCGGTCTCGCGGATGAAATGCACATCAGACCGGCCCGAGCGGCGCCAGTCGATTCGCGCGCCTGCATCCGATGGCCCTGCCTGACGGTATTGCCAGAACTCATCGCCCAGACCCGCGCGCCTGCGCCCATGCGCCCCCGGCAGCACCGAGGCCGCCAGATGTTCGGCCTGCACCAGAAGCGCCGGCAGGGGGGCTGCCAGCGCCTCGGATCGCGCGCGCAGGAGAGTGGGGTCGCTCAAGCCGCAATCTCCATCCGCGTCGCCTCACGCGCCACGCGGTCGATGATATCGCCCAGGTTCTCGCCACGTGCGCGGGCAGCAAAGCCCAGCGCCATGCGGTGGCTGAGCACCGGCCGTGCCATCGCGGCCACATCCTCGACCGAGGGCGCAAGCCGCCCATCCAGCAGCGCCCGTGCCCGCACAGTCAGCATCAGCGCCTGCGCCGCGCGCGGCCCCGGCCCCCAACTGACAGAATCGCGCACCGCTTCATCCGCTTCATCCTCTTCAGGGCGGCAGGCGCGTACCAGATCGAGGATCGCCTCGACCACGCTCTCGCCGACCGGCATCCGGCGCAAGAGGCTCTGCGCGGAGATCAGATCGGCGGCGGTAAAGACCTCATGCGACGCGGCCTCACCCTCGCCCGTGGTGGCAATCAGAATGTCCCGCTCGGTCGCGCGGTCCGGGTATTCAACGTCGATCTGCACAAGGAACCGGTCGAGCTGTGCTTCGGGCAGTGGATAGGTGCCCTCCTGCTCGATGGGGTTCTGAGTGGCGAGCACATGGAAAGGGCGATCAAGCGCGTGATGCGTACCTGCGACCGTGACCTCACGCTCCTGCATCGCCTGAAGAAGCGCGGCCTGCGTGCGGGGCGAGGCGCGGTTGATCTCATCTGCCATCAAGAGCTGGCAGAAAATCGGCCCCTCGATGAAGCGAAAGGCGCGCTTGCCATCCTCGGCCACGTCCAGCACTTCCGAGCCCAGAATATCAGCGGGCATCAGATCCGGCGTGAACTGGATGCGATTGCCCTTGAGCCCCATCACAGTCGAAAGCGTATCCACCAGCCGCGTCTTGCCCAGCCCCGGAAGGCCAATCAGCAGCCCATGCCCCCCGCAGAGCATGGCCGTCAGAGTCAGGTCCACGACGTTGCGCTGGCCGATGAAACGGCGGTTGATGCTCTCACGGGCCTCGGCAAGCTTGTCGCCCAGAGTTTCGATTTCCGCGATGAGGTCGCTGTCCGGGGTCATGCCAAGGCTCCTTGCAGGATGGGGTTCACGACATATTTGTGTCTTGATATCCTGAGACATATCGCACGAGGGGCCAATGGCAAAAACCACGAGCGAACAAAATACCGTGACAGTTTCGGCCAATTCGCTGGCCGAAGCAGCAAGCGCGGCCAGCAAGGGCAAGGGCCTGCCGCCCGTGCACCTGTGGAACCCACCATTCTGCGGCGATCTCGATATGCGCATCGCGCGGGACGGAACATGGTTCTATGAGGGCACCCCCATCGGCCGCCCGGCGCTTGTGCGGCTTTTCTCGACCATCCTGAAACGCGAGGGCGACAAGTATTTTCTGGTCACCCCGGTCGAGAAAGTGGGCATCACGGTCGAGGACGCGCCCTTTGTCGCGGTCGATTTCCGGGTCGAGAGCGAGGGCACCGACCAGCGCCTGACCTTTGTAACCAATGTTGGCGACGAGGCCCACGCAGGACCGGACCACCCCCTGCGCGTCATCCGCGACGCCGAAACGGGTGAGCCCGCGCCCTATGTCATGATCCGCGCGGGGCTCGAGGCGCTGATCGACCGCAAGAGCTTCTACCGGCTGGTAGAACTCGGCACCCATGCACCCCATGACGGCGCCAAATGGTTCGGGCTCTGGTCCGGCGGGGTGTTCTTCCCGGTCATCCCGTCCGAAGAGCTGATCGAATAGGCCGCCCTGCAAGTGGCAGGGCGGCCTTGGCGGTCCCGTCTCGCGGTGGCTCTGCCCCTGGCGGGGCAGAGCAGGGCATCACCCGATCAGTTGCGATCCTTGTCGACCATCTTCGACGCGCCGATCCAGGGCATCATCGCGCGCAGTTTCGCGCCGACCTGCTCGATCTCATGCTCGTCATTGATCCGCCGCGTGGCCTTGAAGAAGGGCTGGCCAACCGCGTTTTCCTGCATGAAATCACGCACGAATTTCCCGGTCTGGATGTCGCGCAGCACTTCTTTCATCCGCGCCTTGGTCTCGTCATAGGGAAGGATGCGCGGCCCCGAGACATATTCACCATATTCGGCCGTGTTCGAGATCGAGTAGTTCATATTCGCGATCCCGCCCTCATAGATGAGGTCCACGATCAACTTGACCTCGTGCAGACATTCGAAATAGGCCATCTCGGGCTCATAACCCGCCTCGACCAGCGTCTCGAAGCCCATGCGGATCAGCTCGACCAGACCGCCGCAAAGCACGGCCTGTTCGCCGAACAGGTCGGTTTCGCATTCTTGGCGGAAGTTGGTTTCAATGATGCCCGAGCGCCCGCCGCCGATGGCCGAGCAATAGGACAGACCCAGTTCCATCGCCTTGCCGGTCGCGTCCTGATGGACTGCCACCAGACAGGGCACACCGCCGCCCTTGGTATATTCGCTGCGCACCGTGTGGCCGGGGCCCTTGGGCGCCATCATGATGACATCGACACCGGGCTTGGGCTCGATCAGGCCGAAATGCACGTTCAGACCATGGGCAAAGGCAATCGCCGCGCCGTCGCGCAGATTGTCATGCACATGCTTGCGATAGGTCTCGGCCTGCAATTCATCGGGCATCGTGAACATGATCAGGTCACACCAGGCCGCCGCCTCGGCAATGCCCATCACGGCCAGCCCCTCGGCCTCTGCCTTCTTGGCCGAAGGCGAGCCCTCACGCAGCGCGACAGCCACATTCTTGGCACCCGAATCGCGCAGGTTCAACGCGTGGGCGTGGCCCTGGCTGCCATAGCCCAGAATGGCGATCTTCTTGTCCTTGATCAGATTCACATCGCAATCGCGATCATAGTAGACGCGCATGGCGTTCTCCTCCTTGGGGTTTCATCGCGGCACAGCATAGGCGCTGATGCAGAAATGTCGTTTCATATCTCGCAATTTCTTGAGATTTGTGACAATAGTCATGCGCCGAATCAAAAAATCTGAAATTTTCATGCAAGTCGATGATATCGACCGCCGCCTCCTGCGCCATCTCATCGCGGCACCCGAGGCCACCACCGCCCAACTCGCCTCGAGAGCGGGCCTGACCGAGGCCACCTGCTGGCGCCGGCTCGAACGCCTGCGCGCGCGCGGTATTCTGCGCGGCCAGCAAGCGGTCATCAACTGGCGCGCGTTGGGATGGGCGGTCGAGGTCTCGCTCCGCATCACTCTCGACAAGACCAACCCGCGCGCCTTTGACGAATTCATCGCGAGCGCCCGACAGGTCCCTGAAGTGCTGGAAATCCAGACCTTCCTCGGCCGTGTCGATGTTCGCCTCAACCTCATCGCCCGCGACATGACGCATTATCAGGAGATCTACCGCGACCGCATCCTGACGCTCCCGCATATCGCCGATCTCGAGGCTCTGATGCATCTCTCCGACATCAAGCAGATGGAAAACCTCCCGCTATGATCTTCATCTTGCCAGAAATACTCCGGGGAGCAGGCCTGCCCGCAGCACCTGAAGCGCAACAGCGGCGATGGGGGGCAGCGCCCCCCGCAGCCCGGCCATGATCGACCTCGACCCCACTGACCGCGCCCTCCTGCGCGCGCTGGCCGAGGATGCCACGCAAAGCGCTGGCGCACTGGGCCGCAGGCTGGGTCTCAGCCAGCCCGCCACCTGGCGCCGCCTGAGGCGCCTGCGCGACGCCGGTGCCATCGCCCGCACCCGCCTCGATCTCGACCTCGCTGCTCTCGGTCTCGGCGTCACGGTCTTTCTCGGCATCAGCCTCGCCGCCAAGGGGCGCGTCAGCCTCGCCGATTTCGAGCGCGCGGTCAGCGCCATTCCCGAAGTCCAGACCGTGCAGCATGTGCTCGGCCTTTATGACTACCGCCTTCGCGTCGTCGCCCGCGACCTGCCCGATTTCGAACGCGTATTGAGGCGCCGGATCATGACACTCCCCGGTGTTGGGGCCGTGGATGCCAATGTGCTGCTCAGCGAAGAGCGTTTGCCCGGCCCGCTCTGAGCAATTGACCTTCCGTCCGTCCCGAGGCAAGAGACTCCCATGCTGATCTACAAGATATTTCGCCGTGCAGAATGGGATCTGCTGGTCACCGAGGGTGAAACCCTCGGTGCCCCGGTCGACCACAATGACGGCTATATCCATTTCTCGACTGCGCAGCAGGTGATGGACACGGCGGCGAAACATTTCGCCACCGAGAGCGATCTGGTCCTTGTCGCGGTCGAGGCCGACACTCTCGGCCCGGAGCTGAAATGGGAGCCCTCGCGCGGCGGCGCGCTCTTCCCCCATCTCTACCGACCGCTGCGCCGCAGCGATGTGGTCTGGGACAAGTCCCTGCCGCTTGGGGCCTCGGGCCATATCTTCCCGGAGCGGCTGGTATGAGCCTCGTCGAGCGCGCGGGGCTGGCGCTGCTGCGCAGCTTCGACCCGGAAACTGCGCATCTCTTTGCCCTCGCAGCGCTGCGCCAGGGGCTCGCGCCACTACCCCGGCCGGTCACCTCACAGCGCCTCAACATGCGTATCGCGGGGCTCGACCTGCCCAACCCGATCGGGCTCGCCGCCGGGTTCGACAAGAACGCCGTGGCGCTCCATGGCCTGGCCCGCGTGGGTTTCGGCTTCGTCGAGGTGGGCGCCGCCACCCCCCGCCCGCAAGAGGGCAATCCGCGTCCGCGCCTCTATCGGCTGCCGCAGGACAGGGCAGTGATCAACCGGTTCGGCTTCAACAATGAGGGCGCAGAGGCCATCCTCGAACGCCTCAGGGACAGACCCAAGACGATGGTGCTGGGGCTCAATCTCGGGGCGAACAAGGACAGTGCCGATCGCGCCGAGGATTTCGCCGAGGTCCTCACCCTGACCGGCGCGCATCTGGATTTCGCCACGGTCAATGTCTCCTCCCCCAATACCGAAGCGCTGCGCGACCTGCAGGGGGCCGAGGCGCTCGCAGCGCTGCTCAAAGGCGTCATGGCGGCCCGCGCCCAACTCGCCCGTCCGATCCCCATTTTCCTGAAAATCGCCCCTGATCTGAGCGAGTCCGAACTCGCCGAACTTGCCGATGTCGCGCTGAAAGCGCAGGTCGACGCGATCATCGCCACCAACACCACGATCTCGCGTCAAGGTTTGAAATCTGCAAGTGCTGTCGAAAAGGGCGGCCTTTCCGGCACGCCATTGTTTGATTTGTCCACGCGTGTGCTCGCCCGCCTCTCGCACCTGACAGATGGACAACTCCCCCTTATCGGCGTCGGCGGCATCAGCAGACCCGAACAGGCCTATGCCAAACTCCGCGCCGGCGCCTCGGCCCTCCAGCTTTACACGGGCCTCGTCTATCACGGCCTCTCGCTCGTGCCGCGCCTCAATCAGGGGCTGCTCGATTTGATGGACCGCGACGGCTTCGAGACCCTCGCGGACGTGGTCGGCACCGGGCGCGAGGAATGGCTCTGATCATTTTCTTGCCCGAAATACTCCGGGGTCTGAGGGGCAGCGCCCCTCATCCAGCCGCCGCGACCCGGCGCTCCAGCCGCGGGTAGAGTACCCCCAGAAACACTCCCCGCAACACATTCAGCAGCATCAGCGCGCTCCAGAGCGCCGGGTTGCCGTAACTCGGCACAAACGCCCAGATCGCCAGACCATAGATCAGCACCGCCAGCACCACAGTGTTGCGCATCTCGCGCGTCCCGGTTGCGCCGATGAAAATACCGTCCAGCATATAGGCTCCAAGCCCCAGCACCGAGAGCACCACCACGAAGGGCAGATAGACCCGCGCCGCGGCGCGCACGCCCTCATCCACGGCCATCAGGTCGATCACCCAGGGGCCCGCGATCCAGAACCCCAGCGCCATCGCGACCGAGGCCCCCAGTGCCCAGATCGAGGAACGGATACTTGCCTGCCGCATCATCGCAAGCGAGCGCGCACCGACGGCTTGGCCGACCAAAGCCTCGGCGGCGAAGGCGAACCCATCCAGCGCATAGGCCGTGATCAGCAGGAATTGCCACAATATCTGGTTCGCGGCGAGTTCCACATCGCCGAACCCGGCCGAGACGAACAGAAACCCCGTCATCGCCGCCTGCAGCGCGATGGTGCGCAGCATGATGTCGGAATTGACCACCCACATGCGCCGCAGCCGCACCCGGTCGAACACCCGCGCCCAGTCCCGCCACTGCGCCCCCGAAAACGCCGCCCGGCACAGCCAAAGCCCCAGCCCCAGCGCGCTCACTTCAGCGATCAGCGTGGCAATCGCCACGCCCTGCACCCCCCAGCCCAAGCCCAGCACGAACCACAGATCAAGCGCGATGTTCAGCCCGTTCATCCACAGTTGCAACACCAGGACGCCCCGCGTGCGCTCGGTCGCGATCAGCCAGCCATTGACGGCATAGAGCGCAATCGTCGCGGGCGCGCCCCAGATGCGGATTGCCAGATAATCGCGCGCCAAGGCCTCGACCTCGGCGCTCGCGGGCGCGATCCGGAAGGCGGCCCATGTGATCCCGGCCTGCCCCAGCACCATCACCGCGCCCGCTGCCAGCCCGATCATCACCCCGCGCGTCAGGATTGCGCCGCTTTCGGCCAGATCCCCCGCGCCTGTGGCCTGCGCCACAAGCCCGGTCGTGCCCATGCGCAGAAAACCGAAGATCCAGTAGATCGAGGCGAGGATGATCGCGCCGAGCCCCACCGCGCCGATAGGCGCGGCCTCCCCGATCTGGCCCACAACCCCGGTATCGACCGCGCCCAGGATCGGCACGGACAGATTCGCCAGCACGATGGGGACGGCAATTTTCAGAATGCGCCGGTCCGAGAGCGCCGCCGCTTCAGCCATTCCCGCGCGGCGGCATCAGGAAATGCCCGGTCGCTTGCGCAAAGAGCCGCGCGCGATTGTCTTGCCAGGCCTCGACATGCACGGACGCATAGCGCCGCCCGGAGCGGTTGACCCGCGCGCGGGCATAGCCATCACGGGGCAGGCCCGTGCGCAGGTAATCGACTGTGAAATCAATGGTCTTGGGCAGGCGCGGCAGGTTGGCGGCCATCGCTTCGGGCGTGAGGCGCCCTGTTTCCACCTCGTCCCAGAGCATGGCCCAGCTCAACTCGATGATCGCGGTCACTTCCAGAAAGGACGCGATCACCCCGCCATGCAGCGCGGGCAGCACCGGGTTGCCGATCAGCTTCTCGTCATAGGGCAGCACGGCGGTCAATTCATCGCCATGGCGCTCGAAGATGATCCCCAGAAACCCGGCATAGGGCACGGAGTCGACCAGGGTCTTGAGCGCCAGGTCGCGTCGGCGCTTGACCTGCTGGACGGGTTCGGGCCGTGCCATCAGCGACCCTCCTTGCGGTCAAAGGTGAAGGCACCAGCCGCTGTGGCAACCGGGTTTGCGCTGTCCTCGTCATGGGCGGTGGCGCGCACGAATGCCACGCGGCGGGTAACATGATAGCATTCGGCCCGCGCCGTGATCCGCTGGCCCGGCGTGGCCGCGCGCATGTAGTCGATCCGCAGATCGATGGTCGCTGTGGTCAGCGCGCCGGGATAGGACATCACCGCCGCGCCCCCGCAAGTATCCATCAGCGCTGAGACCGCGCCGCCATGGATCACGCCAGTCGCAGGGTCGCCGACGAAGCGCGGATCCCAATCCATCGAGATCCGCGCCTTCCCGTCGCCGATCTCTTCCAGCCGCATCCCCAGCGCGCGGGCGAAGGGCAGGGCCTCGATGAAATCTTGCGGGCTGTTTCCGACCATTTCTCACATCCTTGCGCGTCGCTGCCCTTTCTGCGCCGGATCACGCCGGAATGGCAAGCCGTGAGATTGCATCCCGTCCTGTGCGGCCCTAAGCTGCTCGCACAAGCGCGGGGGAGGCGTGATGAGCAGCAGACTGAGTTTCAAGGAGATGTGCGCGAAATTCGACGTGACCCCGCGCACGCTGCGTTATTACGAATATATCGAGCTTCTCAGCCCCGAGAAGGAAGGCCGCAACCGCTTCTACACCCCGCGCGAAGTGGCGCGGATGACGCTGATCATGCGCGGGCGGCGGTTCGGCTTTTCGCTCGAAGAGATCCGCCAATGGCTGGAAATCTATGAGAAAGAGGGAACCCAGCCGCAATTGCGGGCATGGCTCGAGATGGCCGACCGGCAGTTGATCGCGCTGCGCGCGCAGGCCGAGGAACTGGAGCGCACGATTGCCGATCTTCAGAAGCTGCGCGAGGATGCGGCGAAGCTCATCACCTCTGAGTGAACGCGGCGTCATTCTATGCCGTGACGCGGCGTTTAACTTTACGTTCACGTCAACATGAGTATCTTCCTGCCTGACTACCGGGCATGTTGGCCCGGAGGGAGAGGGTCTTCATGTCAGAGAGTTTCAAGACGATACGCCAGATGTGCGCCGAGTTCGGTGTCACGCCGCGGACGCTGCGATTTTACGAGTCCAAGGAATTGCTGTTTCCGCAGCGTGACGGTCAACACCGGCTGTTCTCGCGCCGCGATCAGGCGCGGCTGAAACTGATCCTGCGGGGCAAGCGTTTCGGCTTCAGCCTAGAGGAAATCCGGCAGTTGCTGGACATGTATGACCGCGACGACAGCGAACTCAAACAGTTGCGCAAGACTTATGACATCGCCTGCCAGCGCCTGGCCGATATGGAACGCCAGCGCGACGAGCTGAACGAGGCGATTACCGAGCTGAAACAGGATCTCGCCTGGGGTGAAGCCGTGCTGCGCAATGCAGACCGCCCCAAGGCCGCCGAATAAGGGAGACATACCATGCCGAGCTACACTGCACCGACGAAAGACCTGCAATTCGTGCTGCATGACCTGTTGCAGGTCAGCCAGTCCGATATTCCGGGCTATGCCGATCTCGAGGCCGATTTCACCTCAGCCATCCTCGAAGAGGCCGCCAAGCTCGCTGAAGGCGCGCTTGCGCCCCTTAATGCCGTGGGCGACCAGCAGGGCTGCCGGTTGGAAAACGGCGTCGTCTACACGCCCGATGGCTTCAAGGCAGCTTTCGAGCAGATCAAGGAGGGCGGCTGGAACGGGCTCGACATTCCCGAGGAATTCGGCGGCCAGAACCTGCCCTATCTGATGGGCTCGGCCGTGGGCGAGATTTTCGTCTCGGCCAATATGGCGCTGAACATGTATCAGGGTCTGACCCATGGCGCGATCTCGGCCATCCTCGCGCATGGGTCCGACGATCAGAAGGAAAAATACCTGCCGAAAATGGTCTCGCTGGACTGGACCGGCACAATGAACCTTACCGAGCCGCATTGCGGCACGGATCTGGGCATGATGCGCACCAAGGCCGAACCGCAGGATGATGGCAGCTACAAGATCACCGGGCAGAAGATCTTCATCTCGGCCGGCGATCACGACATGGCCGAGAATGTGATCCATCTGGTGTTGGCCAAGGCCCCGGGCGGAGGTGAAGGCACCAAGGGCATCTCGCTCTTCATCGTGCCCAAGTTCATGGTCAACGAGGATGGCAGCCTCGGCGCGCGCAATGGAGTCTCGGTCGGCAAGATCGAAGAGAAGATGGGCATTCACGGCAATGCCACATGCGTGATGAATTATGATGGCGCGACCGGCTATCTGATCGGCGAGTTGCACAAGGGCATGCGCGCCATGTTCACCATGATGAACGAGGCCCGCATCGGGGTCGGCCTGCAGGGCTATGCCCAGGCCGCCGTCGCCTATGAAAACGCGCTGGCCTATGCCGTGGACCGGCTGCAGGGGCGCGATGTGACTGGCGCGAAGAACCCCGATGGCCCGGCCGATCCGCTGATCGTGCACCCCGATGTGCGCCGAATGCTGATGGACCAGAAGAGCTTCGTCGAAGGCGCGCGCGCGTTCACCATGTGGGGTGCGAGCCTTATCGACCGCGCCCATCGCATGGACGACGCCGAGGCCGATGGCCTGATCTCGCTGTTGACGCCGGTGATCAAGGGCTTCCTGACCGACAAGGGCTTCGACATGTGCGTGCAGGCACAACAGGTCTATGGCGGGCATGGCTATATCGAGGAATGGGGCATGTCCCAATTCGCTCGCGACGCGCGCATTGCCATGATCTACGAGGGCGCGAATGGCGTGCAGGCGCTCGACCTCGTGGGCCGCAAGCTCGCAGCCGATGGGGGCAAGCATGTCATGGCCTTCTTTGCGCTGGTGAAGGGTTTCATCAAGGAGAATGAAGGGGATGCCCGACTGGAAGGCTTCCTGAGCCCGCTCAAGGCCGCGTCGAAAGACCTTCAGACTGCTGGCATGTATTTCATGGAACGCGGCATGAAGAGCCCCAATGACGCGCTGTCCGGATCAAGCGACTTCATGCATCTCTTCGGCCATGTCTGCCTTGGCCTCGTCTGGGCGCAAATGGCAAAGGCTGCCTATGCTGCCCTCGATGCGGGCGCGTCGGATCGCGATTTCTACGAGGCCAAACTCGCCACAGGCCGCTACTTCATGGCCCGCCAGCTTCCGGCTACAGCCATGCATCTGGCGCGGATCCAGAGCGGCAGCGAGACCGTGATGGCCTTGTCGAGCGAACAATTCTGATTGCAAGCGGGCGCCAGGCTTCGCCTGGCGTCTGGCGCATCCAGCAGGAGAGGATCATGCCCAAACGCTTTCGACTGACCCGACGTTTCAATGCCGCGATGACCGAAGACGGCTATCGCCGCCTGCGCCGTTTCGCGCAGGAAGCGGGGCTGGATGAGGGCGAGGCCCTGTCCTTCCTGTTCGAGAATTTCGACTCGGTGACCGACGCTGATAATCTCGGCCATCGCCTGCGCCTGTTCAATTCGGAACTCGAGGCACGGAAGAAATGATCCGCGGGCGCCTCCGGCGGGAGTATTTGGGGCAAGAAAATGAGGTGGATAGCGTCCCCGCCTGGCCGACGGCCATTCGGAAACTGCATCCAGGGCGGTCGTCAGGCGGGGCATTTCCTTGCACGGTCATCGGCTCTCCAGCCTGTACCGCGTGTTAAGGTTAACACGCTGTTCTTAAAAAGCCGTAAACAAGACAGCATCATTTTCTTGCCAAAAATACTCAAATTGACCGCTCTCGGGTGAGCAAAATAGTCGGAAGGGAGGACCATGCAGCTTCATTGTTTTGGCGAAAGTGGCAATGCCTACAAGGTGGCCCTGATGCTGGAACTCGCAGGCTTCGAGTGGCAGCCGGTCTGGGTTGATTTCTTTTCCGGCACCACCCGGAGCCGAGAGTTTCGCGCACTCAACCCGATGGGTGAGGTCCCGGTTCTTGAGGATGGCGCGCAGGTGTTGACCCAGTCGGCTGTCATCCTGCGCCATCTGGCGCGCAAGGCGGGGCAGTTCGGGGGCAAGGACCTGCAGGAAGAAGACGAGGTGTTGCGCTGGCTGTTCTGGGACGCGCACAAGTTTTCGGCCAATGCGGGTTCCGCGCGTTTTCTGGCCAATTTCCTGCCCGCCGAGAAGCGGCCTGTGCCTGTCATCGCGTTCCAGAAGGCGCGGTTTCGCGATGCCTGCAAGGTTCTGGACGCGCATCTTGGGACGCGTGACTGGATCGTGGGTGAGGGTCCGACAATCGCGGATTTTGCCTGCTGTGGCTATCTGTTCTACCCGGAGTCTTTCGGTTTTGACCGTGCCGACTGGCCCGGGATCAACCACTGGCTGGACCGCATTGCGGGGCTGCCGGGTTGGAAACACCCTTATGACCTGATGCCCGGCTCGCCTGCCGACCGGGCACAATCGATATCGTGAAAGAGAGGGAACCATGAGCGACGCATTTATCTATGACGCCATCCGCACACCGCGGGGCAAGGGGCGGGCCGATGGCAGTCTGCATGAGGTCACGGCCGTGCGGCTCTCGGCACTGGTGCTCAACGCCTTGCGGTCGCGTAATGAACTGGACACGCGTGCGATCGAGGATGTGATCTGGGGCAACGTCACGCAGGTGGGCGAGCAGGGTGGCTGCCTTGCGCGCACGGCCGTGATGGCCTCGGATTTCGATGAGCAGGTGCCGGGCCTGGCGATCAACCGTTTCTGCGCCAGTGGGATGGAGGCGGTCAATCTGGCGGCCGGGCAGGTGCAGGGCGACGTCGGCATGGCCTATGTCGCCGGCGGGGTCGAGATGATGAGCCGCGTCGCCATGGG
>SLJW01000106.1 GCA_007134865.1 Paracoccaceae bacterium | reverse complement strand
CCGGCGAAGAGCCAAACACCGTAACACAGCCCAATCAGCGTCACCGTAGGCCATTCGACCCGCCTCATGCCATCCTCTCCCTGTAACGATAGCGGTAAACTGCCGAGAAACGACTGCGCGGGCAATATGAGTGTTCTCGTCACTTTTCTTTGCACTTGCAGTTTTTTGTCATTGATGTTCACTGAAGTCACCTACAAGATTGTGGCCATGAGCAAGCGCGAGTCCTCCAGCCTGTTCCGACATCGCCTGAAAAAATTGCTGTCTCAGTCAGAAATGACGCAGGCCGCATTTGCCGAGGCGATCAGCATTGATCGCTCGGCACTGTCGCAGCTGATCAACGGCCCTGATCCCCGGCTTCCGCGCGCGGAAACACTGCTCGCCATTGCCACCCGCTTCCGTGTCACGACCGATTGGCTGTTGGGGCTGAGCGATGATTCCGGTGCGGTTACCCAGACACTCGACACCGTCCAGACCGAGGCAGCGCTTGATGAGCAGGGGCGCACGGCGATGGAGCGTTGGCATGAGGATGCGACGGGACAGAAGATCCGCTACGTTCCAGCGCAATTGCCGGACTTGATGCGCACGCCCGAAGTGATCGCCTTTCAGGCGCAGGCCTCGGAAATGGAACGTCGCCGGTTACTGTCACAGACCCAACGCAGGTTGCGCCTGTCTCGTGCACCCGAAGCAGATATCGAGATGTGCATGCCGTTGCAGACCTTCGAGGTCTTTGCTGCGGGGGTCGGTGTCTGGCGCGGGTTGCCCGAGCGCGCGAGGGCAGCCCAGCTTGCGCATATCGCGCAGACGGTCGAGGAACTCTATCCGGCGTTTCGAATGTATCTCTTTGACGGGCGCAAACGCTTCGCACCGCCGATGACGCTTTTCGGATATCTGAGGGCCGCCGTCTTTACTGGCGATGCCTATCTTCTGATCCGCTCAAAGCAACTCATTCGCGAACTCGCGCAGAGCTTTGACAGTCATATCCGCGCAGCCGAAATTCACGCTCACGAATCTGCCGACTGGGTGCGGCAACTGCAAAACCGGTGATGCGCTGTTCGTAGCTTTTTTGGAGGCAACGCTGACCTTTTCAGGGCAGAAGCTTACCCTTGTGACGCGCCGCGCGGGTAAAAAGATGTTTCCAATACTCCTCTTGTTTGGATCACGGTGCAGGGTCTAGCCTCTAGGACAGATGTTTCAGACGAGGCAGTCCAATGGATATGGAGACACCGGCATCGGAGCAACGTCGCCGCTCTGGCGGCCGCAGGGGAAACACGCGCCGCAACACGGGGTTTCGGCTCGATCAGATGCCGTGGCGACAGCCGGTCAACACCGACCGACCGACCGAACCTCTGGACCAAGACGGGGTCGAGGCGATCCATCAGGGCGCCCTGCGCATCCTGTCCGAGATCGGGGTCGAGTTTCTGCATGATGAGGCGCTGGAGTTGTTCCGCGAGGCAGGCTGCATCGTGCAGGATCGGACTGTCCGCATGGATGGCGATTTCGTGGAGGCGATGCTCGCGCGCACCCGCGGTGCCTTCACCATCACCCCGCGCAACCCCGAACGCGCCGTGCGGATCGGCGACGGCGCGCTGGCCTTCGTGAACGTGTCCTCCCCACCCTCAAGCTGGGATATGCAGCGCGGCAAACGCGCAGGTGATTTCGTGACCTTCCGTGAGCTTATCATGCTCACGCAGACCTTCAACTGCATCCATCTTGCCGGTGGTTATCCGGTCGAGCCGGTCGATATTCACCCTGGGGTGCGCCATCTTGACTGCATTGCCGAGAAGCTCCTGCTGACCGACAAGGTCGTGCATACCTACTGCCTCGGGCGAGAGCGGGTCGAGGATGCGATGGAGATGGTGCGCATCGCTGCGGGGCTCGACCACGACCAGTTCGATGCGGCGCCGCGAATGTATTCCAACATCAACTCGGTCTCGCCACTTCGGCATGATTTCCCCATGATCGACGGCGCGCTGCGTCTCGCGCGTCGTGGCCAGCCCATTATTGTCACGCCTTTCACGCTGGCGGGTGCAATGGCACCGGTCACGCTTGCCGGGGCGGTCGCGCAGTCGCTGGCAGAAGCACTCTGCGCCATCGCGCTGATCCAGTATGCCGCCCCCGGTGCACCTGTCGCCATCGGCACCTTCACCTCGAATGTGGACATGCGCTCGGGCGCGCCTGCCTTTGGCACGCCCGAATACATGCGCGCGACCCAAATGACTGGCCAGCTTGCGCGCCGCTATGGGCTGCCTTTACGCTCTTCCGGGGTTTGCACGGCAAATATCCCTGACGCGCAGGCCATGTGGGAGACCTGCAACAGCCTCTGGGCCGCAGTGCAATCGGGCTCGAACGTCGTCTATCACGCGGCCGGGTGGCTGGAAGGTGGGCTGATTGCCAGCCCTGAAAAATTCGTCATGGATTGCGAGATGCTGCAGATCGTCCAGCGCTATTTCGACCCGATGCTGACCGCGACAACGCCTGACGATATCGCTGTCGAGGCCATCCGCGAGGTGGGCGCAGGCGGGCATTTCTTTGGCGTCGGCCATACTCAGGAGCGTTATGAGACCGCCTTCCACGCTCCTTTCGCTTCGGACTGGCGCAATTTCGAGGCTTGGGAGCGCGACGGTGCCACCGACACGATCACTCGCGCGCATGGTATCTATCGCCAGATTGTCGAGAACTTCACCCC
The DNA here is from genome assembly GCA_007134865.1 of Paracoccaceae bacterium. Lineage (GTDB taxonomy): Bacteria > Pseudomonadota > Alphaproteobacteria > Rhodobacterales > Rhodobacteraceae > Roseinatronobacter. The sequence goes on along the minus strand of SLJW01000106.1, from coordinate 21,653 downwards.
GCCACCGATAGACGACAGCATCCGCGAGGAATTGCAGGCCTTTGTCGCAAAGCGGAAGGAAGAAGGCGGCGCGCCGACCGATTTCTGACCCTCAACGCCAGTGATCCGGGCTCTTCTTGTGCGGATAGGGCAGATTGGTCGAGACGCGGCGGCCATATTCTGCCTGCGTGAGAAAACGTAACGACAAATCCTCAGGCTGCGTGAGCCGATGCGCCATTGCGGCGCGCGTCCATTGCGCGGGACCCGTATCCCACCACGCATAAGGCGTATCAGTTCGGTCGAGTGAGGCCAATGCAAATTCCAAGGCACGCAGGGTAATCGGGTGCTCTGGCACGATAGCAAGGAAGTTGTTGGCAATGGTCCCGAAGCCGCGCTCGACACAGACGACCGCACGCGTATTCTCGAGCCAAGGGGTCACCGGCAAACGCGGGAACTCGTCGAGATCGGCGAAAACGCCCCCTTTGGAGGCCAGCCAGCAGATCCGGAACAAATCGGCGCGCAGCGCGGGTTGTGCGAGCAACACAAAGCGGCGCCGCAATTCGCTGCCATAGGCATCGTGCAGCCATTCAGCGGCGGAAACCTCATCGAAAAGCCGTATCTCGAAATCGGGATGCAGCGCGGCCCAGCGCAGGCGGGCGCGCGGCACGGCGGGGCCTTCGGGGCCCTGCCAATAATGCGCGATTATACGTGGGATCTGCGCCCCTGGGTCAGGCTGGAAATGCAACTCCCCACGCCATGCCGCGCGCCGCATGAGGCAGGCCGACAGACCGGGTGAGCCCACAATTCGCTGGGCACCGATCCGGGCCACTGTATCGGCAACGGGAGTATGCGGCGCAAAAGCCGTCTCTGCACCCTGTGCCGCGACCCGCGCATCTGACACGATCCGGTCTCTGACATCGTTCGCAGAATGCGCCTCGGTCTGTGCGCGCTTGAGGTCGTTGAACCTGTCATGCGCGGCCTCGGCCCGCGCAAAATCACCCTCGGCGAAGGCGAGTCGCGCGCGCAGCAGGTGCAAGGGCAACCGGTCGGGGAAGCGGGCGTCGAGATCACGCAGAGCGTTACAGGCCTCGACAAGGGCGCCTTGCGCGAGGTGAATCTCGGCAAGCTTCAGGGCCGCGTCTGCCTGCTGCACAGGATCCTTTGCGCAAGAGAGCGCCTGCGCCTGCGCGGCCTGCGCCGCTGACAGACGCCCGGCGAGCAGAAACATCTCTGCACGCGTAGACCAGACCCGGACGCCAAGCGGCATGTCCTTTGCTATCCGCCGAAGCGCGGCGAGTTCGCGCGCCGCGCGCGCTGGCAGCCCGAGACGTAGCGCCGCTCGGGCCTGTATCAAAGCGCGCTCGGATCGCATTGGACGCGAGACCTGCGCCGCGATGGTGCCCCAATCCTCGACAGTCTCACGCAGCAGGCGCTCAAGCGCCGATAGCCAGTCATGGCGGGGATGCACTCGACAGGCGGCTTGCGCATGGGCCAGAAGTTCGCCTGCGGGACGGCCCGTCAACTGCCCGGCACGCAGCCACTGCACATGATCATGTGCGCTCCAGAGCCATGGTGCGTCAAGGTTGAGTTCCTCCTCCAGCATCGCCTGCGCGCGCTCTCCGTCGCCTCTCTCAAGGGCCAGCCGCCGCTTTGCTCTTGCCAAAGGCCCGGGGGACGCATCCGGACAACCGGCCCAGCGATCAAGGACCTGCGACGCGCGGATAAAATCATTTTCGCCCAGAAAAATCTCACTGAGCAGGCCCCATACCCGCGCCGCCGATGTCTCCAACCCCTCCATCTCGCCGACAAGTGCCGCCACCCCGTTACGGCGATAGATGAGCGAAAGCCGCTGCACGGCAACGCGCGTCGCATGGCCCTGAGCCTCCAGCCAGTCGAGATCAGCCTCTGCCTCTGAGAACGCACCCATGGCAACGGCCAACTCGACGCGTCGAAAAACGTCCTCGACCGCTGTCGGCGAGCCGAGGTCAATGCCGACCAGAACCTGCCAGCCGTCTTTGGGACGAAACAGGCGCCAACAGGCATTGGTCAAAACGCTGCGCCGACGATTGGCGCGCGTAACGGCCTCGGCCAGCCGTTTCAGAGCAGCGTCTCTGTCCTCCTCGGGGCTGGCGTCTAGCGCATGGCGGGCCATGTCGATAGAATTTGGCCAGCGTGCCTGTGCGACTTGGGCCGCCGCATAAGCGGGCAGAGCCATCCGGTTCAGTGCAGCCAGCGCCGCGACTACATCTCTGTAATCGGCCCCCTCCGAAATGGCCTCCAGCAACCCCTCACCCGGCGCTTCCGGCTCCGGCAGTGTCGCCTCCCACAAAGTGCGGGACAGGGCTGCAGGGTCTGGGAGTATACCTGTCATGCTGCCGTCCTAGGCGGCCTTAACTTCGCCCAGAATTTCCTGATACTCGCGAAACGAAACCTTGAAGAACCGCTCTGCGGCAACCCGCTTCGGCCAGAGCAGCCCATAGAGAAAATGCGCCACATCCGAGCGGACGGGATAACGCACGCTTGCCCAGACCCTGCGGTTCATGCGCTTGTGGAACTCATCGCGCGCGTCGGGTGGCATCTCGCCGAGGCTCAACCCGCAATGGTCAAACAGCCGGTCAATCACATCGGTCGGGTTCGCGCGGATATCCTCGTAATTCAGTAAAAGAATGTCATCATAATGCCGCGCCCAGCGCTCGTAATTCGCGAAGTAGGAGGTGTTCTCGGCAATGCGCGCCTTCTTAAGTAGCTCGAAGAACTGCTCATCCAGCACGATCTCGACCTCTTCCGGCTTGGCGTCGCGGTTCTGCCAGAGGGTGTGCATTCGAAGCGCAGAGATAGCGCGCGCCAGCGGGTCGCGGAGCACATAGATTACCCGCGCTGTCGGGTTAATTTCCTTGCACTCACGGATCTGCGCGTCGGACATGAGCGCATATTCAGGTGTGAAATCCATCGAAAGACGCTCGGATTCCGGCGGCGTCATCAGCGCGCGATACCACTCAATCCCGCGCTTGTGGTTCCAGTCCCAGAAATGCGCCTCCTTGTTGGTCGACGTGATTGGCGCGCTGTTTGGAAAAGCATAGGTCCGGGGATGTGCATTCAGCACATTGTGCAGCCAGCTTGTCGAGGCTTTCTGCGCGCCGATGCAGAGGATATCGGTCACGTTTTCACGGTTGGGGCTGGTCAACTCGATCCTCCAATGGATGTTACCGCGCTTCCAGCTTTGATCTGGGCAAGGTGTTCCGGCAGTGGCCAGCGCTCTTCATAGGTCGCAAGATGGCGTTTGACGGCATCGCTGTTCCCGGCTTCTTGTGCCGCTTCAATGGCTAACCCGCAGCGATGCGCGTTCACGCCCAGCGCCAATGAGAGCTCATACGCCGCGAGCGCCCGCTCTGGACGGCCGGAACGGCGCTGCAAATCGCCCAGCATGCGGAGCGCAAAGCCGGTGTTCTGCCATTGGTCTTCGGCACCAAGCGACGCTGCCTCGTTCAGCATCGGCCATAGCGCATTGATGATCGGCGCCGCACGCGTCAGGCGATTGAAATCGAGCAGTAATCGCAGCACCCCCGAAACCTCGGGTGGACGCAAGCTGGTGCCCTGTTGTAGCGCCCGCTCGACACGGGCGATTTCCTGCTCACCAACCTGCCATGCACGAAAGAAATCGAGATAAAGGAACAACTCAATCGGCCTCTCGCTCACGCCCGCATCCGGATAGGTCGACGGGTCACCAAAGGCCATGCGCTGCGCAAGAAACCTGCTCTCCAAATAGTCACGCGCAGCGGCGTGCATCCGCTCCGGGAACTTGCGAGCATAGGGCGCAAAGCATCGGACCTCGTCGCTGTCCGGGATGATCGTGGCAAGGCACTCATAGCGGTGACGGCGATGCTTTTCGTCCTCGACGCGGCGGAAAACATCGATCCCCCGCTCGCCCGATAGCGCGAATTCGTCCAAGACCGTTGGCGCCATCTTTCATCCTGCACTTTGCCGCTGAAAAAAGCTAAGCGGGTGTTACTGGCCTGTCAAACTCAAGAGGTATGCTCAACCATGATGTTTCGACACATAAACCGGAAATTTTGTGCATACCGCGGCAGAACTATGGACAGCTTGGGCTTGCTGACACGCGCAAGCCATGCAGCATCCACATCGCGGGTCAGACCTGCAGTCTCCTGCGCCGGACAGGCATGGACCCTGAAGTCATCCATCATGTGGCGGTCAGGCTCTTCAGGCAAAGGTGCATGATGCAACAGCGCAGTCTCGAATAGATAGCCCTCCTCGGACCAAAGCTGAAGGTGGCAACGTAACCCGCACTCCGGCAGTGCCAGATCGTCGAGAGCGAACTCGACCGCGCACCAGTCTCTGGTTTCAGGGATCTGAATCTGGACGCATTGCAATGTCGGCGAGGCATGAAGCAGCAAGCCGTGCTGCGGCCCGCTATAGGATAATTCCAGCCGTTTGGCGAAACGAACCCCCGGCGCAAGATGCTGCGCATGGTCCTGACCCGGAACGCACTGCCACAGATCATAAGCCCGCTTGTCTTGAGGAATCGTCAGATCAGGCCGCGGTCGCGCGATCCCCGACCCGAGCGGCGCGGCTTTAACTTTCGTGGTTCCCGCCTCTGTTGCCTGCCCGCATTGCGCTGTGATCGTTGACAATATCTCTTTTTTCGTCGTATCCAGCCGCGCTTCCAATGCGCGCATCTCACCATTGATCTTTTGCCAGATGGCACTGGTCTCGTAATTCAGCTCGGTCAACAAAAGTGCGGCAACGCTGTGCAGCACCTGCGCGTCTTCTGCCCGCGCAGCCAGATCGAAGCCAGGCCGCGCAAGATCGGCGAAGAAACGCCAGTCATAGGACGGATTATCGAGGGTATTTAGGTGGATCGTGCGCTCTCTGTCTGTCCCGCGTTGCACACGCCGATGATGATAGGCCAGCGGCCTGTCGAGTTGGGCGAGGCGGTAGCGCGTCAGGAACAGGTTCATGAAGGCGCGGTCCTCCATAACGTCGAACGCCTCGGGAAACCCGCCGATCTCCTGCACGGCATCGCGTCGCAGCATCCATTGCACCGGATAGAAATCCTGCCGGTAACAGGCATAGGCCAAAGGGTTGACGAAGAATTCCGACCGTTTGAAGGCCGCTGGAAGGTCATCCTCGCCTACGACACGAATCTTTGGACCGAGCGGCGTGTCTTCCAACTCTTCGGTGAGCGCGGTGACCCGTGACAAGACACCACCCAGTTCCCGCACATTTCTGCTGGTGTCGCGGAAGAAAGCGACCAATGCCGACAAAAACTCTGGCGACCATGTGTCATCATCATCCAGACAGGTGACAAACTCGGTTTCAAGCGCCCGGACTCCACGGTTGAATGCCGCAGAGCGCCCCACGCCTTGGGTCAGTTCCAGCCGGATCATCCGATCGTGCACCGTGCCGGGCAAATCTGCCCTTTCAAGCGCGGCATCAAGCGCAGCGCTGTCCCCGCCATCATTGACCAGCGCAACACGCCAATCCTTGAACATCTGGCCCGCAACGCTGCGCAGCGCGCGCAACACGAAAACAGGCCGATCCTTCGTGCGAATGACGACACCGACTGTCGCTATTTGTTTTGGCTCTGTCACACTGCACCTGCCCCGTTCCGCAACGCCAGGGGCGACAATTGCGCCCAGGTCGGGGCAGTTTGCATCGCCAGAGGCTCGACGTCCGCGCGTTCTGCATTATCGATGGCGGTCCGACGTGACCCTGTCAAGCTTCTGAGCCTGGCGCCAAGGCCAAACGCGGCAAGTCTGCAAGTCCTCAGCTTCGCTCTTGCGCCCGGCCCTGCGCGCCCAGGTGTCGCTGCCCGCGCGCCTCGGCCAGCCGGATCTGGCGCTGTCGTTCGCGGAAGGCCGCGCGGCGCTCGGGCGTGAACTCCTCGACGCAATGATGACATTGCACGCCGTCCTCATACTCGGGACGCTTTGTGTCCTCGGGCCAGAGCGGCCGACGGCAGGCATGGCACATCACATGCGGGCCGGGCTTCAACCCATGCTCGACCGAGACGCGCTGATCAAACACAAAACAGGCCCCGCGCCACAGGCTTTTCTCCTGCGGCACCTCTTCGAGATATTTCAGGATGCCACCCTTGAGGTGATAGACTTCCTCAATGCCCTGCCCGATCAGGTAGTTGGTGGATTTCTCGCACCGAATACCGCCGGTGCAGAACATGGCGATGCGCTTGTTGTGAAAGCGGTGTCGGTTCGCCTCCCACCAGTCGGGGAAGTCGCGGAAACTCTTGGTGCCGGGGTCGATGGCGCCCTCGAACGTGCCGATGGCGACCTCGTAATCATTGCGCGCGTCGATCACAGCCACATCGGGCGCCGAAATCAGGTCGTTCCAGTCGGACGGCGCAACATAATGCCCGGTGCCCGCGCGCGGATCGACCTGTGGCTGGCCCATGGTGACGATCTCGCGCTTGAGCCGGACCTTCATCCGGCCGAAAGGCATGCTCTCAGCCGGGCTCTCCTTCCAGTCCAGCCCGGAACAGCCCGGCAGCGACCGGATATGCGCCAGCACGGCATCGATCCCCGCCCGTGTGCCCGCAATCGTGCCGTTGATCCCCTCTCGCGCGAGCAGCAGCGAGCCTTTCACCCCCTTCGCTTCAGCCAATGCAAGTAGCGGACCACGCAAAGCGGCGGGGTCATCAAACCGGGTGAAATGATAAAGCGCGGCAACTGTCAGCATGCGGCAGCATTTACGGTCTCGTACCCGCGCGCGCAAGCCATCCGCATTGACGCAAGGGCGCGCAAGGCTTAGCCATTCCCCTGACAGGAGGGCCAGACCATGAGCCAAGCACTGATCGTGATCGACGTGCAGAATGATTTCTGCCCTGGCGGGGCGCTGGCCGTCGCGGGCGGTGACGAGATTGTGGCGGGGATCAATACCCGCATGGATGACGCCGAGTCCGTTATTCTGACACAGGACTGGCACCCCGCCGACCATACCTCTTTCGCCAGCCAGCACGCGGGCCGCGCGCCGATGGAGGTCGTCGAGGCGCCCTATGGTCCGCAGGTGCTCTGGCCCGACCATTGCGTGCAGGGCAGCCACGGCGCGGCATTTCACGCTGCGCTCGACACGAGGCGCGCGGACCTGATCCTGCGCAAGGGCTTCCGGCGCGAGATCGACAGCTACTCGGCCTTTTTCGAGAATGATCAGAAAACACCGACCGGGCTTGAGGGCTACCTGCGCACACGCGGGCTGACATCGCTTGAATTCGTAGGGCTTGCCACGGATTTCTGCGTCGCCTGGTCCGCGCTCGATGCCGCGCGTCTGGGCTTCGAGGTGCGGGTGCTGACCGAGCTTTGCCGGGGCATCGACCTTGACGGCTCGATGGCGCGTGCTCTGGCGGACATGCGCGCGGCGGGCGTCACGGTCGTCTGAGTCATGGATATCGCGACCCGCGTCTATAACCACCGCTGGAAGCTCGATCCGATCGTGCGTTCCCTGATCGACAATGATTTCTACAAACTGCTGATGTGCCAGTTGGTCTTTACCAACCGCCGACACACGCAGGTGAGGTTCAGCCTGATCAACCGCGCGACCCATATCCCTCTTGCGGACCTGATCGACGAGGGGGAGTTGCGCGAGCAACTCGACCATATCCGCAGCCTGACGCTCTCGCGCGGCGAATCGACCTTTCTGCGCGGCAATACCTTTTACGGCATTCGCCAGATGTTCCGCCCCGACTTCATGGAATGGTTCGAGGGCTTCCGCCTGCCGCCCTATCATCTGGAGCGGGTGGGTGATCAGTACGAGCTGAGCTTCGAGGGCTCATGGCCCGAAGTCATGCTCTGGGAGATCCCGGCCCTCGCCGTGCTGATGGAGTTAAGATCGCGCGCGGTGCTGGGCCGGATGAAGCGTTTCGAGTTGCAGGTGCTCTACGCCCGCGCCATGACCCGGGTCTGGGAAAAGATCGAGCGTCTGCAGAAACTGGACAAACTGCGCATCGCCGATTTCGGCACAAGGCGGCGGCACAGCTTTCTCTGGCAGGACTGGTGCGCACAGGCGATGATTGAAGGGTTGGGCGAGAATTTTGCCGGCACATCGAACTGCCTGATCGCCATGCGGCGCGAGGTCGAGGCCATCGGTACCAATGCCCATGAACTGCCGATGGTCTATGCCGCGCTTGCCAGCACTGACGAGGCACTCGCGCAGGCACCCTATCAGGTTCTGGCCGATTGGCAGGCCGAGCATTCGGGTAATCTGCGCATCATCCTGCCAGACACCTATGGCACGCAAGGCTTCCTCGACCGCGCCCCCGACTGGCTGTCGGACTGGACCGGCATCCGAATCGATTCGGGCGATGCGGCTGAAGGGGCTGAGACTGCAATCCGCTGGTGGCGTGAACGTGGGCAGGATCCTCGCGAGAAACTCGTGATCTTCTCGGACGGGCTTGATGTGGATCGGATCGAAGCGCTGCACACGCGCTTTTCCGGTCGGGTCAGGGTCAGCTTCGGCTGGGGCACGCTTTTGACCAACGATTTCAGGGGGCTGGCACCAGATGACGGGCTGGCACCCTTCAGTCTGGTTTGCAAGGCGGTCTCGGCCAACGGCCAGCCAACTGTCAAGCTCTCGGACAACCCCAACAAGGCGATGGGGCCGGAAGACGAAGTCGCGCGCTATAAACGTGTCTTTGCCGTGGGCGATCAGGAAGCTTTGCAGGTGATTGTTTAGCAGCCAGTGACCATGGCAGCAGATTTCGGCGCATGAGGCAGCCGGTCGCACCGATTTTTGGTGACAGATGCCCAACGCTGTGGTGCAATCTAGATATTGCATCAGAGAAGGAGGAAACTGAATGTCACTGAGTTCCCATATCGCAGAACTCCGCCGGAAACATGAAAACCTCTCTGAACAGGTTGAAATGGCCCAGCGAAGCCCCGGAACTGATGACCTTCAAATCTCTGAACTCAAGAAACAGAAGCTACGCCTGAAAGAAGAAATCGAGCGGCTCTCGCACGCCTGACCGCTCTTTTCAGCGGAATGACAAACGGCCCGCATTGCGCGGGCCGTTTTCGATTTTTTCAGGGGGAGTGCTGCCCCGGTGCCTCGCTATTACATCGGGCTGGCAGGATCAGACGAAATACTGCGCCCCATTCGCGCTGATGGTCGAGCCAGAGATGAAACCCGCCTCATCTGCGACCAGAAACGCCACGCAGCGCGCAATCTCTTCGGGTTCACCCAGACGACCGGCCGGGATCTGGCCGATGATCGCCTCGCGCACCTTTTCCGGGACCGCCATCACCATCTCGGTCGCGATATATCCGGGGCAGACGGCATTCGCCGTGATTCCGAATCGCGCACCTTCCTGCGCCAGGCTCTTCACGATCCCCAGATCACCTGCCTTCGTCGCGGCGTAGTTCACTTGCCCGAACTGACCCTTCTGGCCGTTGATCGAGGAAATCACGACAACACGGCCAAATTTGCGCTCGCGCATGCCGGGCCAGATCGGGTGGATGGTGTTGAACACCCCGGTCAGGTTGGTGTCGATCACCTCTTTCCACTGCTCAGGCGTCATCTTGTGGAAAGGCGCGTCGCGGGTGATGCCGGCATTCGCTACAACAATGTCGATGGGTCCCAGATCCGCCTCGACCTGCGCGATACCGGCCTTGGAGGCCTCGTAATCGGCAGCGTTCCATTTATAGGTCTTGATCCCGGTCTCAGCCGTGAACTTCGCAGCCGCATCGTCATTGCCCGCGTAAGTCGCAGCCACTGTGCAGCCCTGCGCCTTGAGCGCTTGTGAAATGGCCGCGCCAATGCCGCGCGAGCCCCCTGTGACCAATGCCACTCGTGCCATACTGTTCCCCTCCTGACAGGAATTATGTGTTGCGAAACAACTGCTATAGAAGTGGTCGTGTTTGCGCAAGATTATTGCGCAAACGACAGATCATCACCGCTCAAGACACATCGCGACGCCCATGCCACCGCCAATACAGAGTGTGGCGAGACCCTTCTTGGCGTCGCGGCGCTGCATTTCGTACAGCAGCGTATTCAGAATGCGGCAGCCCGATGCGCCAATCGGGTGGCCGATGGCAATTGCGCCGCCATTGACATTCACCTTGTCGACATCCCAGCCCATGTCCTTGTTGACGGCACAGGCCTGTGCCGCGAAGGCCTCATTGGCCTCGATCAGGTCCAGATCCTCGGGCTTCCAGCCCGCCTTGGCCAATGCCTTGCGGCTGGCGTGGATCGGTCCCACTCCCATGATCGACGGGTCCAGACCGGCGGTTGCATAGCTCGCAATCCGCGCCAACGGCGTCAGCCCGCGCTTCTCGGCCTCTTCTGCGGTCATCAACATCACCGCCGCTGCGCCGTCATTCAGACCCGAGGCATTCGCCGCCGTCACTGTGCCATCCTTGGTGAAGGCCGGGCGAAGCTTCTGCATCCCCTCAATCGTCGCCCCGTGACGGATGTATTCGTCATCCTCGACCAAGATATCGCCCTTGCGAGTCTTGACCGTGAAGGGCGCTATCTCATCCTTGAACTTGCCCGCCTTCTGCGCCGCCTCCGCCTTGTTCTGGCTGGCCACGGCGAACGCGTCCTGCTCGTCGCGGGTGATCTGCCATTTCTCGGCCACGTTCTCTGCTGTCTGGCCCATGTGATAGCCATTGAACGCGTCCCATAACCCGTCGCGGATCATGGTATCGATCATCTTCATATCGCCCATCTTCTGGCCTGCGCGCAAATGCGCAACATGGGGGCTGAGCGTCATGTTTTCCTGCCCACCAGCGATCACAATGGCCGCATCGCCAAGCTGGATATGCTGCGCCCCCAGCGCCACGGCACGCAGCCCCGAGCCGCAGACCTGGTTGATCGACCACGCAGCGGAATCGATCGGCAATCCGGCATTCACATGTGCCTGACGCGCTGGATTCTGGCCCTGACCCGCTGTCAAAACCTGACCGAGAATCGTCTCTGACACCTCGGTCTTCTCGATTCCAGCCCGCTCGACTACGGCCTGAAGGACAGCCGCGCCAAGGTCATGGGCGGGTGTATTGGCAAACGCTCCTCCGAACGTACCAACGGCAGTACGCGCCGCGGAAACGATAACGACATTGGTCATGGGAACTCCTCTCTCGATCCGCTTTCGCCTTTGAGACCTGCAGGAAACGCACGACCCAAGGCGCATGATAACTCTAGTGTTCTACCATGACACTGGCTGGGTGCAACGCACCTTCCACAAAAGCTGGCGCAAACGACGGCATTCCGCTCTCTGCGAAGTTTGAAGCCGCTACCGTGGCAAGTTGTTCGCACTCGTCCGACAGACTGTTTCTTTCATCATCAGCGGAAGCCCATTGTTGAGTCTTCCATCTGGATTAATGAAGCTTTAAGATATGTGCATGCATGCAGGATGCGCAAAATATCACCTGGGTCAGATCGTCCGTCACAAACTTCACTCATTTCGTGGGGTGATTTTTGACGTCGATCCGGCATTTTCGAACACCGAGGAATGGTACAGTTCCATCCCGGCTGAAAGCCGACCTCGTAAGGACCAGCCCTTCTATCATTTATTGGCCGAGAACGAGGACAGCTTTTATGTCGCCTATGTTTCGGAGCAGAATCTCGTGCTCGACGACACCGGCGAGCCGGTTGAACATCCCGATCTCGCGGAGATTTTCGGTGATTTCAGAGACGGTCACTACCCGCTGCAAATCGCACTCAACTAACGCCGGTCTTTCACCCCTTAGCTGTTCAGTCCCGGCATCTGGTGCATCGGATTGACGATGAACCTGTCTGACATTGAAGTCCGGACCTTGCAGATGTATTCGTAGGGTGTGAGGTCGCGCAGCGCCTTCAGTCGGCGCGCAAAATTACAAGCCATAAGGATGTCGGCGACCCTGTGGGTCAGCCTGCGATGCTCCCGGGTTGCTCGGAAATGGCTGCATTGATCAAGCATATCAGGGAATATCTGTCGAGAAGTCCCGCCATTGCAGGGCGAGGCAATCACCGCGCCCCCCGGTCACCAGCGAGACTGCCTGCTACATAGCGCACCCGGTGGCATCATTGCATTGTCTCGAATGGGATCGAAAAGCTCAGATTATTGCGGCCATTGGCGCGTTCATAGCAGATATCTCTGGTCAGATCCCGAATGATGCACCAACCATAGCCCCCTTCCCGCAACTCTGCAGGTTCGGGCGCGAAACGCCCGAGGCGCGACGGGTCAAAGGCGATGCCATCATCAGTGATATGGCATTCAAGGGACTCGCTGGTCTGTCTCAGCCTCACCCTGATGATCCCGGGCTCCTCCGGGTAGCCGTGGCGCGCGATATTGGTCATGACTTCGGCAAGGACAAGGTTGAGATCCTCGACCCAGTCTCGGGGAATCGCACTATCTTGCAGGTAGCGGTGAAGGTCGCGCAATGTGCAGCGGATATCGTCGAGCTTGCCCGCGCATTCGACTTGCAGGACCTTCGCGCGGTCCGTCATCATGCCCCCTTTCCAGTCATTCTGCTTTGACAAGCACTGACAGCGCAGCGTCATTCCTCCCTGTTATTCGGCGGCGCGAATCGCCTCGGTCCGAGGCGCGCAGTCGTGGATGCGAAAGACGGTGTCCATCCGTGTCAGCCGGAAGAGCTTGCGCACGCTGCTGGAGAGTGCCGCGACCTCAAGCGGGCGGTCAGGGCCGAGGAGCTTCATGACACCTACGATGGCCCCCAATCCGCTGCTGTCGAGAAACTCCACTTGCGACAGATCGAGGATTACGGGCGAGCCCGGCAATTCCATAGCCTCGCGAATCATTTCCTTGAAAGTTAGCGCGACAGCAGCATCGAGCCGCGATTCCTGAACGCAGACGACAAGGGCTTCCCCTGCGCGACCGAGGCTGACCTGCATTCTGACCCCCTTTCCAGTCCTTGGCATTGGTGAGAGTATCGGCGAAAGATTACCAACTCCTTGCAGAAGAGGGATCTCGTGATGAAACAGGTAGCGATCTTGGGGGCTGCGCGCACTGCCATGGGTGGATTGCAGGGCGTGTTCGCGGGCGTGCCCGCCGCGAAGCTTGGCGGCACGGCGATTTCAGGCGCTCTTGCCCATGCCGGGCTGCAAGCCTCTGCGGTCGAAGAGGTGCTGATGGGCTGTGTTCTGCCCGCAGGTCAGGGGCAGGCCCCGGCGCGGCAAGCCGGCTTCGAAGCAGGGCTTGGCGAAGAGGTACCCGCAACGACGCTCAACAAGATGTGCGGCTCTGGCATGAAGGCGGCAATGATCGCGCATGACCAGATCGCGCTGGGCGCAACTGGCGTGATGGTGGCCGGCGGCATGGAGAGCATGAGCGAGGCACCCTATCTGTTGCCGAAGATGCGCGCGGGCGCCCGGCTCGGGCATGGGCAGGTCATCGACCACATGTTTCTCGACGGGCTGGAAGACGCCTATGACAAGGGTCGCCTGATGGGCACATTCGCCGAAGACTGCGCCGAGCATTTCCAGTTCACCCGCGAGGCGCAGGATACCTATGCCCTGCGCTCGCTTTCGAACGCACTGGAGGCGCAGGCCTCGGGCGCCTTTGTGAATGAGATCACCGCCGTCACACTTGCAAGCCGCAAAGGCGAAACCGTCGTGGACGAAGATGAACAACCCAAAAGCGCCCGGCCCGAAAAGATCCCGGAACTCAAGCCAGCCTTCCGCAAGAATGGCACTGTGACCGCGGCCAATGCCTCTTCGATCTCGGACGGGGCGGCAGCCCTGGTTATGGGGTCCGAAGCAGCTGCCGAGCGGTTGGGGGCGGCACCGCGGGCCTGGATGCGTGGCCATGCCAGCCATGCACAGGCGCCCGGCTGGTTCACGACCGCGCCCGTGCCTGCTGCGCGCAAGCTGTTGGACCGGCTGGGCTGGAAAGTCTCGGATGTGGACCTGTGGGAGGTAAACGAGGCCTTTGCCGTCGTGCCCATGGCCTTCATGCATGAGATGGGGTTGTCGCGTGATGTGGTGAATGTGAATGGCGGCGCCTGTGCACTGGGGCATCCGATCGGGGCTTCGGGCGCACGGATCATGGTCACACTGCTGCATGCGCTGGAGGCGCGCGGCTTGAAGCGCGGTGTGGCGGCGATCTGCATTGGCGGCGGCGAGGGCACGGCGATAGCTTTGGAACTGGCGTGAGGGAGGGGCGGCCTTGCCCCCCATTGAGGGGGGGTGCGGCCGCGTCGCGGCTGCGCGCTCCGGCACATGCGAAAGGGAGGAACATGGTCGATTACGAGGGATTGCGGGCACGCGTGCTGGCGCTGACTGAGGGCGAGACTGACACGGTCGCGCTGATGGCGACACTAGCCTGCGAGATCCATCATTTCGATGACCGATTTGACTGGACCGGGTTCTATCGGGTGACCGAACCGGAGGTGCTGAAGATCGGCCCCTATCAGGGCGGGCATGGCTGTCTGATGATCCCCTTCGCGCGCGGTGTCTGCGGTGCCTGCGCGCGCACTGGCGACGTGCAGCTTGTGCCGGATGTCGAGGCGTTCGAGGGGCATATCGCCTGCGCCGCCTCCACGCGCTCGGAACTCGTTCTGCCTGTGCGCGACGCGCAAGGCGCGCTGATCGCTGTGCTCGACATTGACAGCGATCAGCCTGATGCGTTCTCGGAAGCGGATGCGCAGGCGCTGGAGGCGATCCTGCGAGACGTGTTTGGGAGGACAGCTTGATGACGCATCTCTGGGTCAGGGCTGAACAGCGGCCACAGGAAGAGCGCGTCGGCATCACACCAGAGGGTGTGCGCGCGCTGATCGGCGCCGGGATACGCGTGACGATCGAGGATAGCTCGCAGCGTGCCTTGCCCCTGCAGCCCTATCTCGATGCTGGAGCAGAGGCCGCGCCTTTCGCGAGCTGGCCTGATGCGCCGCAGGACGCGATCATTTTCGGATTGAAGGAACTGCCCGCTGACGGCACGCCATTGCGGCATCGGCATATTTTCTTCGGACATGCCTTCAAAGGCCAACCCGCAGGACAAGTGCTGCTGGCGCGTTTTCGCGCCGGGGGCGGGGTTCTGTACGATTTGGAGTATCTGACCGATCCCGAGGGGCGCCGGGTCGCCGCTTTCGGCTATTGGGCCGGCTATGCGGGTGCGGCGGTCGCGCTTCTGGCCTATGGCGCGCAGGCACGCGGGGGCCTGTGCGCACCAGTGGCACGCTTTGCCGATCAGACCATGATGCGGGATGCGGTCGCGCAGGCGCTGGAGGGCCTGACACCGCCGCGCGTGCTGGTCATCGGTGCGTTGGGGCGTGTCGGCACGGGCGCTGGGGATTTGTGCCGTGCGCTCGGTCTGCCACTCACCGAATGGGATATGGCCGAAACCGCCCATGGTGGCCCCTTCCCCGAAGTGCTGACGCATGAGGTGTTTCTCAACTGTATCCTCGCCCGGCCCGGCACTCCGGTCTTTGTGCCCGAAGAGGCAGCGCGCGCTCCGCGCGCGCTGCGGGTCATTGGCGATATCGCCTGCGACCCGGATTCGGAGTTCTCGCCGATCAAGGTCTATGACCGCGTGACCGACTGGGCGCGACCTGTGCTGCGCGTGACCGGACAACCGCCCCTCGATGTGATGGCCATCGACAACCTGCCGTCGCTTCTGCCGGTCGAATCCTCACTCGATTTCGCGGCGCAACTGCTGCCGCATCTGATGACGCTTGACAGGTTGGGCGAAGGGGTCTGGGCGCGGGCGCGGGCAGAGTTTGACAAGAATATCAGGGGACTGGCGTGATGACAGACGGTATCGACTGGGACGACGCGCTTGCGAATGGACCCTATATCGACGGCGCAGATCGTTACCCGGAGCAATGGGCAGCACAGGCGGCGGCCTTCCGCAAGGAGGCGCCCGGAGAGATCGACATCGCCTACGGCGATGCCGCGCGCGAGCGGCTTGACCTGTTCCTGCCTGAGGGCACTCCGCGCGGGCTGGTGGTCTTTGTCCACGGTGGCTACTGGCAGCGCTTTGACAAGAGTTACTGGTCGCATCTGGCCCAGGGGCCGCTTGTGCAAGGCTGGGCGGTCGCGCTGCCGAGTTACACTCTGGCCCCCGAAGCGCGCCTGCCGCGGATCACGACTCAAATCAGACGGGCCATCGAATCTGCGGCAGCAAAGGTGGCAGGGCCAATCCACCTGACGGGCCATTCCGCGGGTGGGCACCTTGTCACCCGGATGCTCTGCCAGGATGTGCCGCTGAGCGTGCGCGACCGGATCGCGCATGTTCTCTCGATATCGGGCGTGCACGACCTGCGCCCGCTTCTGGCCGCAAGCATGAATGAGCAGCTGCAGCTCACTGAGGAAAGCGCCACCGCCGAGAGCCCCGCGCTGCATCGCCCGCTGCCCGGGGTTCCGGTCACGATCTGGGTCGGCGGACATGAGCGGCCTGAATTCCTGCGCCAGTCGGCGCTTTTGCGCGAAGCGTGGGCGCGCGCCGGGGAGGATGCGCGGCTGGTGGTGGACGGCACGCGGCACCATTTCGATGTCATAGCCGGGCTGGAACATGCGGATTCCAGCCTTACAACGGCGCTGCTCAACCCATAGAGGCGTTCCCAGCCATCTTGAACGCCCAGGACGCTCGGGCGGGACTGGACCGCACCGGGTTTTCGCTTGTCGGATGGGTGGCGGACCTTGCGGCCCGCTGCCTTCGGCGCGAGTATTTTTGCAAGATGAAGTCAGCTTTTCATCGCGACATGACCCGGACGCAATCTGGTCTGGAATGCCTCTGGTCGCTATACGGACACTGACCTTATCGCCGCGCAATACCACTGCGCGGCCATGTGTCGCCGATGCGGTAGCCCTCGGGCCAGGGGTCATTGGGGTCGAGCATGTGTTGATGCGTGCCTGTGATCCAGGCGCGTCCGCTGATCTCGGGGATGATCGCCGGCACACCCGAAATCCCGCATTCCCGGACGATGCGCCCGTCAAAGCGGCTGTCGATGATCGACCGGCACAGCAGCCTGTCACCGACCCCCATCTGACCACGCGCGGCCAGAATCGCAAGCCGCGCTGAAACACAGGTGCCGGTGGGTGAGCGGTCGATCTTGCCGGGCTGGATGGCGACGGCATGGCGGGTCTCGCCACCCTCGACCGGGGTGGTGAAACCACAGAAGCTGATATGCCGCCAGTCAGGGTTGGTGGGGTGGGTGAAGCCGAGTTGCTCGGTCGCGGCATTTGTGATGCGCACGCCCAGCGCGGCCAGATCGGCGGCCTCGTCAGGGCGCAGGGCAAAGCCCAGTGCGGGCGCATCGACAAGCACAAAACTGTCGCCCCCAAAGGCGGTATCGACCTGCAGGGTTCTCAGCCCCTCAACCTCCAGCACCGCGCCCAGGTGCTGCGCGAATGAGGGCAGGTTCTGTACGCTGACCCGCGTGACCTTGCCATCGCGACACTCGGCCCGTACCTGCACCAGACCACCGGGGGCTTCCAGCATCACTTCGGTGACGGGCTCCACCATCGGCACGATCCCGGTCTCCAGCAGCACGGTGGCAACGCAGATCGAATTCGAGCCCGACATGGGCGGTGTGTCCTCGGGCTCCATGATGATCCAGCCCATGGCGGCGTCGGGGTGTTTGGGCGGGACCAGCAGGTTGACATGCCGGAAGACGCCCCCGCGCGGCTCGTTCAGCATGAAGTTGCGCAGACTGCCATCCTGCGCGATCCAGTTGCGCTGCTCCCAGAGCGTCTCACCCGGAGGCAGGGCTACACCGCCCACGATGACATCGCCAACTTCGCCCTCGGCGTGGCACGAGACCACATGGATGCAGTTCAGGCTGCGCAACTCAAATATCCTTCATCATGTAGAGCCCGTCACGGATAGCCGCCGCAGCCTGACGGGGTGCCAGCGCATCACCGATCACCAGCGGCTCACGGCCAAGCGCGCGCAGGGCATCGGCCAATGCAGGATCGGCCCTGCTGCCAGTGGCCAGAACCAGCGTGTCCGCCGCGATTTCCTGTTCGGCCCCTGTCAGCAGGGACCGGCAGCGCGCAGCCTCTCCCGTCCATTCGATTATCGCATGTTCGGTCACGAAGCGCACCCCCAGCCGCGCCAGCTCTGCCCGCGCCGTCGTATCCGAGGCCATGCGCACAAGCGCCTGGGCGATCATCGCATCAGGCGTGACAATGGTGACCGCATGACCCGCCGCCGCCATATGCCATGCCGTGCCGATCCCGCGCCAGTGCCCGCCCTCGTCCAGCAGGACCACATTGCTGCCGGGCCGTATAGCGCGCGCCATCACATCTTCGACCGTGGTTACATTTCCGTGCTCCGCCCCGGGCATTTGAGCGACATGGGACAGGGCTTTCTGAAAGCCCGATGTATCCGGTAGCGCCCCCGTGGCCAGCACCACGCGGGCGGCATCCATCGCGACAATCTCCTCGACCTCCAGATATGTGTTCAGGCGGATCTCCACCCCAAGCTGGCGCAACTGGCGTTCATACCAGTCGATCAGATCGAGGATCTGGCCGCGGCGCGGCTGCAACCCGGCCAGACGGAAAGCACCGCCCAGATGCGGCGCGGCTTCGGCCAAGACCACGCCATGGCCGCGCTCGGCAGCGACGCGCGCAGCTTCCAGACCGGCAGGGCCGCCGCCAACGACAAGCACGCGCTGCGGGGTCTCAGCGCAGCTGATCTGGCCTCCGCCCCAAATGAATTCGTGCCCCACAGACGGGTTGATCAGGCAGGAGATGTAATAGTCCCGCCCGCGCCGCCCCCAGCATTGCTGATTGCACGACAGGCAGCCACGAATGTCCTCGGGGCGTCCGTCCTGTGCCTTGGCCACCAGATGCGGGTCAGCGATCTGACCTCGCACAATGGCCACCAGATCGGCTTGACCAGCCCCCAGAACAGTGTTGGCGTTTTCCGGTGTCCGGATGCCCGCCTCGGCGATCACGCGCGCCTTCAGCCCGGATGCTTTCAGCGCCGCTGCCAGATCGACTCCCAGATTCTCGGCAAGCTGGAAACTTGGGATGATCTTCTGAAAGGCGATATAGCTGCCTGCACCGACCGTGACGTAATCCATCAACCCCTCGGCATCATGCAGGGCGACGATTCGCAGCATCTCATCACGGTCGGACAGCACCGCGCTTTCCAGGTCTTCGGAGACCGACAGCCCGATGATGAAATCCTCGCCACACGCCGCGCGGATACGGCGCAATATCTCGCGCGACAGCCGCGTGCGGTTTTCCAGCGACCCGCCCCACTGATCGGTGCGCTGGTTGGAAAACGGCGTCCAGAACTGATCGAGCAGGCTGTGATATGCCGCCCAGACCTCGACCCCGTCAAACCCCGCCTTCTGACAACGCAGTGCGGCCTGCACGAAACCGTCGATGCTCTCCGCAATCTCGGCCTCGGTCATCGCGTGGCTGCCATCATTGTCATGATAGCTTGGCCCGCCCGAAGGCGACCAGTTCGCATGCCAGCTATTGTCCCAGTCGCCATGCGCGCCGACATGGTAAAGCTGCTGGATCATTACCGCGCCCTCGGCCTTGCAGGCCTCGGTGAGGCGTCTGAAATGCGGGATCACGCTGTCGCAGCCGGGGTGGAAATTGCCGCGCGTCAGCACGGCGGCGGGATGCACGGGCATGGGTTCAACCGTGATCATCGCCGCGCCACCCCGCGCGCGTTCAAGATAGTAGCCCAGATGTCGGTCACCGGGCAGGCCATTCTCAGCCATGTTGGTGGTATGCGCTCCAAAAACGATCCGGTTGCGCAAGGTCCGGTGGCGCAGCTTCAAGGGTTTGAAAACATGGCTCAGGCCCATGCGGTCAGATGTCCTTCATCAGCCGCAGCGCGTCATGGATGGCGGCATGGGTGTTGCGCGCGCTGACCGCATCGCCGATGCGGTAAAGCAGGAAGCGCCCTTCGGGGTTGCGGGTCACGCTCTGCGGGCGTCCGGCGACCAGCGCCTCGTGATCCACCGCACCACCGTTCAGCGACAGGGGTTTAAGATCGAAATACAGATCATCCATCGGCATGGTGCCGTAATTGACCACCACCTGATCATAATGCTGATCGCGCGAGAAACCGCTGTAATCGGTGCCGATGGTGGCGCGCAGGCGGTTGCCGTCGCGCGCCACGTCCAGCAGGCGGCGGGTGACGGTGAAGGTGACGTCGTTGTGCTGCAGCGCGCGCATGTAGGGCACAAGATTCATGCCCATGATCTCGGGAGCGAAGCTGCGGTCCGGCGTCATCACCTCAACCTGCGCGCCCGCGTTCGCGGCCACTTCCGCCGCCATCAGGCCCGGGTGATCGCCCGCCTCGTCATAGACCAGCACATGACCGGCGGGTTTCACATCACCAGCGATGATGTCCCAGGCGCTGACCACATGCGGGTTTTCGCTTCGGCTTTCAAAAAGTTCCGTATTGGGCAATCCGCCCGTAGCCACGATCACAACATCCGGCTGCAGCGCGGTCACGTCCTCGGCCTCGGCGAAGGTGTTGAAATGGAACACCACATCGCGCGCGGCGCATTGGGCCATGCGCCAGTCGATGATGCCGATCATCTCGCGCCGACGCGGGTTCTGGGCCGTCAGGCGCACCTGCCCACCAGGGTCGGGCTGGGCCTCGAACACGGTCACGGCATGCCCGCGTTCGGCGGCCACGCGTGCTGCCTCCAGCCCACCCGGACCGGCGCCGACGACGACCACTTTCTTGCGCTCCTCCGCAGGCGTGATCACATGCGGCAGGGACAACTCGCGCCCCGTGGCAGCGTTGTGGATACACAGCGCCTCACCCGCCTGATAGATGCGGTCCAGACAATAGGTAGCTCCGACACAGGGGCGGATATCCTCCTCGCGGCCCTCGACGATCTTCTGCACGATATGCGGGTCGGCCATATGCGCGCGGGTCATGCCGACCATGTCCAGAAGCCCCGAGGCCACGGCATGGCGCGCGGTGGCCACGTCCGGAATGCGCGCGGCGTGGAAGGTGGGCATGCCGGTCGCCGCGCGCACCGCGCCCGCGAAATCCAGATGCGGGGCGCTTTTCATCCCCTGCACGGGGATGACATCGGTCATGGCGGGGTCGGTGTGGATGCGCCCGCGAATGACATTGAGGAAATCAACCATCCCTGACTTGGCCAGCCGTTTCGAGATTTCCAACCCCTCGGCGGCGTCAATGCCGCCCTTCGCGGCCTCGTCCGCCGTATAGCGCACGCCGACGATGAACCCGTCGCCCACCCGCGCACGGATGGCGCGCAACGTGTCCATCAGAAGCTGCATCCGCGTGTCGAGGCTCTCGCCGCCATAGGGGCCGTCCAAGTCATTGGTCAGGGGTGACCAGAACTGATCGAGCAGATGACCATAGACCTGCAATTCCACCCCATCCATGCCGCCCGCCTGCATCCGCTCGGCGGCGTCGGCAAAGTCAGTGATGATCCGTTCGATATCCCAATCCTCGGCCAGTTTGGGGAAGGCCCGGTGCGCGGGTTCGCGGTGCTTGCCGGAGGACAGCGAGGGCAACCAGTCGCCCTTGTTCCAGCCCGTGCGGCGGCCCAGATGCGAAAGCTGGATCATCACCGCGCAGCCGTGCTCATGGCAGGCATCGGTCAGCGCGCGGATGTGGGGGACCACCTCATCCTTCCACGCCAGCACGTTGTTGAAGGCGGGCGGGCTGTCGCGCGAGACCGAGGCCGATCCGGCGGTCATGGCGAGCGCCACGCCCGCCTTCGCGCGTTCGGCGTGATAGGCGACATAGCGCGCCTTGG
>SLJW01000258.1 GCA_007134865.1 Paracoccaceae bacterium | reverse complement strand
GTGGCGGAGAGAGCGGGATTCGAACCCGCGAGACGGTTTCCCGCCTACACGCTTTCCAGGCGTGCGCCTTCGACCACTCGGCCACCTCTCCGGCAAGCGCCTCATAACGTGGGGCCCTTGCCAGTTGCAAGCCCTGAGTTTGGCGACGCGGCGGGCATCGCCCCTGTCCATGACCCGAAGGAACCGCTCGGTTCGCTGCGTCAGTCGCTCAGTGCTTCGACGCTTTGGATCGTGGGCAGGTGGCGGGCGATTTCCTGCCAGCTTGCGCCTTCGTCGAAGCTGCCGAAGACCGAGCCGCTGTTGGTGCCGAAAAAGACCGCCGGAGACGTCCCCTGATCGCAGGCCATCGCCTGACGCAGCACTGTGAAGAAGCAAAATTCCCGAGGCAGCCCGTTGCTCTGTTCGTGCCATGTGTCACCGCCATCTTTCGAATGCCACACGGCCGCGCGCCCGTCCGGGGGGAAGCGCCCTTCCAAGTCACCATTGAGCGGAAACACCCAGAGTTTATGCGGGTCATGCGGGTGCAACACGATGGGAAAGCCAAAGGTCGAGGGCAGACCCTCGGTCACATCCTCCCAGGAGCGCCCGCCATCGTGACTTCGCCAGACGCCGTGGTGGTTCTGCTGATAGAGCAGATCGCCCGACGCGGTCCCGGCGCGCGCAAGGCTGTGCACGCAATGGCCGATTTCGCCCCCCGAAGGCGCCGCCGGATGGTGATGATGCGCGCAGGCTTCCGCATTGGACAAGCGGTTGCGCCGGTGCCAGGTGGCGCCGCCATCCTCGGTGGCAAAAACCCCTGACGCCGAGATGCCCAGCCAGATCTTGTCGGGGTTGTCGCGGTCCGAGGCGATGGAATGCAGGATCAACCCTGCCGCGCCCGGTTGCCAATCCGGACGGGAAGGATGCGCGCCCAGCCCCTCGACCCGCGCGAAGCTGGCGCCATCATCGCGGCTTTCCAGGAGATCGGCGGGTTTGGTACCCGCGTAGAGCCGCCCCTCGACCCGGTGCAACGACCAGATCTGCGTCAACTCACTGCCGAAGGGCAGATCGGATTTCTGCCAGCCGATCATCGCGGCGAAATCGGCGTCCTGTTCGGCCCATTCATCCATCTGGCCGGGCGACAGACGGGTCAGCGCCCAGCTTTCCCCACCATCCGCCGAATGCCAGACCCCGGCGCCGAACCATTCGCCTCCGCCTCCGGCCCAGAGCTTTGTCGTGCCAGGTTGGCCGATGACATGATTGAGGGGCCAGCCATCGCAATGTGGGCCCGTGACTGTGAAACCGCCATCGGCCTGCTGGTGCAGGATGAAGGCCCCCTTGGTCGTTCCGAGCAACACCTTGCGCGCCATGACGCCCTCCTCCCGCATCTGATGACACAGGGTGTCGCAGTCAATGGGGGCGCGTCAAGCGGCGTGTCGGTGCCGGGTCAGTGCCCGTCGTAGATCTGTGCCAGACGGTCGACGGCTGCCTCGGGGGACAGTTCTTCGCTCTGACCTGTCCAGCGCGAGGTCAGTTCCACAACGCCTTTTTCCAACCCACGCGGCCCGACCGTAATCCGCCAAGGCAGGCCGATCAGGTCCATGGTGGCAAATTTCGCGCCCGCGCGCTCGGAGCGGTCGTCATAGAGCGGCTCCAGCCCCTTGGCCACCAGCGCCTTGTAGAGCCCCTCGCAGGCCGCATCGGCGGCTGCGTCGCCCTGTTTCAGGTTCACGATCCCGGCATGAAACGGCGTCACGCCTTCAGGCCAGATGATGCCCTTGTCATCATGGTTGGCCTCGATGATAGCCCCCAACAGCCGTGACACGCCAATCCCGTGGCTGCCCATATGCACCGGCACACGCTCGCCCTTGTCATTCACCACCACTGCGCCCATTGCATCGGAATATTTGGTGCCGAAATAGAAGATTTGCCCGACTTCGATCCCGCGCGCCGAGCGGCGGCGCTCTTCGGGCACCTGCTCGTGAAACACGGTCTCGTCATGAGTTTCATCCGTGCGGGCATAGCGCGAAGTGAATTCCTGCAGCACCGCGCGGCATTCCTCGACGGAATCGTAATCGACCTCGCGCTCGCCAAAGCGCAGATCGGTGATCTGGCTGTCATAGAAGACCTCGGACTCGCCGGTCTCGGCAAGCACGAGGAATTCATGCGTGTCATCGCCGCCAATCGGCCCGCTATCGGCGCGCATCGGGATCGCTTGCAGGCCCATGCGCTCATAGGTGCGCAGGTAGCTGACCAGATGCCTGTTGTAGGCATGCAGTGCGGCCTCCTTGTCGATGTCGAAATTATAGCCATCCTTCATCAGGAACTCGCGCCCGCGCATGACGCCGAAACGGGGGCGGATCTCGTCGCGGAATTTCCACTGGATATGGTAGAGCGTCAGCGGCAGGTCCTTGTAGCTCGATACATGCGCGCGGAAGATATCGGTGATCAATTCCTCATTGGTCGGCCCATAGAGCATGTCGCGGCCATGCCGGTCCTTGATGCGCAGCATCTCCTCGCCGTAATCCTCATAGCGCCCGCTCTCGCGCCAGAGATCAGCCGATTGCAGCGTCGGCATCAGCATCGGGATGTGACCGGCGCGGATTTGCTCTTCATGCACGATCTGCTCGATCCGGCGCAGCACCTTGTAGCCCAGCGGCAGCCAGGAATAGATGCCTGCCGAGGCCTGCTTGATCATGCCGGCGCGCAGCATCAGCCGGTGGCTGACGATCTGCGCCTCGGCAGGGGTTTCTTTCAGCACGGGCAGGAAATATCGGGACAGGCGCATGACAGACTCCGGTTGACGCAGCGCCTCGGGTTTAGGCGGATGTGCAGGCAGGGGCAAGGGCTGCAGAAACTCCTTGCCATCATCGTGGGCGAAGTGGGAGCCTATCCCACAAGGCCCCGCTCTCTACCGGTTCATCGCGCGGCTGAGGATGATGACCGGCAGGATACCCACAACGACGATCAACAGCGCCGAGGTCGAGGCTTCTTCCAGCCTCCCATCCTGCGCGAGCCGGAAGGTGCGGATGGCGAGCGTGTCGAAATTGAAGGGCCGCAGGATGAGTGTGGCGGGCAATTCCTTCATGACATCGGCAAAGACGAAGATCGACGCCGCCAGCACACCCCGGCGCAATAGCGGCACATGCACACGCCGCAGCACCCCCCATGGGCGTTCGCCAAGGTTGCGGGCGGCGTCGTCCATGCTGGGCGGGATACGCTGGAAGGCCGAGTCGACAGTTTTCAGCGCCACGGCCAGATAGCGAACGACATAGGCAAACAGCACCGCCACCACAGTGCCACTCAGCAGCAGACCCGTCGAGATGCCGAAATTCGCGCGCATGAAACTGTCGACCGTGTTGTCAAAGAAGCCCAGTGGCGTCAGCACGCCAACGGCGATCACGGCGCCGGGCATGGCATAGCCCATCGAGGCCGCCTGCATCGCCCCGCTGATCGCCATGCCACCCTGTTGCCTGCGCGCATAGCTCAGGAAAATCGCGAGGCAGATCAGGATCAGCGCAGCACTGCCCGCGAGGATGACACTATTTTGTATGAAGGCAAAGAATCGCGGGCCCCAGAACGGGTCTCCCGCGATGATCGACAGGCGCAGCAATTCGCCTGCGGGCAGCAGAAAGCCCAGCAGAACCGGGACAAGGCAAACCAGCGCCACAAGTGCCCCCTGCCCGCGCCCGAGATCGACGCGCTTGAGCGCGCGGGAGCGCCCGCCACGATCCGAATCGAAACGCCGACGGCCCCGGATCACGCGCTCGATCAGGAAAGCGGTCGCGACAAAGCAGACCAGCAGCGCGGCGAGTTGCGAGGCCGCAACCGGCGAGCCGCGCCCGAACCATGTGCGGAAGATGCCCGTGGTCATGGTCTGCACGCCCAGATGCACCATGGCGCCGTATTCGGCCAGCGTCTCCATCGCGACGAAGGCCGCGCCCGCCGCAATCGCGGGCCAGGCCATGGGCAGCGCGACACTGCGGAACGCGCGCGCGCGGCTGTGCCCCAGCGCGCGGGCCGAATCCATCATGTCCTGCGACTGGCTGAGAAAGGCTGCACGCGACAGGAGATAGACATAAGGATAGAGCACCAGCGCCATCAGCATGATCGCGCCGGGCAGTGAGGCCATCTGCGGGAACCAGTAATCCCCCCTGCCCCAGCCGAACAATTCGCGCAGCCATGTCTGGACCGGCCCCCAATAGCTGAGCCGGTCGAAATAGACATAGGCGATCACATAGGCCGGCATCGCCATAGGCAGCATCAACGCCCATTCGAAAACGCGCCGTCCGGGGAAGTCATAGGCCGCCACCAGCCAGCCGGTCGTGACCCCGATCAGCGTCGCCAGCGTGAGCACACCCGCGACCATGATCAACGAATTCTGCACGTATAGCGGCAGCACTGTCTCGGCGATTTGCGCCCAGACCCCTTCGGAGGATACGAAAGCGCGGCTCATCACGGTCAGGATCGGCAACAGGATGATGGCGATGATCACCAACGCAATGGCTGTCCAGGGCGAGAGTCGCCTGCGCGCGCGGCGCTCAGTGTGCGATTGCGGTTCCAGAGTGGCGGTCATGACGGGACTTTCGAAAGCGTTGCGTTGTGCCTACAAATTGTTGAGTGTTCTTGTCAAGCATTCGGAAATGCGTTACCTCCTCTCCCAAGGCAGGCATTCCCCTGCCGGACCGGCCAACCCACGGGCAAGCGGTGCCCCAGGCAGGCAAGACACAACTAAAGGAGTCTTTCCATGTTTCGAGCCACAGCTCTCTCGACCCTCGCGCTGAGCATCGCCCTTCCCGCTTTCGCAGATGAAGTAAATCTCTACTCGTCGCGCCACTATGATACGGATTACGCCATCTTCGACGCCTTTACCGAGGCAACGGGGATCACGGTCAACCTGATCGAGGCCTCTGGCGACGAACTTGTCGCCCGGATCGAAGCCGAGGGCGTGAACAGCCCCGCTGATGTGTTCTGGACTGTCGATGCAGGCCGCCTGCATATGGCTGTCGAGCGTGATCTGTTCCAGCCCGTGCAAAGCGACGTGCTGGAAGAGCGAGTGCCCGCGGACATGCGCCATCCTGACGGGTTGTTCTTCGGTGTAACCACGCGCGCCCGCGTGATCTATTACAATGTCGAAAACGGACGCCCGGAGAATGTGAATACCTACGAAGATCTGGCGGACCCTGATCTGGGCCTGACCGTATGCCTGCGCACGTCCTCCAATATCTACAACCTGTCGCTCATGGCCGAGATGATCGAGGTGCATGGCGAAGAGGGTGCCGAGGCATGGGCGCGCGGCTTCCTTGCCAATCTGGCGCGTCAGCCGCAAGGCGGGGATACGGACCAGATCCGCGGTGTTGCCGCCGGTGAATGCGATCTGGCTGTGGCCAACAGCTATTACTGGGGCCGCTTGCAAACTTCGCAGAATCCCGCGGATCGTGAAGCGGCCGCGCGCGTGCTGCCCATCTTTCCCAATCAGGACGATCGCGGCACGCATGTGAACATCTCTGGCATGGGCGTGCTGGCAAATGCACCGAACCCCGACAATGCCGTGGCGCTGATCGAATTCCTGACTTCGCCCACGGTTCAGTCGATCCTGGCCGATCAGAACAATGAATGGCCCGTTGTGGAAGACGTGACCATCACCGGTCCGATGCGCGACTGGGCCGATTTCACCCGCAGCGACACCAACAAGGCTGTCTATGGGTCCAATCAGGCCACAGCGATCAGCATCTGGGACCGCGTCGGGTTCCCCTGAAGGCATTGAAAACCGAATCGAGACAGGCCAGCGCAACCGTGCTGGCCTGTGTCATTTGCGATGCGTGGGGCGACCTTGCACAGCTACGCCTCGGCCTTCTCCTTGGCCGTGAGCTGGCGCACGGCATAATCCGCCGCATCGTCAAAGGGTTTGAGCACGACACTCGCGCCCTGATGCAGCAATTCGTCGGCCTCGGCCATTTTCTGCACCGACAGGAACACCCGTCCCCGGTAATTGGCCGACCGCAGCCCGTGCAGCAAGGCAAGCTGGGGGTCGGCTTCGGTCAGCGCTCCGCGGTCACGCGGCACGGCCGAAACGACGGCGTCGACCCCTGATAGGTCCATATGCGCCACGAATTCGGGGTCGGTTGCGTCACCATAGGTCGCATCCAGCCCCATCTTGCGCCAATTGACCAGCGCCTCGGGGTCGAAATCGACCCCCAGCACCCGGTAACCCATCTCCTGCAACCGCGCACCAATGCGGCAGCCATAGCGGCCCAGCCCGAAGATGATGAACTCATACCCCCGCGGCTCGGCGACACCCTGGGTGTCATCTACCTCGCGATGGGCTTTGCGCCGCTCGAAAATGCCGAGGAACGGCTCGCAGATGTCATAAAGCTTGTGCGACCAGGTGATCATGTAGACCGAGAGCGCGATGGTCACGAGCCCCACCAATGTCACCAGCCCCATCGCCTCGTTCCCGACATGGCCGATGGTGATGCCCATGGCCATGAAGATCAGTGAAAACTCCGAGATCTGCGCCACGGTCAGCCCGGCCAGAAAGCCGGTGCGCTTGCGATAGCCCATGAACCCCATGATCGCGACCACGATCAGCGGGTTGCCGATCAGCACGAAGAGCGAGAGCACGATGGCCGGGCCGATCTGGTCGCCCAGGGTCGAAAGTTGCAGCGCCGCACCAAGGTTGATGAAGAAGAACAGGAGCAGGAAGTCGCGCAAGCTTGCGAGGCGCGAAGAGATCGCCTCGCGGAACTCGGTCGAGGCCAGCGAGACCCCGGCCAAGAGCCCGCCCAATTCCTTGCCGAAGCCCAGAAAATCGCCCAGTGCGGCCAGCGAGGCCGCCCAGCCCACGGCAAAGATCACCATCAATTCGGGCGAGCGGGCGACGCGGGACAAGAGCGGATTGGCCACATACTGGATGAACAGCATCACCGCGCCGACCATGGCGGCACCGCCAATGAAGACCTGCGCGACCTCCCAGACCCCGCCCGTTTCCTCGCCCAGCCCCACGCCGATAGCCGAGAGCGTGACCATGGCGAGGACCACGAAAATATCCTGCACGATCAGGAAGCCCAGTGCGATCTTGCCATGCAGCGCGCCGATTTCCTGCTTGTCGGACAACAGCTTGACGATGATGATGGTCGAGGAAAAGGTCAGCGCCACGGCGATATAGAACGATGTGACCCAGTCGATCCCCAGCGCGAGGCAGATCAGGAAGCCGAAAAACGCCGTGAAGGTGACCTGCCCCAGGCCCGTGGCAACAGCCACTTTGCCGAGGTTGCGCACGAGGTTCACATCGAGCTTCAGCCCGACAAGGAACAGCAGCACCGCGATGGATATCTGGCTGAGCGTCTCGATGAACTCCACCGAAGACACCAGCCCCAGCGCATCCGGCCCCGCCAGCACGCCCACGGCGATGAAGGCGACAACCAGCGGCTGGCGCAGCATCAGGCCGACAAAGCCGACCCCGGCGGCCAGCAGCACCAGAAGCGCGATTTCATAGAAGATCGATGCGTTTGCTAAGTCCACGTCTGCTCCTGTTTCTGGCCTTGTTGCGTGAATATCATCCCGATACGCCTTCTGCCAGTCGCGGCACGCATGATCCGTGCCGCACCACCGCGCGTACCCGGCGGCACCGCTAAGGCACTTGCCGCGCCTTGATCAGCGCCGCTGCACGGTCCTTCAGATGCGCAAGCGACAGCCGGTCGAATTGCGAGAGCAGAAACTCCGGCTCATTGGCCGG
>SLJW01000029.1 GCA_007134865.1 Paracoccaceae bacterium | reverse complement strand
TCACGGCCCGAGGGCGCATTACGCGGGCAAGCCGGTCGAGCATGCGAGACCTTTCCGACGGTGAAGCAGTTCATTTGAATTGGTGGTGGTTTCGCGCTGTTGGTGCGATTCCCTACCCGCCGAGCACGAACGCGCGCGGGGTCATGTCCGGCCCCATGAGGTAGAGCGCATCGTCGCTGATGGCCGCGACTGTACCGTCTTCCAGTGCGTCCCCCTGCACCAGCCGCAATATCCGCCCGTCGGGCAGTCGGACAAGGGCCTGTCGCTCGCCATCCCGGTGCACCACCGCGATCAGCGCGATCTCGTCCAGTGATATGACATCGGCTTCGGTCGCCATGTCGAGCATGCTGCGTCCCGGGGGTAGCACGAAGACCCGGCTCACTTCGGAATCCATGCTCAGCGGCAAGGGCTCATAGGCATGGCGCAAGATCGGGCGGTGTCCATCACCCAGCGCTGAGCGATCTGGGCTCGAATCCTCCCCGGGGGGAAGGGTGACAACCTCTGTCGGTGGACTCACGGGCTCGGGCTGAACGGAACTGATCGCAGTGGGGCAGAAGCGCGCATCCTCTACGCAATGATCGACCAGAGTGCTGACGAGCAGCAGCGCGCCAAGTGTCAGAAGGCAGGCAAAGCCGAGGACCACCGCGCGGCGCATATGGCTGGGGGCAGGGCATGGCAGTGGGCGCAGTATCTCGGGCAGCGCCTCGCGCTGCCTTTGCCTGCCCGCGCCATGCGGCACAACACTGCCTTGCATCATACCCCTCCAGCCATGCCGAAATACCCCCGGCAGGCATGATTGCAGCAAACTCTTTCCAAAACCTGAACGCCCGCAGGACTCAGTAACCCCGCGCGCGCGGCACTTCGTGCAGCAGCGGCAGCCCGGCCTCCACCCGCGCGATATTCTCCGCCAGCGCCCGCGATGCACTGGCGGCGCGGGTCGTGGCGGCGATATGGGGCGTGACTGTCACGCGGGGGTGGTGCCAATAGGGGTGATCGGCGGGCAGGGGCTCGGCGCGGAAAACATCAAGCGTGGCATGTCCGATCTGGCCATCCTCCAGCGCGGCCAGCAGCGCATCATCATCGATCAGCGCACCGCGACCGGGGTTGATGAGACAGGCCCCGCGGGGCAGCGCGGCCAGCGTTTCGGCATTCACGATGCTCTCGGTTGCTTTTGTATGCGGCAGCAGGGTGACCAGGATTTCAGTGCCTCGCAGCAGAGAGTTCAGTCCATCGGGGCCATGGTGGCAGGTTACCCCGGCGATCTCTTTCGGGTTTGCCGACCACCCCGAGACTGAAAATCCGAAATCCCGCAGCGCCTCTGCACAGGCCCTCCCCAGGGCACCCAGCCCCATTACGGCCACACGGCGCTCGGGCGCCAGAGGCGGCTCAACCGGGCGCCAATCTCCGGGCGCGGCCTGGATATGCGCGTCCATGCCCAGATGATAGCGCAGCACATGGCCGCAGACATATTCGACCATGCCTCGGGTCAGGCTTGGGTCCACCATGCGCGCGAGCGGCTGTGTCAGGGTCGGGTTCGACACGATCCGTTCGACCCCGGCCCAGAGGCTGAGCACGGCCTTCGTGCGCGTATAGGGCGTGAAATCCTGCAGCGGGCTTGCGGGCGCGTAGAGGATGTAATCCACCTCTTCGGGCGCGGCCTCGGTCACGATCCGCGCCTCCAACCCCGCCGCGCGCAACGCCTCGCCTAGCGGCGCGTGGTATTCCTCGGCAGTGCCGGGGCCGGCGGCGAACAGCAGGGTCAGGCTCATGACGGCAGGCGCGCGCGGTGAATATGGGCCGATTGCACAAGGCCGAAGCCCACCATCAGCACGATCATCGCCGAGCCGCCATAGGAGACCAGCGGCAGCGGCACGCCCACCACCGGCGCAAGCCCCATCACCATCGCCATGTTGACCGCGAAATAGAGGAAGAAGGTCCCGGTCACGCCTGTAATCAGTAGCGCGCCGAAGCGGCTTGTGGTGTTCAGCGCCGAGAGCAGGCAGACCCCCATGATGAGCATATAGAGCAGCAGCAGCGACGATGCTCCGACAAAACCGAATTCCTCGGCCAGCGTGGTGAAGATGAAATCTGTATGTTTTTCGGGCAGGAAGTTAAGCCGCGCCTGCGTGCCTTCCATGAAGCCACGTCCCGACCAGCCGCCCGAGCCAAGCGCGATCATCGACTGGTTGATGTGATAGCCTGCGCCAAGCGGATCGAGCGTCGGGTCGAGAAAAGCGTCAATGCGGCGATACTGGTAATCCTTGAGGATCTGCCATTCGGTCCCGCGCGATTGCAGGACCGTCGTGACCACTGCCACCCCTGCGCCGATAATGGCGGCGAAATAGCCCCAATGCACCCCAGCGGCAAAGATCACCACACCGCCACCCAGTGCGATCAGCATTGCCGTGCCCAGATCAGGCTGACGCACAACCAGAAGCGCAGGCACAACCGTGATCAGTGCGGCCAAGAGCACCCAGAGCAGGCGCGACGTTTTCTTGAGGTCGAGCCAGTCATAATAGGCCGCCAGCGCCATGATTGTGGTGATCTTGGCAAGTTCCGAAGGCTGTAGCCGTAACGGGCCGATCTCCAGCCAGCGTTTCGCGCCCATGCCGACCGAGCCGAAGAACTCGACGCCAATCAGCAACAGTATTGAGACTGCATAGGCGAGCCCCGCGATCGAGCGCCAGAACCAGAGTGGCACAAAGGCGACCACGAACATGATCACCAGCCCGGCAGCGAAGCGCTTGAGCTGCGGCTCGGCCCAGGGCGTGGCGTTGCCGCCCGCGACCGAGTAAAGCATGATGAAGCCGTAGCCCGCGACCGCGATCAGCAAGGCGACCAGCGGCCAGTTGACATAGAGCACCTTGGCCAGTCCCGCAGGCATGCGCTTGGTGTTATACTCGAGATAACTCATGCGCGGCTGACCCGCATGGCTTCGGGCGCGCGCAGGCGCTCTTCCAGTTCGATCTGTTCGGCGCGGATGCGGTTGCGCTGCGGCGCCGGATAGGCCGAGAGTGGCGGCACCCCGCCATTGAGCGCTGCCAGCGTGATGTCGCGCCCGATGGGTGCGGCTGCCGATGAGCCGCCCATGCCATGCTCGACCACCACGGCTACGGCAAAGCGCGGATTGTCCACCGGCGCATAATCGACGAACAGCGCATGGTTGCGCCGGTTCCAGGGCAGGTCTTCCTGACGGCGGATCCCGGCCTCGCGCTCGGCGCGGGTGATCGAGAACACCTGCGATGTACCGGTCTTGCCCGCCATCATCTGCCCATCGGCCACCACGCGCGAGGAATAGGCGGTGCCGCGCTGATGATTGACCGTATCAACCATGCCGCGCCGGATCAGCCGCAGCCATTCGGGGCGCAGATCGAGGCTGGCCATCTCGCGCTCGGCGCGCTCCAGCGGGTCGCGGAGCAGGCGCGGCAGCACTGCTTTGTTCGACGCCAGCCGCGCGGTCATCACCGCCAGTTGCAGCGGCGTCGTCAGCACATAGCCCTGTCCGATAGAGGCATTGATCGTGTCCCCGATGCGCCAGTCGGCATTGCGGTTGCGCTGTTTCCATTCGCGCGTGGGGTTGAGCCCGGCCGAGACCGAGGTGATCGGCAGATCATAGCGGATGCCCAAACCAAGCCGGGTGGACATCTCGTTGATCTTGTCGATCCCGCAGCGCTGCGACATCTCGTAGAAATACACGTCACAGCTTTGCGCGAGGGCCGCCACCATGCCGACGCGCCCATGCCCGCCGCGCCGCCAGCAGTGGAAACGATGGCCCGCGATATCCATATGGCCGGGGCAGAACACGGTCTCCTGCCCATCGGTCGCGGCGGCCTCCAGCGCGGCCAGCGCCGTCACCATCTTGAAGGTCGAGCCGGGGGGGTAGAGCCCCTGCACCGTCTTGTTCACCAGCGGGCGGAATTCGTTGTCCAGCAGGCCACGGAAATCCGTCGAGGAGATACCCCGCACGAAGAGATTCGGGTCGAAGCTCGGCCCCGAGGCAAGCGCCAGAATATCGCCTGTATCGACATCCATCACCACCGCAGCGGCAGACTGGCCGTGCAGGCGTTCGAGCGCATAATTCTGCAGCTTCGCGTCGATGGTCAGATGGACATTGTCGCCCGGCGTGCCCTCCACCCGGTCCAGCTCGCGCATGACGCGGCCCACGGCATTGACCTCAACCCGCTGCGAGCCTGCACGCCCGCGCAAGGTGTCTTCCTGCATGCGCTCGACGCCGCTCTTGCCGATCTGGAAGCGGGGGATCATCAGCACCGGATCTGGCGCCTCCAGTGCTTCAAGATCGCGTTCGGAGACGGGGCCGACATAGCCCACGACATGCGCCGTGTCCTCATAGAGCGGATAGTAGCGCGACAGGCCCATCTCGGGCGTCACGCCGGGCAGGGCCGGGGCATTGGCAGCGATGCGGCTGATCTCGTCCCAGTTCAGACGCTCGGCCACAGTCACCGGCACAAAGGGGCGGTTGCGCAGCATGTCGCGGCGCGCGCGCTCGATATCGTCCTCGCTTAGCGGGATGAGCTGCGCCAGCCGCGACAGCACCAGATCGATATCGCCGGCATCGTCGCGTTTCATGACCACGCGGTAATTCTGCTCGTTCCCGGCCAGCAGCACGCCATTGCGGTCAAAGATCAACCCGCGCACGGGTGGCAGCAGGCGCAGGTTGATGCGATTTTCCTCGGCCAGCAGGTGGAATTGCTCGGCCTGATTAAGCTGCATGTCTCGCAACCGCCACAGAAGCGTGCCCGCAATGCCAAGCTGCACCGAGCCCAGAAGCAACCCGCGACGGCTGATCACGCGTTGGCTGAATTCCTTTTCACGCTCGGTGCGTTTCACAATCGCTGCCCCAATGCATCCAATTCGCCGGTCGCAGGCTTGCGCAAACCGAAAACGTAATGCGACGCAGCCACCACAGCCGGGTAGGCCGCCAGAGTGGCGAGAAACTGCAGCAAGCTCAAGTCGAGCGGTGCCTGTGGCGCCATCACAATCGCGAGCACGGCCCGGTTTGCAAGGAACATCACCAGCATCAGCCCGGCCACCTGCGCATATTCCATCCAGAAGGCATTGTCGCGCAACCGTTCGCTGCGCGCGCGCAGCGACTCGCTGGCCAGCAGCACGATCAGCGCCCAGAGTCCCGGCGGGCGCAGCAGCAGGATATCCTCGATGAAGAAATACAGCGCGATCACGGGGGCGGGCAGCAGGTCTGGGCGGCGCACGACCCAGGCCAACGTGAGGCACAGCAGCAGGTCCGGTGCCGGAATGTCCTGCCACCGCAGGCCCTGCGCGATGTCAGATGCGGGCTCCAGACCGAGGCCCCCTCCAGCATCATAGCCCCCCAGCGGCAGCAACCGGTAGAAGGTGACTGCCGCCGCCAGTCCCAGATAAAGCGCGACATACATCACGCGCTTGGTCTGGCGCCGCTCAACCATCGCCGATGCTTTCAAGCTCTAGGGGCGCTTCCTCGTCTTCACTGGCCTCAAAAGGGGGCGTGATCAGCGCGCCTGTGTCAGTAATCCGCTCGACCGGGCGCGAGCGCAGCACGCGCAGGAATTCCAGCCGGCTGTAATCGGCCGCGATCCGCACGCGCAGGCGCCGGTCACGGGTCTGCACCACCTCGCCCACCAGAAGCCCCGCCGGAAACACGCCGCCATCATCCGAACTGATCACCCGGTCACCCGGGCGCACCTCGTCCGGGGACTCGATGAATTCCAGCAGCGGGAAGGCAGAGGTGTCTCCAACCAGCATCGCCCGTTGCCCCGATGGCTGGATCACGACCGGCAGCGCGCTTGCGGTATCGGTCAGCAGAACCACGCGGGCCGTGCGGTTGCCAACCCCGGCGACCCGACCGGCCAGCCCGAGCCCGTCCATCACGGCCCAGCCATCCTGCACCCCATCGCGTGCGCCGACATTCAACAGCACCGATTTCCGGAAGGGCGAGCCGCTATCGGCCATCACCACGCCGGTGACATGGGTCAGTTGCGGATCAAGCCGGACCTGATTGAGATCGAGCAACTGGGCATTGCGTTGCTCAAGTTGAAGCGCCGCCTCGCGCCAGGCGCGCATCTGCTGCAATTCGCGGCGCAATTCCTGATTCTGCTCGATGATCCGCGCGTAAGAGCGGAAATTCTCCGCCATGGCGACAGCGCGCGCGACAGGGCGCATGGCCCAGTCAAAAGAGGGCACGACGCGGTCGATCACCGCCATGCGGAACTGTTCCACGCGCGGGCTGTCGATGCGCCAGATCAGGAAGGTGAGCAGCAGCAATACCGCCAAAAGCCCCACCAGCACGCGCCGGACGGGACGGACGAAATCCTGATCTTGCCGTGGCGTGTTGGCCAAACCTCACACCCTGATCGATGGCCGCGCTCAGCTTTCGTAATCGATCGCATGGCGCAGCTGCTTCTCGTATTCCAGCGCCTTGCCGGTGCCGATGGCAACACAATTCAGCGCCTCATCGGCCACTGATATGGACAGGCCGGTCTGTTCACGCAAGGCCAGATCCAGCTCGCCCAGAAGCGCGCCGCCTCCTGTGAGCATCACGCCGCGGTCAACGATATCGGCGGCAAGATCGGGCGGGGTGGTCTCGAGCGCGATCATCACCGCCTCGCAGATGGTGGTCACGGTCTCTGCCAGGGCCTCGGCGACTTGCGCCTGCGTGATCTCAGCCTCTTTGGGCACACCGTTCAACAGGTCGCGGCCGCGCACCAGCATTGACTTGCCGCGCCCGTCATCGGGCATGCGTGCGGTGCCGATGGAGCATTTGATCTTCTCGGCAGTCGATTCCCCGAT
Organism: Paracoccaceae bacterium; assembly: GCA_007134865.1. GTDB lineage: Bacteria > Pseudomonadota > Alphaproteobacteria > Rhodobacterales > Rhodobacteraceae > Roseinatronobacter. The sequence continues at coordinate 1,036 of SLJW01000029.1, read as the reverse complement.
CAGCAGGTTCTGATTGCGGCGCAGGAAGCTGACAATGGCCTCATCCATCCGGTCGCCCCCTACACGAACCGAACGCGCATAGACGATATCGCCCAGGCTCAGAACGGCAACCTCGGTCGTCCCGCCGCCGATATCGACCACCATCGAGCCCGTGGGGTCCGTGATCGGCATGCCAGCCCCAATGGCCGCGGCAATCGGCTCCGAGATCAGCCCTGCGCGCCGCGCGCCTGCCGAGAGCACCGATTGGCGGATGGCGCGTTTCTCGACTGGCGTCGCGCCATAGGGTACACAGACGATGACCTTGGGCTTGGAAAACACCGTGTTGCGATGCACCTTGCGGATGAAATGCTTGATCATTTCCTCGGCCACATCGAAATCCGCAATCACACCGTCGCGCATGGGGCGGATCGCTTCGATGCTGCCCGGCGTGCGGCCAAGCATAAGTTTCGCATCCTCGCCCACGGCCAGCACAGCTTTGCGCCCGTCCTTCGAGTGATACGCCACCACCGAGGGCTCGTTGAGGATGATACCGCGCCCCTTGACATAGACCAGCGTGTTGGCGGTGCCGAGGTCAATGGCCATGTCAGAGGTGAACAGGCTGGGGAAGAAGTTCATGCGGGGTATCCGTGATCACAAGGGGCAGGGCGCAATGCCAGCAGGGCAAGCGCCATCTCGCGCCTTATAGGGTGCGAATGCCGGGGCGGTAAAGGGGGGCGTGCCGGAGAGTGCGCGGGAAATGGCGCAGAGGCCGCACTATTCCGTGAGAGTTGCGCGCGGAGCTGTGGTTCTTTCCGGAAAAGGTGCTGACAGGACAGACACCGCACAAGAGGCATGGACCGATGCTGATGGTCAGCTTAGGATTGAGCCACATGCTTGATTGCCACACCGCTGGCGCATAGTCACTGCGCAGCCGTCAGAGAGCCTTCGTGATCAGACTGCCTGCTCGATTACTGCACAGGATAGCGCATGACTGGCTGCTGCTGGCCTTGCTGGCAGGGTTTCCGGTGCTCTTCTGGATTGTTCCCCTGCCGCTGCT
>SLJW01000005.1 GCA_007134865.1 Paracoccaceae bacterium | reverse complement strand
TCCGCCACCATCACCGTTGCGAACCCGTTCAGGCCGCGCATCGGAGGCGAAATTTCTCCTGTTTTCAAAAGGGTTTGCCGGTGGGGTGCAAACCGCTGAGACGCGGGCGCGCAGCGATTTCCGTCAGATATGTGGCATCGATCATGATCGTCTTGGTCTCGGTCCCCTCTGCCGCCAGACCCGCCATGACCCGGGCGAACACGCCCATATCGCTCCAGTGCTTCCAGCGGTTGTATAAGGTCTTGTACGGGCCGTATTCCTTGGGCGCATCACACCACCGCAACCCATTGCGATTGATGAAGATTATGCCACTCAGAACGCGTCTGTCATCAACGCGAGGCTTGCCATGGCTCTTGGGGAAGAAGGGTTTCAGACGCTCCATCTGGCTCAGCGGGAAAACAGTCCCCCGGACTGTTTGCTGATCCGCTTCACTCAGTCAGCCAGAAAAGATTGCTCATTGATCGGTCTCCTTGCAGAGCGTGAATCACGCCGCGAGGGTGAAATCAATGGGTCCTGAGCCTAAGCCGGTCGTACTCCTCGGGTGGAACGTCACATCCTTTTAAGCCGGAGGACCAGGGAAACGCGGGTGGTGCTGGCCGAAGTGATGGGCAGACCGGTGTCGACGATGCCCTGCGCGCGGGTGTCGCCATCAGCTTCACCACGGGTCAGCAGCGCAGCGTCAGTTTCATCAGTTGCGACAAATGCCCCACCCCTTGACTTCAAACCAGAAAGCTCGGAACACTTGGTCAGTTTCGTGTCGGACCCACAGGGCCAGACCGGAAGAAAACCAGATCAGGGAGATCTACCATGACGACGAAGCGACTCCTGCGCTCCGCTCGCGCCGGGCTTATTTTGAGCACCGCTGCAGCCGCGCTTATGCTTACCATCGTTGCCGCCGATGCCGAGACCCTTCGCTGGGCGCGGGTGGGCGATGCGCTGACGATGGACCCGCACAGCCAGAATGAAGGGCCAACCCATACGCTGAACCATCACATTTACGAGACTCTGGTCGGTCGGGCTGTCGATGGGACGCTGACCCCGCGCCTAGCGACCGATTGGGGTATCAGTGACGAGGACGAGACCGTCTGGGTTTTCACCATCCGAGAAGGCGTGAAATTCCATGACGGCAGCGACATGACCGTGGAAGATGTCGTCTTCTCGCTCGACCGCGCGCGGACACCCCCTTCGGGCATGGCCGCCCTGCATGCGGCCGTCGAGGAAGTGACCGCCGTGGATGACACCACCGTGCATGTCCGCATGTCCGGCCCGGCGCCGCTCTATGTGCAGAACCTGACCAATACCTTCATCATGTCGAAGGCATGGGCCGAAGCGAATGGCGTCGAAACCGCGCCCAATTTTGCCGCCGGCGAGGAAGCCTATTCGGTACGCAACACCAATGGCACCGGCCCCTACATGCTGGTCGAGCGTGACCCCGAAGTGCGCACTGTGTTGCAGGTCTTCGAGGATCACTGGGACGATGCGCCCGCCGTGACCGAGATCATCTATACTCCGATTTCAGAGGCTGCGACCCGCGTTGCGGCCCTGCTGTCGGGTGAAGTGGATATCGTGCAGGATGTGCCGGTGCAGGATATCGCGCGGCTGGAACAGACCCCCGGTATCCGCGTGGTGCGCGGCCCGGAAAACCGCAACATCTTTTTCAGCTATGACATGACATCGGATTCGCTCGCCTCGTCCAATGCCGAGGGCAACCCCTTCGCGAGCCCCGAAGTGCGCGAGGCCATGTCGCTGGCAATCGACCGTAACGCGATCCAGCAAGTGGTGATGCGTGGCGAGAGCCAGCCCTCGGCTGCACCGCTGCCGCCCTTCGTCAATGGCTGGACGGAAGAAATGCACGCCTTTCGTGACCCTGACCTAGCCCGTGCGCAGGAACTGATGGCAGAGTCGGGTTTCGCGGATGGTTTCTCAGTGCAGCTCGATTGCCCGAATGACCGTTACCTGAATGACGAGGCTATCTGTCAGGCGCTGGTGGGCATGCTGGCGCGGATCGGCATCAATGTCGATCTGAACGCACAAACCCGCTCGCTGCACTTCCCGCTGATCGAGAACTGGGAGACCGATTTCTACCTGCTTGGCTGGGGGGTTCCGACCTTTGACAGCCAGTATGTGTTCGACTTCTTGGTTCATACCCGCGAAGGCAGCTATGGCTCGTTCAACGGTTCGCGCTATTCCAACCCGGAACTGGACGCCAAGATCCAGGCGCTGGCCACGATGACCGATCTGGAAGAGCGCGATGCGCTGATTGCAGAGATCTGGGACGAGGTGATGGAAGAGCGCATCTTCCTGAACGTGCACAATCAGGTTCTGGCCTATGCGATGCGCGATAACATCAATCTGGATGTGCACCCGGAAAACCAGCCGCGCATGACGACGGTTACATTCGACTGATTGTGTCTTGACGAATGGACCCGCGCGGGGTAGCCCGCGCGGGTCTTTGCGTTTTGGGGCAGCCTTGCTGACCTAAACTTTACCCGAGGTCCGAAATGATCGCCTTCATCCTGCGCCGCCTGGTGCAATCGGTCATCGTGATGCTGACCGTGGCACTGGTCGCCTTTGCGCTCTTTCGCTTCGTCGGTGACCCTATCGCCTCGATGGTCGGTCAGGAAACGACCCTGGCCGAACGGGCAGAGTTACGCGAGGCCCTGGGACTGAATGATCCGTTCATCATCCAGTTCTGGAACTTCGTTGCGCGCGCGGCGACGGGCGACTTCGGGATTTCCTATCGGCTGCAACAGCCGGTTATGGAACTGATCGTGTCGCGCCTGCCTGCGACGCTTGAACTGGCTCTGGTTTCCGGGATTCTGGCTTTCGTCTTTGGCGTAGGTTTCGGGGTCTACACAGCACTCCGGCGCGGCAACTGGGTGTCCGGCTCGATTATGACCATCTCGTTGATCGGCGTATCGCTGCCCACCTTCCTGATCGGCGTGCTGCTGATCTGGGTCTTCGCGGTCGAGCTGCAATGGCTGCCAAGTTTCGGGCGCGGGGACACCGTCTACATCGGTGAGTGGTGGCGCACCGGTCTGTTGACGCAGTCCGGGCGCGCCTCGCTGATCCTGCCCGCGATCACGCTTGGCCTCTATCAGATGACGCTGATCATGCGGCTGGTTCGCGCCGAGATGCTGGAAGTGCTGCGCACCGACTATATCAAATTCGCGCGCGCGCGCGGGCTCTCGAACCGCGCGGTCCATTTCGGCCATGCACTGAAGAACACGCTGGTGCCGGTGATCACCATCACCGGGTTGCAGATGGGGTCGATCATCGCCTTCTCGATCATCACCGAGACCGTGTTCCAGTGGCCCGGTGTCGGCGCGCTGTTCATCCGTTCGGTGCAATTCGTCGATGTGCCGGTTATGGCCGCCTATCTGATGCTGATTGCGCTGGTCTTTGTCGTGATCAACCTGATCGTGGACCTTCTGTATTATGCCGTTGACCCGCGCCTGCGCGTGGATCGCGCTAATGCGCGGCACTGAGGAGGCAGGCATGGCCGATTTTACACCTGAAAACCGCCCGAACGCGCTGGCCCGCGCCTGGGACAGCGACATCGCCTATTCCTTCCGCCGCTCGCCCTTGGCGATCATCGCGGCACTGGTCTCGCTGATCATCATTCTGGCGGCGGTGCTTGCGCCCTGGCTGGCCCCACATGATCCGTTCAACCCCGCCTCGCTGAACCTGATGGACGGCTTCACGCCGCCGATGGAGCCCAATGCCTTTACCGGCAATGTCTATTGGCTAGGCACCGACAATCAGGGGCGCGATGTATTTTCAACCATCCTCTATGGTGCCCGGATCTCGCTGTTCGTGGGCTTCATGGCGGTGCTATTCGCGATGGTTCTGGGCATCACGCTGGGGCTGATCGCGGGCTATCGCGGCGGCTGGGTGGATAGCCTGCTGATGCGGGTGGCGGATGTGCAACTGACCTTCCCTTCGATCCTGCTGGCGCTTCTGATCTTTGGGGTTGCGCGCGGCTTCATCCCGCCCGCCTATCGCGAGGCAATGGCGATCTGGGTGCTGATTGTAGCCATCGGCCTGTCGGACTGGGTGCAATATGCCCGCGTCGTGCGCGGGGCGACGATGGTCGAGAAGAACAAGGAATATGTGCAGGCCGCCCGCGTGATCGGCGCGCATCCGGCCAAGATCCTGCTGCGCCACATACTGCCCAATGTCATGGGCCCGGTGCTGGTCATCGCCACGATTGGCCTTGCACTGGCGATCATTGCCGAGGCGACACTGTCCTTTCTGGGCGTTGGCGTGCCGCCGACACAGCCCTCGCTCGGCACGCTGATCCGGATCGGCCAGGGGTTCCTCTTCTCGGGGGAATGGTGGATTCTGCTTTTCCCCTCGATCACGCTGCTGGCCCTTGCGCTGTCCGTCAACCTGCTGGGTGACTGGCTGCGCGATGCCCTGAATCCGAGGTTGCGCTGATGGCGACACCGCTTCTTTCCGTCCGTGATCTGGTGGTGGAGTTTCCCACCCGCCGCGGCGTCCTGCGGGCACTGGACAAGATTTCTTTCGACATCGCCGAGGGCGAGGTTCTGGGCATGGTGGGCGAGTCGGGTGCCGGCAAGTCGCTGACCGGGGCCGCCATCATCGGGCTGCTGGAGCCACCGGGCCGGATTGCGGGCGGCGAGATATGGCTGCGCGGCGAACGTATCGACAACCTGCCACGCGAGAAAATGCGGCGCATCCGCGGGCGGCGCATCGGCATGGTGTTCCAGGACCCGCTGACCAGCCTCAACCCCCTCTACACTGTTGCGCAGCAACTGATCGAGACGATCCGCACGCATATCGACGTCTCCGAGAAGGAGGCGCGCAAGCGCGCTGTGGCACTGCTTGACCGTGTCGGCATTCCGGCCGCGGGTCGGCGGATCGACGACTACCCGCATCACTTCTCGGGGGGGATGCGTCAGCGTGTGGTGATCGCGCTTGCCTTGGCCGCCGAGCCCGAACTGGTGATCGCTGACGAGCCCACCACCGCGCTCGATGTCTCGGTGCAGGCGCAGATCATCGATGTGCTCAAGGAAATCTGCGCGGAACGGGGTGCTTCGGTCATGCTGATCACGCATGACATGGGGGTCATCGCGGAAACGGCGGACCGGGTGGCTGTGCTCTATGCCGGGCGGCTTGCCGAGATCGGTCCGGTGCGCGACGTGATCCAGGCTGCCGAGCACCCCTATACGGTCGGGCTGATGGGCTCGATCCCGACACTCACCCAGACAGCGGAGCGGCTGACCCAGATTCCCGGCGCAATGCCACGCCTGAACGCCATCCCGACAGGATGCGCCTTCAACCCGCGCTGCACACGCGTCATGGATCGCTGCCGGGTTGATCGCCCCGACCCCGCCGAGCGACCAGGCGGGCGGCAGGTGGCCTGCTGGCTCTATGACAACGCCATGGAGAGCGCCGATGAGTGATGTCCTGCTATCGGTCAAGGGCCTGACCCGCCGGTTCGACGTATCGAAACCCTGGCTCAACCGGGTGATCGAGCGCGAGGACAAGCAGTTCCTGACCGCCAATGAGGATGTGAGTTTCGAGATCCGCAAGGGCGAGACATTTGCCCTGGTGGGCGAGTCGGGATCGGGGAAATCCACCATCGCCAAGATGATCGTCGGACTGCTGGAACCCTCGGCAGGCGAGATCCGTTTCGACGGTCAGGTGATGGATTTCAATTCCGGTGCCGCGATGCGCAAGCTGCGCCGTCGCTTCCAGATGATCTTTCAGGACCCGTTTGCCAGCCTCAACCCGCGCTGGCGCGTGGGCGATATCATAGCCGAACCGATCCATACCTTCGGGTTGTTGACGGGTGCGGCGGTGCGACAGGAGGTCGGACGGCTTCTCGACCTCGTCGGCCTCTCTGCAGCCGATGCGGCGAGGTTTCCTCATGAGTTTTCAGGCGGTCAGCGCCAGCGGATCGCGATTGCGCGCGCCCTGTCCTCGCGTCCCGAGTTCATTGTCTGTGACGAGCCGACCTCGGCGCTGGACGTATCCGTGCAGGCCCAGATCCTGAATCTGATGCGCGATCTGCAGGACGAATTCGGCCTGACATATCTGCTGATCAGCCATGACCTGAGCGTGGTGCGGCACATGGCCAACCGCATCGGCGTGCTCTACCTCGGGCGGCTGGTCGAAATCGCGGACTCCAAACGGCTGTTTGTCGAGCCGCAGCACCCGTATACCCGGATGCTGCTTGATGCGGTGCCGGATCTGGCGCTCTCCGGGCGCAGGCGCACCCCCGTCACCGGCGAGATTCCCAATCCGATCAACCCGCCACCCGGCTGCGCCTTCCACCCCCGCTGCCCCCATGTCATGGACATCTGCCGCCAGATTGTCCCTCCCCCCGTGACGACGGTCAGCGGAGAGGCGGCTTGCCACCTTCTGACCGAAGATGAAAAAAGGCGAGCCAGCGAACCCGTGGCCTGAGCTACGCCTTGCCAAAGAGGCGCCTGCGGAAATTCGCGCGCTGAATACCCTGCAGACACATGAAAGCTGTCTGTCGCACATGAAACGAAGATTCCGGGCGCAACGGTGAGGGGCGCGAACCGAAGACAACAATGACCGCCAGAAGGATAGCTGAAAATTTGGGCGCCTCTCAACGATATCGCGCCTGAAATGAATAAATGTTTCTTCTGAGTTGAATTCAAAATGCTCCACTGCTAGCTTTCGAGCGCATTCATAAAAGGAGCGACATGGATGTGCGGCATTGTTGGCCTCTTTCTCAAAGACAAATCGCTGGAACCGCAACTTGGTGCGCTGTTGACCGACATGCTTGTCACGATGACGGATCGCGGACCCGACAGCGCCGGGATCGCGATCTATGGCGACAGCGCGTCAGAAAAGGCGAAACTCACGGTCCAGTCAGATCATCCCGGTGCGGATTTTGACACGCTCGCCCAAGATCTGGGCAATACGCTCGGCGCGAAGGTCAGCTTGCGCCGCAAGGATACCCACGCTGTGCTCGAGCTTCCAGCAAGCAAGGTTGACGAAGCGCGCGACGCGCTGGCGGTGCTGCGCCCCGGCCTGCGGGTGATGAGCGACGGCGCGGCCATCGAGATCTACAAGGAAGTCGGCCTGCCCCGCGATGTCGCCCGCCGCTTCGATCTGGCGGCGATGGGCGGCACCCATGGCATCGGCCACACCCGCATGGCTACCGAATCTGCAGTCACCACCGACGGCGCCCACCCCTATTCCACTGGCGCGGATCAATGCCTGGTCCACAACGGCTCGCTCTCGAACCACAACAACTGGCGGCGTCGGCTGAAGCGCGAGGGGCTGCGTATTGAGAGCGAGAACGATACCGAAGTCGGCGCGGCCTATCTGACCTGGAAGATGCAGAACGGGGCTTCACTGGGCGAAGCGCTGGAGGGCGCGCTGGACGATCTTGACGGGTTCTTCACCTTTGTTGTCGGCACGCGCGACGGCTTCGGCGTGGTGCGCGACCCCATCGCCTGCAAACCCGCTGTCATGGCCGAAACCGATCAATACGTGGCTTTCGGGTCCGAATACCGCGCGCTGGTGAACCTGCCGGGGATCGAAGGCGCCCGCGTCTGGGAGCCCGAGCCCGCCACCGTCTATTTCTGGAAGCATTGAGCCATGCAGAGCATCGACCTTGCCACCACGCCCTTGCGCGAGATGAACGCCACGCTGCAGGCACAGGCAGCGCAGACCAACGCCACGCAATGGGAAATCCTGAACCCGCGCGGCGCGCATGCCATCGCCGTGGGGCTTGATGCACCCATCGAGGTGACGGTGCGCGGCTCGACCGGTTATTACTGCGCGGGCATGAACCAGCAGGCGACGGTGCATGTCGCGGGCTCCGCCGGACCGGGCGTGGCGGAAAACATGATGTCCGGCACGG
>SLJW01000204.1 GCA_007134865.1 Paracoccaceae bacterium | reverse complement strand
GCTCGAAACCATCAAAACGCGCATGCGACCTAAGGAGGGGAAGGCACAAGGCGATATCAGCGCTATGATGGCGATGGGGAGTAAGGACAGCATACACAGGCACGCTATGCGAGAAACACTGATAACTATGGACGCTGTCACCAGAAAGAGGGACGACATGATACTGGTGATCGATGACCACCCATTGTTTTGTGAGGCGCTCGAAATGACGCTCTCCGAAGCTATGGGTCTTGCGACAATAGAGACTGCAAGCTCGCTCGAGACAGCCCTCGAGCGCCTGCGCGGCGGGCTGGAGGTCGATGCCATCGTGCTCGATCTGAACCTGCCCGATGTCGCCGGACTGGACGGGCTTACACGGCTGCGCACCACCGCGCCAGGGGTGCCAGTAATCGTGGTCTCGTCGATGTCGGAGGATCGTATCATCACGGCCGTGTTGCACGCAGGCGCAGCAGGCTTTGTTCCCAAACACAGCCCGCGCGAGGCTTTTGTAACGGCCATACGCGCTGCCACACAGGGCGGCACCTATCTGCCGCAGGGCTACGCGCCACCTGCAAAGGGCGCCCCTCCCGATGCCGAGCGCGGTGCGATAGACCGTTTGGGCGAATTGACGCCGCAACAGGCACGCATCCTCGCGCTGATCTGTGAGGGCTATTTAAACAAGCAGATCGCATATGAACTCTCGATCTCGGAAACCACTGTCAAGGCGCATGTCACGGCCATATTGCGCAAGCTTGGCGCACAAAGCCGCACCCAGGCCGTGCGTATCGCCAATTCAGCCAGTTTCGCCGAGATCCTGCGCGGCAAAAACCCGACGTGACCCAGACCGGGCGTGCAAATCCGTTTGCGCGGGCGCGCGGCTAGAGTAATCTGTCTCAAAGACAGCAATCCGCCAGCCAGGGGAGGGGCGACGGATGTCACAGCAGGACGCATTCATCACGCGTGCGCAGTCAGACGAGCCCGATACCGAGCGCGCGATTGAAGAGGTTCTCGGGCAGGTCGACGCTACCTCGCTCGCGCTTCTGATCCTGTTCGTAGGCGAGGGGCATGATCTCAAGGCTATCGAGCGCGCGCTTGTCCCGGTTGTCGGGCAGACCCAGGTGATCGGCTGCACGACCGCAGGCGAGATCGGAGCAGGGGGGTATTTGACCGGTTCCATCGTGGCGATGGGCCTGCCCCGCAGCCTGTTTCGCGTCGCCACCGGCTATCTGAATGACCTGCGCCGCTTCAGCCCCGATCTGGCACGCGACCTCGCATTCGAATTGCGCGCCGAGGTGACCTTCTCGACCGCCGATTGGGCCAATGAAGTCGCCTTCCTGCTCAGTGACGGGCTATCACTTATGGAGGAACAACTCGCCTGGGCCTTGTCAGAGGCTCTTGGGCAAAGCCCGCTGGTTGGCGGTTCGGCCGGGGATGGGCTGAATTTCGGCAAGACCTTCGTGCTGCATCAGGGCCGTTTCATGACCAACACGGCCGTGCTCGCGGTGCTGCGAACACCTTGCCGGGTCACGGCCTTTCGCTTCGACCATTTGGAACCCACCGAGCATCGGATGGTGGTTACGGATGCCGACCCCGACAACCGACTCGTCCGTGCGATCAATGGTATGCCAGCCGGCCCCGAGTACGCCCGCATACTTGGCAAGGACCCGCAGCAACTCTCGCCTTTCACTTTTGCCGCCAACCCCGTTGTATCGAAAATCGGCGAGGACCACCACGTTCTGGCGATTCAGCGGGTCGAGCCCGACGGCACCCTGCGCTTCTTCTCGGCCATTGAATGCGGGCTCGTGTTGCGTCTTGCCCAGAGCACCGATCTGGAGGCCCATCTGGAACGTGAGTTGACCAAGCTGTCGGCCAAGGTGGGCACGCCTGCGATCCTCGCCTGTGACTGCATTCTTCGCCGCCTTGAGGCCGAACACAGTCAAAAGCAACACCGCCTCTCGGCGCTGCTCGACCGCTTTGGCGTGACGGGGTTCAACACCTATGGCGAGCAGTTCAATCTTGTCCACGTGAACCAGACCTTCACTGGTCTCGCCTTTTATCCACCCGCCGAGGATACTGATTCACTCACTGCATCGGATTATCTCGGGCAATCTGCCAGCCGGGAGGCAGAAGATGTCTGAAAGTTTTCTCACCGACGATCTGAGCCTTGCAGACGAAAACGAACGCCTGCGCCTGATCGTGAGCGCACTGATGGACCGGTCCGAACGAATCACACAGGGCGCGAGCCGCCCGGCGGCGCAACTTACCCATGTCGTCGCGCTGGAGAGTCAGGTGCGTACACGCACGCGCGACCTGGCCGAAACGCTCGACCGGCTGCGCGTGGCCAATGCGCGGCTATCACAGGCCGAGCGCGATGCGGTCGGCGCGCGCAATGCGTTGGCAGACGCGCTGGAAGCGATGGTTGAGGGTTTCGCAATGTTCGACGCCGAGGATCGGCTGACCATGTGGAACTCGCGCTTTTGTGCCGACCTGCCCGATGTCCGGCGCCGCATCGGACCGGGGCTGACCTTCCGGGATTATGTGCGCATTGTCTCGGAGAGCCCTGGGCTGAACCTGCCTGACAGTTCTGAGCGCCGCGAATGGGTGACGCAGCGGCTGGAGAGCCATCAACGGCGCGATGTGAATTTCATGGTGCCGCTGGTGGAGGATCAATGGATTCAGGTCTCGGAACAGCGCATGAGCTCGGGCGGGACCGCGGTCACGCAGACTGATGTGACCGCCATGGTACGAAATGCCCGCGAAGAGCGCACCAAGCTGCTGGACGAACAGGCGCAGATGGTGCGCGCGACGCTCGATCACATCGATCAAGGGGTGTTGATCTTCGATGCCAAAGCTCGGCTTGCGGGTTGGAATCGGCGCCTGCGAGAGCTGTTCTCCCCGCCGGTGGACCTACTAGCGACGGGGACACCCTTCACGGCGATTCTGAACAACCTGATGCGCCGCCGTCAGCTGGGGCGCAGCAATATTCGCGCAACCCTCACTGACTGGGTCAACGGCCCGCCGCACCGGCCACCCTTGAAGGTTGAGATCGTGCAGGAGGAGGGCAACGTACTGGACCTCTTCGCGCAAGCGATGCCGGATAGAGGGTTCGTGATCTCGTTCAACGACCTCACCAAGGAGCGCCGCGCAATTGCCGAAATGCACCGGCTGAACGAGACGCTTGAAGCGCGCGTTCGCGCGCGCACATTGGAACTGGAATCCGCCCGGGATGAGGCCGAGCGTGCCAATGCCTCGAAGTCGCGCTTCGTGGCCTCGGCCAGCCATGACCTGCTGCAGCCCCTCAACGCCGCCAAGCTGTTTCTGTCCTCGTTATCCGGAATGGAGCAGCCACCAGCACAGGCGCGGCTGGTCGAACGCGTCAACTCGGCCTTTGGCTCGGTCGAGCAGATTCTGGGCGTGCTTCTGGATATTTCCAAATTCGATATCGGCGCAGCCCATGCGAAACCCGAGAGTTTTGCTCTCGCGCCCCTGCTGGACAGGCTGCGCGAAGAATTTGCTCCGATGGCCACTGCACGCGGACTTGGATTTCGCGTGCACGACACGCGCGCTCATGTCCATAGCGACCCGGTCTATCTCAAGCGCGTTCTGCAGAACCTTCTGTCCAATGGACTGCGCTACACCAAGAGTGGTCGGATCATCTTGGGCGTGCGCCATAGGGGCAAACACCTTCGGATAGAAGTCTGGGATACAGGCCCCGGCATTCCAGAGGACAAGCAGACAGAGATCTTTCGCGAGTTCACCCGGCTCGACCCAGCTCAGGGCGACAGTGGCATGGGCTTGGGCCTCGCCATTGTCGAACAAGCCTGCGCACTGCTGGGGCATCCGCTGTCATTGCGGTCGATCGAGGGTAAGGGAACGGTCTTCAGCGTCACGGTGCCGCTTGTGGAACCTGATCAGCGGCGCGAGGCGGCGAAGAACTTGCATGACAGCAAGCGTGACGCACTCGACGACCTGCTGGTGCTGGTGGTCGAGAATGACCGCGAAGTACGCAGCGCGATGATCGGAGTGCTGGAAGGGTGGGGCACCAGTCCGATCGAAGCGGCAACACTCGCGGAAGCTGAAGCTCTGATCGACGAACTCGGCGTGCCCCCCGACGTCATTCTTGCCGATTACCAACTAGACCACGGCGCCAACGGGCTCGACCTGGTGCGCGACCTGCGCTTGAGGCATGGTATGCTCCCTGCGGTGCTGATCACGGCGGACCATAACCCTGATCTCGCACAGCAAGCCGACGAGCAGGGCGTTCTCTTGATACGCAAACCACTTTCGCTGCGCAGGCTACAACGATTGCTGCGCCAGATCCCTGCGCAGCAGACCGAGCCCGAAAGCAGGGCAGAACGCGGCGATCACAGCTACTGGTTCCGACAAGTGGATATTGCGGAATAGAGGGTACGCGGCGCGCGAAGGCTGGTTCGGAAGACCAGCCCTTTGCGCCGGTGGTCGCTGTTTTGTCGCATCCTGCTTTATGCGTAATGCTATGGTCGCATTGTTTCGAACCATGTTTCGGTGTTTCTTCCTTCCATCCAGACACCCTGCCACAACAGGGATTTGGTGCCGGAAACGGCAATAGTATCAGATATTTCCGTTGTCGTTCCATTGCACTGGACGACCGCGCCCTTGCCGGGCGCGACCCTGAACACATGCCGTCGAGAGGAGACGGCCCTTTGAGGAGGAAGACCCCATGAACCAGATGACCCACGCCGATTTCCGGACCCAGTCGCCCTTCCGCGAGCGGTATGACAATTTCATTGGCGGCAAGTTTGTTGCCCCAGTCGCAGGCCGTTACATGGACAATATCACGCCGATTACCGGCCAGAAAGTCTGCGAAGTGCCGCGCTCGGATGCAGCCGATGTCGACCTGGCACTCGATGCGGCCCATGCTGCGAAAGACGCCTGGGGCAAGACCTCGGCGGCAGAGCGGTCGAACATCTTGCTGAAGATTGCCGACCGGATCGAGGAAAACCTTGACCTGATCGCCGCGGCCGAGACCTGGGACAATGGCAAGCCCATCCGTGAGACGACGGCCGCTGACATCCCGCTTGCCGTGGACCATTTCCGCTATTTCGCAGGAACGCTGCGGGCGCAGGAAGGCACCATGTCGGAAATCGACCACGACACAGTGGCCTATCACTTCCACGAACCGCTTGGCGTGGTCGGCCAGATCATCCCGTGGAACTTCTCGATCCTGATGGCCGCATGGAAGATCGCCCCTGCGCTGGCGGCCGGTAATTGCATCGTGCTCAAGCCTGCCGAGCAAACCCCGGCTGCGATTCTGGTGCTGATGGAAGTCATCGCCGATCTTTTGCCCGCCGGCACGCTGAATATCGTGAATGGTCTGGGCGCCGAGGCCGGTGACGCGCTGGCGCGCTCCACCCGCATCGCCAAGATCGCCTTCACCGGCTCGACCGCGACAGGCCGCAAGATCATGGAAGCCGCGACCGTAAACCTGATACCGGTCACGCTGGAACTGGGCGGCAAATCGCCCAACATCTTCTTCAGCGACGTGATGGCGCAGGACGATGCCTATCTGGACAAGGCCGTCGAAGGTTTTGTGCTCTTTGCCTTCAATCAGGGTGAAGTCTGCACCTGCCCCTCGCGCGCGCTTATTCAGGAAGACATCTATGAGGAGTTCATCGCGCGCTGCATCGCTCGCGTAAGGGCCATCCAGCAGGGCGACCCGCGCGATCTTGCCACCATGGTCGGCGCACAGGCCAGCAAGCAGCAGCATGACAAGATCATGTCCTATTTCACCATTGGTGTGGAAGAAGGCGCCGAAGTGCTGACCGGCGGCAAGGCCAAGGAACTGAGCGGCGATCTGTCGGGCGGTTACTATATCGAGCCCACAATCCTGAAAGGCCACAACAAGATGCGGGTCTTTCAGGAAGAGATCTTCGGCCCGGTCGTGTCGGTGACGACCTTCAAGGACGAGGAAGAGGCGCTCGCGATTGCCAATGACACGATGTATGGCCTCGGTGCCGGGGTCTGGACCCGCGACGGCACCCGTGCATATCGCTTCGGTCGCAGTATCGAGGCCGGTCGTGTCTGGGTCAACAACTACCATGCCTACCCGGCGCACGCGGCCTTTGGCGGCTACAAGCAATCGGGCATCGGTCGCGAGACCCATAAGATGATGCTCGACCACTATCAGCAAACCAAGAACATGCTGGTCAGCTACAACCCCAACAAGCTCGGCTTCTTCTGAGCGAAAGCCTGAGTTGAAAAGCGTCGCCCCGCATCTGCAGGGCGGCGCTTTGCTTCGATGAATGCAGATGAACCAATGGCTTACTCCTCCAGAGCGGTCAGTCGAAGCTCACTCAGAATCCCCAGAGGCGATGCTATGTTAAGACCAGCTTGGATTTTTCAGGTGCATCAAACCTCCAGCACCGCATTCACTGAACGTTTCCAGCGCGCATAGCGAGCGTCGCGGGCAGCGCCATCCATGCTGGCGGTGAACTGCCGCTCGACAGCCCAGACCTTGGCGAATTCCGACATTTCGGGCCAGACCCCCGCGCGCTGACCGGCCAGCCATGCGGCCCCCAGCGCCGTGGTCTCCAGCACCTGCGGTCGGTCTACCGGTGCCCCGATGATATCGGAGAGAAATTGCATCGCGTAATCATTCGCGGCCATGCCCCCATCGACGCGCAAACTCGGCTGCGCGCCCTCGCGCGCCCAGTCGGCCTGCATCGCCTCCAACAGGTCGCGGGTCTGGTATCCCACCGATTCCAGCGCCGCGCGGGCAAACTCCGCCGGGCCGGAGTTGCGCGTCAGACCAAACACTGCGCCGCGCGCCTCGGGTTTCCAATAGGGCGCACCAAGGCCGACGAAGGCCGGCACGAGGATCAGGTCCTGCGAAGGGTCGGCTTGCTCGGCCAGCGCTTGGGTCTCGGGTGCGGCGCGGATCACCTTGAGCCCATCGCGCAGCCATTGCACCACGGCGCCCGCGATGAAGATCGAGCCTTCCAGCGCATAGGTGGGTTTGCCATCGAGTTGATAGGCGATTGTCGTCAGCAACTTGTTCGTTGAGGCAACTGGCGTCTCACCCGTGTTCAGCACTGCAAAACAGCCTGTGCCATAGGTAGATTTCAGCATCCCGGGCGTGAAACAGGCCTGTCCGATAGTTGCGGCCTGCTGGTCGCCCGCCACACCAAGGATCGGGATTTCGTGACCGAAGAGATCCGCACGCGTTGTTCCGAAATCGGCGGCGCAATCGCGCACTTCGGGCAGCATCTCGCGCGGAATGTCGAACAGATCGCATATGGTCTGGCTCCAGCGGCCCTTGTGGATGTCATAGAGCATGGTGCGCGCGGCATTGGTGGCATCAGTGGCAAAAACCTTGCCGCCAGTCAGGTTCCAGATTAGCCAGGTATCGACTGTGCCGAAGGCCAACTCACCATAGCGCGCCCGCTCACGCGCGCCATCCACCGTATCGAGAATGAATTTCAATTTGGTCGATGAGAAATATGGGTCCGCCAACAGCCCGGTGCGGGCCGTGATCATCGCCTCCTGCCCGTCCGCGCGTAACGTGGCGCAGAAATCTGCCGTCCTGCGGTCTTGCCAGACAATCGCGGGGTGAATGGCCTTTCCGGTCTTTCGATCCCAGACCAGCGTCGTCTCGCGCTGGTTTGTGATACCGATGGCCGCAATCTCGCGTGCCGAGAGCCCCGCCTTCTCTATCGCGGCGCGGGCTGTGGAGGCAGTCGTGGACCACAGGTCCATCGGGTCATGCTCAACCCAACCCGATTGGGGATAATGCTGCGGGAATTCTTCCTGCGCGACGGCCTTGATCGTCATGCTCGCGTCAAACACGATCCCACGGCTTGACGTCGTGCCCTGATCAAGTGCCAGAATGTAGCCCATCGGTCCCTCCCCTGCTGCGTTCCGCTTCTCGCTTGTTTGCCGCCAGCTTGCGCATTTTCCTAAAGGGTTTCAAGCATCCAACATGCAAGGTCCCGTCGCTCGTCAGCCTGCGAGCAATGCTGCGTTTCCTCCCGCTGCCGTGGTATCGACACAGAGATGGCGTTCATGCACAAGATGGGCGATGTCGGGCCGTGATGTCAGCAGCGGGATGATGGCGCCGTCGCGTGCGGCCAGTGCCTGCGCATAAGCGCGCCCGGTTTCCGCATCGCCCCACCAGAGTGCGGCTGACAGGCCCGCCAGCCCGGTCAGTGCCTCGGGTGCAAGCGTACCGTCGACCGGAATTGCGTGTCCACCTAGAGCCACGACCGCTGCCACCTGCGCTTTTGCCGCCTCGGCACCTGGTCCCAGGCAGAGGACTGGTGGTCTGCGATAGAGCGCAAGGCGGTTCAGTTCACCTGTTGGGCCGGGCATGAGAGTCTCGGAGAGTTTCCCAGCTTGCGGGTCGCCGAACGCGCGGCGAAGCCGCGCGCCATCGGCAGAACCTTGCCATTCTCCGGCCGCAGCATCCGGCAACACCGGCGCGAAGAAACGCGGCAGATAATGCGGCCCCCCCGCCTTTGGACCAGTGCCCGACAGCCCCTCGCCGCCAAAGGGCTGGCTCCCCACCACGGCACCGATCTGGTTGCGATTGACGTAGATATTGCCGACATGCACCGCCTCGGCGACCTCCTGCACGCGCGAGTCGATCCGCGTGTGCAGCCCGAAAGTCAGCCCGTATCCGCGCGCGTTGATATCGGCGATGACCTGGTCCATCTGCTCGGCCCGGTAGGTGGCGAAATGCAGCACCGGCCCGAAGATCTCGCGCTCCAGATCGGCAATACCGCGGACACGCAGCATTGTCGGCGGCACGAAATACCCTTCTTTCGGCGCATCCACCTGATGCACGATCCGGTCGCGATGCGCGGTGATATAGTCAAGGATGTCCTTCTGCGCACGCGGGTCGATGACGGGGCCGACATCGGTTGACAGCTCGCGCGGGTCGCCGAGTCGCAGCGCATCCATCGCGCCTTTGATCATCCCTATGAAGGACTCCGCCACGTCTTCCTGAATGTAGAGACACCGCAGCGCCGAGCAGCGTTGCCCCGCAGACCGAAACGCGGAGTTGATGATATCGCGCACTGCCTGTTCAGGCAGGGCAGTGGAATCGACGATCATCGCATTCAGCCCACCGGTTTCGGCAATCAGCGGCGCACCCGGATGCAGATGGTCTGCCATGCTGCGCGCGATGCGCTGCGCGGTCGCGGTCGAGCCCGTAAAGACCACACCCGCCATGTCGCTGTCCGAGGAAAGCGCCGCGCCCACAACCCCGCCTTCACCTGTCAGCAGTTGCAGCGCCGTTTTCGGCACGCCCGCCTCGTGCAAGAGCTGCGTCGCATAGGCCGCGATCAGCGGCGTTGCTTCGGCAGGCTTCGCGATGACCGCGTTTCCGGCCATCAGTGCGGCAGCGATCTGACCCGTGAAAATCGCCAGTGGGAAGTTCCACGGGCTGATCGCGGCGATGATACCGCGCGGGTCGCGCGCGCCGTCTTCGCCCTGCAACGCGTAGTAGCGAAGGAAATCCACTGCCTCGCGCAATTCCGCCACCGAATCGGGCAGGGCCTTGCCGCCCTCGCGCGCAAGTATCCCGAAAATCGGCCCGCTATGGGCCTCGTAGAGATCGGCCGCGCGGCGCAGGACCTCTGCCCGCTCACGGGGCGGCGCATCCCAGATCAGCGCATCGGCAACGGCGCGATGCGCCGTCTGCGCATCGGCCATCAGCACCTGCGCGATACGCTCCCCCGTGGTCGGGTTGATTACGTCCTGCTGGGTGCCGGTAGGGGGCGTGACAGTCAAAGGCTCAACATTGGACAGCGCAAACTCACGCTCGACCCGAATGCGGGCAAGGCTCTCGGCATCCGTCAGATCGAAACCCTTCGCATTGCGTCTGCCCTCACCGAAGATCGCCTCTGGTGGGACAAGCCCGCGCGGAGCGCGGGCCTCCGAGAGATTCTCAAAGGGATCGCGGGCAATCTCTTCCGGCGTCACCGCCTCATCCACGATCTGATGGACGAAACTGCTATTCGCACCATTCTCCAGCAGTCGCCGCACGAGATAGGCCAGCAGGTCGCGATGCGCCCCAACCGGCGCATAGATCCGGCACCGCCCGCGCGTTTCGCGCAACACGATGTCATGCAACCGCTCGCCCATGCCATGCAGGCGCTGGAACTCGAACTGCGCATCGCCCGCCATTTCGAGGATCGCGGCAACTGTATGAGCGTTATGCGTGGCAAATTGCGGATAGATGCGGTCGGAATAGCCGATCAGCTTGCGGGCATGGACGATAAAGCTCACATCAGTGGCCTGTTTGGAGGTGAAGAGCGGGAAACCAGGGTAGCCCTCGACCTGCGCGTGCTTCATCTCGGTGTCCCAATAGGCACCTTTGACAAGTCGCACCATGATCCGCCGATCCAGCCGCGTGGCCAGTTCGTGCAGCCAGTCGATCACCTGCCCCGCGCGCTTGCCATAGGCCTGCACCACAACGCCGAACCCGTCCCAGCCTTCCAGCGCCGGGTCGGCCAGCACCGCCTCGATCACCTGAAGCGACAGCACCAGACGATCCTGTTCCTCTGCGTCGATATTCAGCCCCATTCCTGCGCGCGCGGCCTGCCGCGCGAGCGCCTGCACCACCGGCACAAGCTCGACCATGATGCGATCTTCCTGCGCCACCTCATACCGTGGGTGCAGCGCCGAGAGCTTGATCGAAATCCCGGGATTCTCGGCAACGCTTGCCGCTTTGCAAGAGCCCGAAATCGCATCGATAGCCTGTGCATAAGCGTCCCGGTAGCGGTCGGCATCGGCAAAGGTCATCGCTGCTTCGCCCAGCATGTCATAGCTGTAAGTGTAGCCCTGCGCTTCCAGTGTGCGCGCATTCGACAGCGCGGCCTCGATCGTCTGCCCAAGTACGAACTGGCGGCCCATCTCGCGCATGGCGCGACCGACTGCTGTGCGGATCACTGGCTCACCCAGCCGCTTGACGGCGCGGCGCAGCGTGCCCGCGACACCGACATGATCTTCCTCCAGCACCTTGCCGGTCAGCATCAAGGCCCAGGTCGAGGCATTCACCAAAGAGGACGAGGCCGCGCCCAGATGCTTGCCCCAGTCCGAGGGTGCGATCTTGTCCTCGATCAGCGCGTCTATGGTCATGCGGTCAGGCACGCGCAGCATGGCCTCGGCCAGGCACATCAGCGCGATCCCCTCGCGCGTCGAGAGACCGTATTCAGCGAGGAAATGCTCCATCAGGCTGGGCTGCGAGTCAGCGCGAATGCGGCGCACCAGATCGGCGGCGCGCTCACTCATCGCGGCGCGGGCCGCCGAAGACAGACCGGTTTGCGCGACCAGCCGCTCAAGCAGGGCGGCCTCATCGGCGAATTTGGCCTCGGTGGTGAACAGGCTTTCGAGCGATGTCGGGTTGACAGCAGACATGCGGACCTCCTTATTCCTTTCCGCAAGAATATCAGAAAGGCTTTGGTCAGTGTGTCTGAGTGACTGCTATTTCATAGCCGAATAGACCAAATTCAGAGAGGTTTTCAGTATGCATGCCAAGCTGGACGCACTTGATCGCAAGATCCTCGCAGAACTGACCGAAAACGCGCGCCTGCCCATCGCCGAACTAGCGCGCCGCGTCGGCCTGTCCAAAACCCCGGTCGCGCTGCGCATCAAGCACCTCGAAGAAATCGGCCTGATCACTGGCTACCGCGCTATTCTCTCGCCGCTGCAATTGGGCCTGACCCATGTCACCTATGTCGAGGTCAATCTGGTCGACACGCGCGAACAGGCGCTACAACAGTTCAACGCCGCAGTCCGGGCGATTCCCGAAATCGAGGAATGCTATCTCATCGCCGGGCGCTGCGATTACCTGATGAAAGTGCGCGCGCGCGATATGGCCGATTACCGCCGCATCATGGCCGAAAAAATCTCGGTCCTGCCCCATGTCAGCAACACATCGAGTCATGTTTCGATGGAGGCTGTGGTCGAGCAGAATTTTCGGCTGGCCTGAGCCAATACACCGCCTGTGCCGCGGGGCGTGCAGCGCAGGCGAAGGGCCATTTTGGCAACCCTGGCCGGGCGCGTCTTCGATGCTGCGAAACCTCAGTTCCGCTGCTGTCGTCTGTCTGGCAGCAGGCTGACTGCCGCCTGATTGGCCTCGATAAACGGCAGTATCAGTGTTGCTACCTCGCAGGGTGCTTCCTCATGTACCAGATGCCCGAAACCCGCAAGCTCGGCATATTCGCCGCGCGGCAAAGCACGCGACGCTTGCAGCGAAACAACAGGCGGCACGGCACGGTCGCGCGTTGCTCCGATCAGGAGCGCGGGCACAGCAATCTGCGGCAGACGCTCCAGTAACGGTTCGAGTTGCCATTGCGCCATCATGCCCAGCGTGCCCTCGATATGCGCCGTGCGACTGACCAATCGATGGTAAGCATCGATCCCGCCTTGGTCGATCTGCGAGCCCATGCCGATGAGCAGCCGTTCTACCTGCTTGCGGTTCGACGACAGACGCGTGACCACAGCGGCAGCAAAAGGGCTCGAGGCCATTGCGCGGGCGAGTTTCGGAAACAGCCAGCCTGCGAAGCCGTCGAATGGGCCGAGAGCTGCGTTGATACCGATCACGGCATGCGGCCCATGCGGCATGATCTCGGCCATGCGCAATGCAATCGCCCCTCCCGCAGAATGGCCGACAATCGCCATCGGGCGCCAGCCCTGATCGGCGCAAAGCGCGGTCAGGTCATCGGCCATCTCATCAAGCCCAAGACGCAGCATTCCGCCTGCACGGGTAAAACCTTGGCCAGGCAGGTCGGGTGCGATCAGGCGATGGCCAGGCAGATGCGACATCAGGCGGTGAAAACTGTGCGCCGAGGCCCCGGCCCCGTGCAGAAGCAACACATCCGGCCCTTCACCCACGACCTGTACATGCCATTCGTGGGGACGGCAGCGGATGATCCGGGAGTGTTCGCGCAGTGGCCAGTCCGAGGGCAGCTCAGTCATGGCTTACCCTTTCAGGGCAGCGCCCAGCGTCGCCGAGAGCGTGCGCGCATCGGCGCGCGGGAGCGCGATGAGAGTGGCATGCATCTTTGCCGCCAGTTCGGCCAAGGCCGGTTTTGGGCGCAGGCTGGTATCGATCACGAGAGAAGGGATTCCCCGTCCGGCGATTGCGCGGGCCAGTTGAGCAGCCTCGTCAGCAGCCTGCACACGGTTGGCGCTGCCATCCAATGCGATATTGCCACGTCCATCTGTCAGCAGCGCGAGTGTGGGCGTCATCCCATGCCCGCGAGCCTGTTCGGCTGCGGCCAAGGCCATTTGCAGGGCACTTGCGAGCGGTGTTGCGCCACCACCCGGCAGCCCGGCGAGGCGGCGCTTGGTCTGCACGAGTGAACGCGAGGGCGGCAATACCAGATCGGCCTGTGTCCCGCGAAAGGTGACAAGAGCGACATGATCACGGCTCGAATAGGCTTCGGCGAGCATGAGTTCGACTGCGCCCTTGGCCTCGCCCAACCGCGCCAGGGCGCTCGAGCCGGACGCATCGACAACGAAGATCAGAACGCGGTCAGTCTGGTCCTGATATCGCTTGATACGGATATCGGCAGGCATGAGCAGAAGCCTTCCGTCAGCCCGTTCCGGCATCATCCGGCGCCGCACCTTCTGCCAGGGTGCAGCCTGTCGCAGCGTGGCGATCACATCGACCCGCGCGCCCGCGCCGGGTTTGCCTGCCCGCGCAGGCATCGGTCGCCCGCGCCGCAGTGACTTGCGTTTGGCCCCGGCACCCGACTGACTTTGTGCACCGCGCGCAACACGCGCGGCCTGAAGTTGCGCCAGCAACCCGGGCGGCAAAGCCGACCGGGCGGCGTCAATCAGCATCTCTTCCGGCAGATCAAGCGGGCTCTGGTCATGGTCCTGCTCCGGGTCCTGCGCATCGGGTGGCGTCTCGGGCGGCGCCTCCTCAGGCGGTGGCGCTGATTCCGGAAACTGCGTCGCGCGATGGGCCAGTGTCAGGGCAACGGCCAGTTCCAGATCACCCTCTTCTATAGCATCCGCCCCCCGCCATGCCGCATGGGCGCGCGCGCAAGCCAGTGCCAGCATGGGCGCGCGCAGGCTCTCGATACCCAGATCCCGCGCGACGCGGGCGAGGCGCATCTGCGCCTCGCCTTTGTGTATACGGTCCAGTCGGGCCCGCGCTGTTTCGATAAGTCCTTGCGGCAAGGTGATCTCGGAGGTCTCGCCCATTGCAAAACCGTCAAGCTCGAGAAACAGCCCCAGGCGGTCCGCAAGCGCCGGAGGCAAGCCCTCACCCTCTTCGGCGGCTTCGTCTAGCGCCACAAGGCTCAACTCGGCACGCTGGTCGAGGGCTTGCCCGAGCCGAACCGCAAGCCCCGACGGACAGCGTTCAGCCATGCTGAGCGCCAGAATCCCGGGCTGCTCCAGCAAACCGGCGTGGCGCTGCATCTCGCCAGTGGCAAGCGTCGCACTAAGGTCCATGCCGCCGAAGAGGGCTTCGTCGCTGACAAAAGGATGTAATTTGCGCGGCGTGAGTAGTGCAAGCGCCGCCAGCACTCTGTCGCGTACTGGACCCGCGCGCGCGCGCAACCAGAGACCGCGCAGACCGGCAGGGTCGATGGCATAGAGGGTGAGCGCGAGACCGACCTGTGCCCAAGGGTCAGTTGGGGGCGGAGGGCGGCCGGGCAGGCCGCTGGTGTCGTCAAACGGAGTCATCTTGAGCAGACCGCGGGACACTCGCAGCCTCGAGTATTTGGGACAAGATGAAGCTGTGTGGCTTCATGGCAGCACTTCGGCGAGCTGGCGGGCGACTCGGGCGCTGGAGCCAGCCTCATCTAGAGGGTCGCGGCGCAGGCGGTGTCGCAGTGCCATCGGGGCAGCGGCACGGATATGGTCGCGCGTGATTTCGCCTGCGCCCTCATAGGCGGCCAGCGCGCGGGCTGTGCGCAGCAGCGTCAACTCGCCCCGCAGCCCGTCCGAGCCGAGCGCTAGGCAGACCGAGGCGCAATCATGCAGCGCGATATTCGACGTACGGACATCACCAAGCGCTTTGCGTGCTGTCAGGATGCGGTCGCGCAGGGCGGCATCCTCGGGTTCCCATTCGGCCATGAATGCATCGTGATCGGTCTCATAGGCATCGCGACGGCGGATGACCTCCACGCGCGTGTCGATGTCGCTGGGGCTCTTGACCTCCACCGAGAGACCGAAGCGGTCCAGAAGCTGTGGCCGGAGCTCGCCTTCTTCGGGATTACCCGAACCCACCAGCACAAAGCGCGCCTTGTGGCGGATGGACATGCCTTCGCGCTCGACGACATTCTCGCCAGTCTGCGCCACGTCAAGCAGCAAGTCGACGATGTGGTCCTCAAGCAGATTGACCTCGTCAATATAGAGATACCCGCGATTGGCCCGCGCCAGCAGCCCCGCCTCGAAGGCCTTTTCGCCGCGCGTCAGCGCGCGCTCGATGTCAAGCGCACCAGTCACGCGGTCCTCGGTCACGCCGAGAGGCAGGTCGACCACAGGCGTCGGCCGCGAAACGATCTCGGTCTCACTCACATCAGCCCATTCAGGGCAATCGTCCACGTGGGCGGAGTTGCAGGGGCAGCCCTTGACGGCCTCTATGGGCGGCAGCAGGGCCGCAAGGGCGCGCACGGCGGTCGATTTGCCCGTGCCACGGTCACCGAAGACCAGCACACCGCCGATTTTCGGATCGATGGCTGTGAGCACCATCGCGGTCTTCATCTCATCCTGCCCGACAATGGCAGCGAAAGGGAAAGGCGTCATGCGGCCTCCTGTTTTTCCAATTTTGGCAGAGGGTTACGCCCCTGCCAAGTGCCCGTTACTCCGGCAAGGCGAAAGCGGGCGTAGAGTTCTTCGTTGAACCAGCCTTCCTCGCGCACGGCGCGGATGGCTTCAGCATGGGGGCCGCGGCGGGCGAAAGCGGCCATGCTTTCGGTGTCAGGCCAAATCGAGAAGGTGACCTGATGCAGCAGTGGCACCTCACCAATGCCGATCTTGAACAGGACATTGGGGTCTGCGCCCACCTTGGCCGAGATATCCGGGACACGCCCCCAGAAGCGCAGCGCACGCGAGGGCCTGACCGTGGCCCGCGTCATTGCGGCAACCGGACCGTCGCTCTGGCCTTCGGGACTGAAGGGGCGCGCGCCGGACCAATGGCCGCGCGCGGAGAAGGGTTCGAGAAAGAAGGTGGCGCTCTCGTCGGCCTTTGCGCGCCAACGCGCGAAAGGTGGCCGCTCCAGACCTGCGCGCGCGGCGGTCTGGTCCGTCCAGACCGCGAGAATAGCCCAAGTACTCCAGTTCGGGCGCGGGGTAAAGCCTTCGCCTGTGCCCGACCCACAGAGCTTCCAGAATTGCAGCCCCTCGACACGCGGAAGTGCAAAACGTGCGGCACCCATCTGGCCCAGCACCCAGAGGCGCGCGAGCGCACGATCGAAGCGGAACAGGCTGAGCGAGACTGATTGCATAGGCGATTCCAACCTCCAAGTGTCAACTCAGATTGTCACAGTGGCTGGACAGTGTAAAGAGCCTGATGTAAATCTTGATTGACACTTTGGCGCAGTGTAAGCTGGGTCCAATAACAAGGATGGGAACCGAAGATGAGTGATTCTGCACCGACGCGGGCGATTGTCATTGGCGCGGGGCTTGGCGGGCTGGCTTCGGCCATGCGGCTTGGCGCCAAGGGCTATCAAGTGACGGTTCTGGACCGTCTCGACCTCCCCGGTGGGCGCGGGTCTTCGATCACGCAAGGCGGCCACCGGTTCGACCTGGGTCCGACCATCGTGACAGTGCCACAGGGCTTGCGCGACCTCTGGGCGGCGTGCGGGCGCGATTTCGACCACGATGTGACCTTGAAGCCGATGGAGCCCTTCTACGAGATCCGCTGGCCGGATGGTTCGCATTTCACCATGCGCGATGGTGAGGCCGAAATGGAGGCCGAAATCGCGCGGCTGTCGCCCAATGATCTGGACGGATACCGCAAGTTCCTGGCCGATGCCGAGAAGCGCTACTGGTTTGGATATGAAGATCTGGGTCGCCGACCGATGAACCAGCTTTGGGAGCTGATCAAGGTCTTGCCGAAATTCGCATGGTATCGCGCCGACCGCTCGGTCTATGCCCATGCCGCACGCCGGTTTCGGGATGAGCGTTTGCGCTTTGCCTTCTCTTTCCATCCGCTTTTCATTGGGGGCGATCCGTTTCGCGTGACCTCAATGTATGCACTCGTCAGTCATCTCGAGAAAGCCTTTGGCGTGCATTACGCGATGGGCGGGGTGCAGGCGATTGCCAAGGCCATGGCAGGAGTTGTCCGGGATCAGGGTGGCCTCTTGCGCATGGGGGTCGAGGTCGATGAAATCCTTGTGCGTGACGGGCGAGCAGCCGGGGTGCGGCTGAAAGACGGTCAGGAGATTGAGGCCGATATCGTCGTCTCCAATGCCGATGCAGGGCATACCTATACGCGACTGCTTCGTAACCGGCCCAAGCGGCGCTGGAGTGACGCGAAGCTCAAGCGCACGCGCTGGTCGATGGGGCTCTATGTCTGGTATTTCGGCACCAAGGGCACGCGCGATATGTGGCGCGATGTCGGGCATCATTCGATTGTCGTGGGGCCGCGCTATCGCGAGCATATCAAGGATATCTTCATTCGCGGGCATCTGGCCGATGACATGAGCCTTTATGTGCATCGCCCTTCGGTCACCGATCCATCCGTCGCACCCGAGGGGGGTGACACCTTCTACGTGCTCTCACCCGTGCCGCATCTGGGGCATGACAATGGTGTGGACTGGGCCAAAGAGGCTGAGCCCTACCGGGCGAAAATGCTGGCTATGTTGGAGGAGAGGCTGCTCCCCGGTCTGTCAGAGCACGTGACCGAAAGCCTTGTCTTCACGCCGGAGACTTTCCGCGACCGCTATCTCTCGCCACTGGGGGCGGGGTTCTCGATCGAGCCGCGGATACTTCAGAGCGCATGGTTCCGCCCGCATAATGTCTCGGAAGAGGTGCCCGGGCTTTACCTCGCCGGGGCGGGGACGCATCCGGGGGCCGGGGTGCCGGGGGTGATTGGCACCGCGGAAGTTCTGGCCCAACTTGTGCCCGATGCAGCCCCGGTGGCACCATTGCGGATGGCTGCAGAATGAGCCCCGCCGAGGATATGGCCGCCTGCCGGGCCGCAATCCGCACGGGCTCGCTCAGTTTTCACGCGGCCTCCAAGCTCTTGCCCGCAAAGGTGCGCGACCCTGCACTTGTGCTCTATGCCTTTTGCCGCCTTGCCGATGATGCCGTTGACGAGGGTGCGGATCCGGTCGCGGCGGTCCTGCATTTGCAGGACCGGCTCGACCGCGCCTATGCAGGCCGCCCCAAGGAGGCACCGATCGACCGCGCCTTCACCCGCCTGATCGACACGCATGACCTTCCCCGCGCACTCCCTGACGCTTTGCTCGAGGGGCTCGCCTGGGATGCTGACGGTCGGCGATTCCAGACACTCTCGGATGTGCGCGCCTATTCGGCACGCGTCGCTGCAGTAGTGGGCGTGATGATGTCCGTGCTGATGGGCGTGCGCGACCGTGACCGGCTGGCGCGAGCCTGCGACCTTGGACTGGCAATGCAACTGACCAATATCGCCCGCGATGTCGGCGAGGATGCGCGGCGCGGACGGATTTACCTGCCGCTGGAGTGGTTCGATGAGGCCGGGATCGACCAGGCCGCCTTTGTGCGCGCACCCCAACCGCTGCCCGAAATCCGCGACATGACCAAGCGGCTCTTGCGCGAGGCGACGCGCCTTTATCAGCGCGCCGATCCGGGCATCTCGGCACTGCCGCTGACCTGCCGCCCAGGGATCTACGCCGCCCGCCACATCTATGACGGGATCGGGAGGGTGATCCGTGACCAGGGCTTTGACTCCGTCACACGCCGCGCCGTCACCGGGCAGAAGCGTAAACTCGGCTGGCTGGCCCTCGCCGGAGTGCAGGCCGGTGCCTCGCTGCTCGTCCCGCGTATGCCGACACTCTACGCCCGCCCCTGCCCGGAGACAGCCTTCCTTGTGGAAGCGGCCGCCGTAGACGCCCCGCAACTGCCCCGTTCTGAAGCCCTCATTGACGTGCTCGCGCGGTTGCATGAACATGACCTGCAAACGCGGAATGACTATCACATCATGGACCGGCGCAGCGCCTGAGCTATACTCCTACACGAAGGGTTTTCCCAAACGCGCCCGGCAACGGGCGCCCAAGTGAGATCTTGCACCCGGAACGGGTGCGCCTTTTGGTCAGACTGCGCAGGAGGGAACGCCGATGGACTGGATGCTGTTTCTGACCTTTCTTGCCGCCTGCGGGGCAGCCGGGGCGACAGGGTCAATGTTCGAGCCTGACAAATGGTATCGCGATCTCGACAAACCGGTCTGGACACCGCCGGGCTTTGTGTTTCCACTGGTCTGGATGACGCTTTATGTTGCGATGTCCTATGCTGCGATGCGTGTCGCGCTTCTTGAGGGCTCGCAGCAAGCGCTCGCCTTCTGGGCCGCACAGATTGCCTTCAACACGCTCTGGTCACCAGTATTTTTCGGACTCAAGCGGATGCGTGCGGCGATGGTGATCCTGTGTTTCCTCTGGGTCTTTGTTGCCGCTACGATGTTTAGCTTCTGGGCGCTCGACCCCATCGCCGGGGCATTGTTCGCGCCGTACCTTCTATGGGTCACTATTGCCGGGGCGCTGAACTTCTCGGTCTGGCAGCGCAACCCGCAATTTGCCTGAGGTCTTAATGGTTCGCCGCCATAGGAAAGTCGAGCCACGCAGCCTGCGGGCCGAAAATCGTGCGCGCATGGTCGCGGAGATAGATCCGCAGCCAAGGGGTGAAGCGCTCTGGGAGGCGTTCGACGATTGCCGCCAATGCGGGCAGGTTGATCCAGTCGGTATCAACGACCTCATCAGGGTTGGGTGAAACCACCAGATTGGGCATCGCGCGCGCTGTAAACACCTGCACCACTTCATGCTCGATCAACCCGTTACCGACCTCGGCGCGATACTCGATTTCGGTCACATGGCTCAGTGGCAGGCCCGTGATGCCCATCTCTTCCTCAAGTCGCCGCGTGGCGCAGTCGAGATCCGATTCGCCCCAATGCGGATGCGTGCAACAGGTATTCGTCCAAAGCCCGGGCGTATGGTATTTCGCCAACGCCCGGCGCTGAATCAGCACACGGTCGCCCTCAGTCACGAAGACCGAAATCGCCTTGTGCTTGAGCCCGCGCCGATGCACTTCCATCTTGTCGACGGGTCTCAGCGTTCCATCTTCCCAGGCCGGGATCAGCCAGCTCATGTAAAATTCGGACGCACCAGCCCGCTCAGATGCATCAGGTTCTTGATGCCGATCTTGACGTGGGCCAGCGGGCGCGCCGCTACCAGTTTCTTGTTCATATAGGCCTCGAAGGTCAGACGCTGCACATCGATATCGTGACACAGGCTCACGAAACGCTCGCGCCGTTCGTCGGACTTGTAATAAGCGTCCTGCATCTGGCGCAACACCCTGAACACGGTCTTGTGTTCGCGCATGAAGAGTTTGCGCGCCAGTGCCAGATCTTTCGCCTTGCCGGAGGCAAGTGCCGCTTGGGCTGCCGTTGCCGCGACGCGACCACCCACCATGGCGTAATAAATCCCCTCGCCCGAAGACGGGGCAACCACCCCCGCAGCATCACCGGCCAGCACGACATCGCGGCCATTATCCCAACGGTCCATTGGGTGCAGCGGAATCGGCGCGCCTTCGCGGCGGATCGTCTCGCAGCCGGTGAGCCCCGACATTTCGCGCAGCGCCGCGGTCGCCTTCTTCAGATCGGCTTCAGGCTTCTCCGTGCCCATGCCGACAGAGCAGCTTTTGCCATGCGGGAACACCCAACCATAGAAATCGGGTGAGATGCGCCCGTCATAGATCACATCACAGCGGTCAGGGTCATAAACATCATTGGCCGGAGGCGATTTGATGATCTCGTGATAGGCGATGACATAGGGAATCTTGTCGCCCCCCGGCACTTCGGCGCGGGCCACATTCGAGCGCGCGCCATCCGCGCCGATCACAAATTTCGTGAGGCTTCGCCGCTCTTCTCCGCTGGACTTGTCGCGCCACACGACATGGGTGCCCTCCGCATCGCGCTCGATGCGCAGGAATGTGCCGGTCAGACGGGTTGCGCCATGGCTCTCGGCGCGGGTGCGCAGGAATTCGTCGAAATGCTCGCGATCCACCATGCCGACAAAGCCGTTCTCGATGGGAATATCGACCGCACGGCCTGTGGGAGATATCATGCGCGCTGTGGTGATATGCGCGACAAGCTGCTCCTCGGGAATCTCGAAATCCGCGATCAGCCGGGGTGGAATGGCGCCGCCGCAGGGCTTGATGCGTCCTGCGCGGTCGAGAAGTGCGACCTTGCGGCCCGCCCGGGCAAGGTCATCGGCAGCAGTTGCGCCGGAGGGGCCACCGCCCACGACAAAGACATCAAAGCTCATGAATCATTCCCCCGGAACGAGTTGCGGTGCGCGTGGCACCATGATGCGGGCAGCGAGAAGCGCTGACGCTACGAATATTGCAGCTTGGATGGAGAAGACCGCGCCAAAGGCCTCGGCGGTCGGCATCAGGCTGCGGGCGAGGTCAACGAGCGCCGCACCTGTCAGCCCCCCAAAGCCTGCTGCGATAGCTTGCGACGCGCCCCAGAGGCCGACGCGTGTCCCCTCTCGGCGGTCCCGGCCCTCGCCTGCGAGCTGCATCATCGAGCCGATGGCAGCGACGGCGAACATGCCGTTGAAGAAGCCAAGCGCGATGACCAGCGGGACAAGTGGCAGTGCCAGCGAAGACGCCGAGGCAATCGCCATCAGCACCAGTGCAGAGCCCATGCAACCCGTGACCACCCAGAAGCGGAGCGAGCCGAGCCGCAGCCCCGAAGCCGCCACGCCCACCAGCACCATGCCGAGGAACACACCACCATTCTGCGCGCCCGACATCGAGGTGGATTGCCCAGGCGTGAAGCCAAAGACGAGACCAGCGTAGGGCTCGAGGATCAGTTCCTGCATGAAATACGCGGTCATCGACAGAAATACGAAGAAGGTGAAATGCCGCGCGCGAGTGTCAGCCCAGATCTCACGGATCCCATCGCGGAAGCGAGCGGGCGGCGGGGCGGGGCGCGTGATCACGCGCCGCTCGATGCCCCAGACTGCAAGGACCGTCAACGCGACGGCACCTGTGCAGATGATGGCCACGATGACCAACAGCCGCGCATGGCTGTACGGGTCAAGGAACGCACCCGCTGTTATGGCCGTAGCGGCGATGCCGAAGATCATCATAAGCCAGGTAATCGTCGCGGCCGCAGGACGGCGGGACTCAGCGGTGCCAGTCGCCAGTAGTGCAAGCAGCGACGTGCCCGAAGCGCCCACGCCCAGACCAATGACCGCATAGGCCACGACCGAGACAGCAAGCCCCAGCGCGAGGTTCGTCTCGAGCAGCGGAATGGCGAGAGCGGCGCTTAGCCCGCCAAGCGCGAGCATGATCATGCCAAGGATGATCCAGCGGGTGCGGTTGCCACCCTGATCGGCCAGAAAACCCCAGTTGGGCCGGGTGATCTGCACGCCATAATGCAGCGCCACCAGAAAGCCCGGCAGCACCACAGGAAGAGACAGCTCCACGACCATCAGGCGGTTGAGCGTCGAGGTCATCAGGACCACGATGGCGCCAAGACAGGCTTGCACCACCCCGAGTCGGAAGATCTGCGCCCAAGAGAGCGTCATGCGCCGATCCCTCTCAGCGCGAAGGCTGCGACCATCATGCCCAGCACATAGGGGCCGACGCCGGTACCGTTGAACCACGGCGCCAGCCGCGCCGGGTCCTGCCGCCAGCGCTTGAACGCCCAGACCTGCACCCCGATGCCCAGCGTTATTATCGCCGCATGGATCGGTGCGCCCCAGATCACTAGAAGGCAAACCACGACCAGTTGCGCCATGATCATGCCGGTGCCCGCGACTGTCGCAGCATCAACCGGACCAAGCGTGACGGGCAGGGATTTGAGGCCCATCTGGCGGTCGCCCTCGATGGCCTTGAAGTCATTGATGGTCATGATGCCATGGGCTCCCAGGCCATAGAGCAGCGCGATCGCCACGATCTCGAAACTTGGCGCACCGGCGGCGATAACGGCCGCGCCGGTGAACCAGGGCAATGTTTCATAGCTGAGCCCAACCAACCCCGGCCCCCACCAACCTGAGCGCTTGGCGCGGATGGGTTCGGCGGAATAGGCCCAGGCCGCGATGACACCGACAACAGTCGCGCCAAAACCCCATGGGCCAAGCTGCCAACCGACCGCGAGCGCCAGCAAGGTCATCGCCAGCGCAATGTAAAGCCCCCAGCGGCCCGGAATACGCCCCGAGGGTATCGGACGGTCGGGTTCGTTGATCGCGTCCACATGCCGGTCGCACCAGTCATTGGCGGCCTGAGACATGCCGCAGACAATGGGGCCAGCCAGCAGCACGCCAAGCACGACGAGCGCCCAGCTTTCCGGCCAGACACCGACCGAGATGATGCCGCATAAATAGGCCCACATCGGTGGGAACCATGTGATCGGCTTGATCAGTTCCAGTGCCGCCCGAGGCTCGGGCGTGCTGCGACTGGATTGAGGCGTTGCGCCCGAAGGCGTGAAGGTGCTGTCAGTCATCGGTTTGGTTCCCTTTTTTCTGTCAACTTTGCCTTCCATTTGTGAGTCGAGCAAGTGTAAATTAAGATTTACAGTCAAAAAAGAGCATGAGAACCGGCATTCACGACGCGGGTGAGCGGTTGCGGCGTCTTGAATGCCGGTCCGTCAGTCCGGCGTGATGACAAAACGACAGGCGCTCACACCTTGTGCGCTGCAAGCCACCTCTCTCACGTTCAGCTTCGACCAGACCAAAGCGCCATAGAGCCGCTCGAACACGGCCACATGCCAGTCGCAGATTGGCGCGTCTGCCGCGTGACTCGCCAGCGGATTCTCGACGATTTCGAGCGTCAAAGGGGCGAAGCCGCAAATGCGAAAAACCCCAGAGCCTGCGAAAGTCCAGGAATGCTTCGCAATCGCCATGGTGAGCACGCGTGCGCCGAGGGCGGAGGGCAGCGCACGGATAAGTCGCTGCGCGAGCTTAGGGATACGATGCGCGAGGATATAGTCGCCTGTGGCCAGCCCCGCTGCACGCTGGATGCGT
This sequence comes from Paracoccaceae bacterium, assembly GCA_007134865.1. Taxonomy (GTDB): domain Bacteria; phylum Pseudomonadota; class Alphaproteobacteria; order Rhodobacterales; family Rhodobacteraceae; genus Roseinatronobacter. The sequence continues at coordinate 612 of SLJW01000204.1, read as the reverse complement.
GCGAAGCGGTCTGGCAGAAACAGCCGCACGGCATGGTGCAGCCGCGCGACATCTTCTTCGGGAAGCATGCCCGCATCCGCGGGAGGTTCCTCAACCCCGGCGCGGTGCAGCAACGCACCGCGCAGCCGTTCGCCGATCTCGGCATCCAGCACCGGGAGATGCTGCAGGATCGCATTGGGTCCGATCCGGGCTGTCGCGGCCATGGGCCTTACTCCGCGGGCTCCCGCAGTCCCGGCTGCGCGCCATTGGGCATGCGGAAAGCGCGCTTGGCGGTCTCGGGGTCTTCCAACTGGCCGCCGCCGCCGCAAGCCTTGATCGCGTTGCGCTCTTCCGCGCGGGCCTTACCCTGCGCGCGCAGCGCTTCGCGCCGTTCCTGCGCCTTGCGCTTCTTGTCGGCGTGGTCTTCCCAGTCGGCCAATTGTGCATCGGCGATGGTGCGGGTCATATCGAAGCCGAAATCGAGATCGTCGCGCGACTTCATGCTGAAATAATCAGTCTTGCCCAGATCATAGAACTGCCGCTGCACCCCAGCCTTGAGGAAGGCCTTGAGACAGCCAAGCAGATATTTCCGCCGATAGCCCGTGCCGCGCCACGGATAGTGGAACAGCGCCT
>SLJW01000224.1 GCA_007134865.1 Paracoccaceae bacterium | reverse complement strand
GGGTTGTCGCCGCCCAGCTTCATGATCGAGCCCTTGCCGAACTGGCGTTCGATCTGCGAGAGCGCCGAATCCAGCGCCTTCTGTTTCTCTGCACTCCGCTTGTCGGTCATCGTCAACAGGTCCGCTACTGCCATTTCCTTGCCCCTTATTCCACAGCCCGCCATGCGCGGCAATCGCCGGTTTGTTCACATAAAGTTCCATATCGCACTTACCAGCACAAAGCGAGAACTTTTTCCGCGTGAAACCCAGATTATGGTAAATCAGTTAAGATATTCTTGCGCTTGGCCGGGCTTTCCAGAGTTGCGCCACGCGCAGGGCGGGGTTTCGGAATGGGCAGTGGTCATGTCAGCCACACTGACCCATATTAGGAGCAGGGAGGAAACCACTTGCAACAAGAGGGTTTCCAATATGGCAAGCTTCACAACCAATATCTTCGAGGGTAGCCCGGATCGGCTGCGCGCCGCTTTCGACGGCTTCATCGGCATTCTCGTCAGGATGGCCGAGGCGTCACCTCGCTATCGGCTTCTGCAGAAATACAACGCGCTCAGCGATGCGCAACTGGCCGAGATGGGCATGACGCGCGCGGATGTCGTTGAACGCGTCTTCGGCGCGCGGGTTTATCTCTGAGCCTTGAGCCCCGCTGTCTGAAAGGCGGCTTGGGTCTGGTCGGTTTCGGCGTGCAACAGGGCGAAGGCACCCGGCGGAAGGTCGGCCTCTTGCAGCACCTCCGCAAGGTGCGTCGCGAAGACAGCCAGTTCAGGGGGCGGGCACCAGATCACGCCCTTGCGCAGCCCCGCGCCCAGAGCGGCGCCAAGTTCCGCTGAGGGCAGCGGTCCATCAGGCGCACCCAAGAGCACAGGCGCCATGCTCTCGCGCACGCCCGCCATTGCCTCGGCAATGGAAGTAACCCGCTGCGGGTCGATCCGCTGACCGGTCTGGTGCGCATGCGCGGCCACGAGGCTTTCTGCCGATGTTTCGACCACCTGCGCAGCCCGAATGCGCGCGACCGCATCCGCCGCGCGCAGCGCGGCGCCTGCGCGTAAAACATCTTGCAGATTTGCCGGCACAATCTGCCCCAGAGCGCGCCCGTCGGGTCCGCAGACCGGGATGGCCTGCGTCGCATTTGGCACCCGCCAGCGTCCAGCGACGAAATGCGAAAACAGGCGTTCCGAATAATCCTCGAACATGGGCCTTGCCTTAGCAGGCAGGGCGCAGGGCCGCCAGCACCGCTTGCCAAGGGGTGCGCTTTGCGCCACCAGAAGGGAATGAACCAAGCCCCGGAAATCATTTGCATCGGCGCAGTCCACTGGGATGTGATCGGTCATGCGACGGGGCCGATGCTCCCCGGGGCCGATGTCCCCGGTCGCATCACACGCCAGCCGGGGGGCGTGGCGCTGAATATCGCGCTCGCGCTGGCGCGGCAGCGCGTCGCGGTGGCCCTGCTGGGTGCCGTGGGGCGCGACAGGCTGGGGGATGCCCTTGTGGCCGAGATCACCGCGCGCGGAGTTGACCCGCGGTATCTCTTCCGGCCCGAAGACCTGCCAACAGACAGTTACATGGCCATTGAGGACAGCAGCGGGTTGATCGCCGCGATTGCCGATTCGCACACCATGGAGGCGGCTGGCTTGCGCCTGCTGGAGTCCCTGAGCGATGGTCTTCTGGGCGCAGCCGATACGCCTTTTCGCGGCATGATCGCGCTGGATGGCGGTTTGACCGAGGTGCAGTTGGACACGCTTGTCTCCGCACCAACCCTTGCGCAGGCCGATCTGCGAGTGGTGCCCGCCTCTTCCGGCAAGGCCCTGCGGCTGGCGCCGTTTTTCCGCCGCGCCGGGACCTGTTTCTACGTCAATCTCGAGGAAGCCGGGTTGCTGTGCGGAGAGGCCTTTGCCGATTCCCCCTCGGCGGCGCTTGGCATGTTGGCCCGTGGTGCCGGGCGGGTACTGGTAACAGATAGCGCGCGGGCCGTGACCGACGCCGATGCCAAGGGCCTGATCATCCGGACACCCAGGCGCGTGCAGGCGCAGCGCGTCACAGGCGCGGGCGACACTTTCATGGCGGCGCATATGGCTGCGGAATTGCGGGGCGCGTCGCGCAGCGACGCGCTCGAGTGTGCGCTGGAGGTTGCTGCAGCGCATGTGGCCTCGGCCCCCGCCCGCTAAGCGGCGCCGTTTGCCGCATCCCTCTTGCGCAGCGACCCCGATCTGTCGCATGGCAGGGCACGCGCCTGCACCGTGACGCCCCCTCACGCGGAGACCCGCCCCATGCCACCGCTCACCTTCTCACCCGAGGTCCAGACGGCCCGCGAAGCGGGCCGCCCCCTTGTCGCGCTCGAATCGACCATCATTACCCATGGCATGCCCTGGCCGCACAACGCCGAGGTGGCCCGCGAGGTCGAGGAGGATATCCGCACGGCGGGTGCCGTGCCGGCGACCATCGCGGTCCTGGAGGGCCAGATCCATGTCGGGCTGACCGAGGCGCAACTCACAATGCTCGCGCAAACGCCCGATGCGCTGAAACTCAGCCGCGCCGATCTGGCCGTGGCGCTCGCCTCGGGGCGCGTGGGTGCCACCACTGTCGCCGCAACGATGATCTGCGCGCGCCTCGCCGGGATCGATGTCTTTGCCACGGGGGGCATCGGCGGGGTGCATCGCGGGGCGGAAGCGAGCTTCGATATCTCGGCCGACCTGCATGAACTGGCGCAAACATGTGTCACCGTGGTGGCCGCCGGAGCGAAGGCGATCCTCGATCTGCCCAAGACGCTGGAAGTGCTCGAGACCCTCGGCGTGCCGGTTATTGCGGTCGGGCAAGCGGATTTCCCGGCCTTCTGGTCGCGCGGGTCGGGGCTGCAAGCCCCGCTGCGGCTCGACACTCCCGCCGAGATCGCCCGCGCCCATCTGATGCGCGCACGGCTGGGCCTGCCGGGCGGGCAACTGGTCGCGAACCCGATCCCGCCCGAGGCCGAAATCCCGCCCGCGCGCCTTGCGCCGCTGATCGCGCAGGCGCAGGCCGAGGCCGAGGCACAGGGCATCACCGCGAAAGCCGTGACCCCCTTTCTGCTCGCCCGCCTGTTCGAGCTGACCGAGGGGGCCTCGCTGGCCGCCAATATCGCGCTGGTGCGCAACAATGCCCGACTGGCGGCTGAGATCGCCCGCGCGATGGCCCGCGAGAGGCGCTTGTAATCCGACGCCCCCTTCCCCATCTTGCGCCTGATCCAGCAACACGAGCACATGATGAGTTCTGAACCCGGAAAACGCGGCCTCTTCGCCTCTTTGCGCAATACCTTCCTTGCAGGGCTCGCCGTGATCGCGCCGGGCGTCCTGACGATCTGGCTGATCTGGAATGTCATCACCTGGATCGACGGGCTGATCCTGCCGCTGATCCCGCGCCGCCTGATCCCCGAGACCGCGCTGGGGCTCGATATCCCGGGCCTGGGCCTGGTGCTCTTCGTCATCTTCACGCTGGTGATGGGCTATTTCACCAAGGGGTTGATCGGGCGCACCCTTGTCAATTGGGGCGAAAGCATTGTCGAGGCGATGCCGGTCGTGCGCTCGATCTACAATGCCGTCAAGCAGATCGCCGACACCATCATTTCGCGTCAGGCCCCGACCTTCGACCGCGCCTGTATCGTGCAATATCCGCGCCCCGGCATCTGGGCGGTGGCCTTCATCTCGACCACTACACGCGGAGAGATCGGCGAGCATCTGGCCGAGAATGGCGACATGGTCTCGATCTTCCTGCCGACCACGCCCAACCCGACCTCGGGCTTCCTGCTCTTCGTGCCGCGCAAGGATGTGATCGAACTCGACATGGCGATCGAGGACGCGGCCAAACTGGTCATCTCGGCAGGGCTGGTCTACCCGGATCCGCGCAAGATCCGCAAAGCCAAGCTTCCGCCCGTCAGCCAAACATCTCCTCAAGACTGACTGTCGCGCGCGTGTTCAGATCATCCTTGTGGGCCGCGAGGAACCCCTCGCAGGCGCGGCGCCCGGCCTCTTTCAGCGTATGCAGCAGATAGGGTGTCGGCGTCAGCTTGCTGGTCACGGACAGGGAGTTCATCAGATCGTCATCGGCCACGATATGCATCAGCACATCTTTCATCGTGCCGCGCTCGATCCGCCCGTCCGCGATCAGTTCGCGCACGAAATGAATCGCCCGCAATTCGCGCAGCAACGATGAGTTGAAGCTGATCTCGTTGATCCGGTTCTGGATCTCCTGTGGTGTCTGCGGCACATCCGCCCGAAGCTGCGGGTTGATCTTCACGATCATGATATCCTGCGGCAAATGCGGCCGGAACAGCGGGAAGAGCGCTGGATTGCCCGAGTAGCCCCCATCCCAGAAGGCCTCCATCTCGCCCGTCTTCGGGTCCTTGAATTCCACCGCCTGAAACAGGGTCGGCAGGCAGGCGGAGGCCAGGATCACATCGCCCGAGACCTCCTCACCCGAAAACACCCGTATCTTGCCACTGCGCACATTGGTCGCTGCAATATGCAGCTCAGGCCCGTCCGTCGCGCAGACCTGATCGAAATTCAGCGAGCGCACGACCGGCTCCAGCGGATTGCGGTAGAGCGCGCCGAGTTGATAGGGGCTGGTAACAAGCGCGGCCACATCGACCGGCGAGACCGGCATCAATTGCTCCATCCAGGAATTGATCATGCCCACGGGCGGCAACGCCTGCGCGATCCAGCCAGTCAGGCGCAGATCATGCACGGCACCCACCTGATGCCAGATCTGATCGAGCAGATCCCGCGCGCCCTTGGCCCCGCCAACCGCCCAACCGGCCTTGAGTGCTGCGCCATTAAGCGCGCCCGCCGAGGTGCCCGAGATTGCGGCAATCTCGATATCGGCTTCCTGCAACAACCGGTCCAGCACGCCCCAGGTAAAGGCGCCATGCGCGCCCCCGCCTTGCAAGGCCAGATTGATCCGTTTGCTCATCCAAAACCCCCGGCTGTCATTTTCTTGCCAAAAATACTCAAATCCGACCGTGCATCACGGCGAAACACTCAGAGCGCGGTCCACCCGCCATCGACCGAAATCGTCGTTCCCGTGATCTGCGCTGCTGCATCCGAGCACAGGAACACCGCTGTCCCGCCCATCTGCTCGACGGTTGCGAACTCGCCCGATGGCTGGCGCGACAGCATGACCTCCTTGATGACCGTCTCACGGTCCATGCCATGCGTCTTCATCTGATCCGGTATTTGCTTCTCGACAATCGGAGTCAGCACATAGCCCGGACAGATCGCGTTGCAGGTGATCCCCTTGCCCGCAGCCTCCAGCGCGGTGGTCTTGGTCAGCCCGACAACCCCATGCTTGGCCGCGATATAGGCGGCTTTATAGGGGCTCGCCGTCAGACCATGGGCCGAGGCGATATTGACCACGCGCCCCCAGCCTGCGGCATACATGCCCGGCAGCGCCGCCGCTGTCGTGTGAAAGGCCGAGGACAGGTTGATCGCGATGATCGCATCCCATTTCTCGACCGGGAATTCCTCGATCCGTGCGACATGCTGGATGCCGGCATTGTTGACCAGAATATCGCAACCCCCCGCCTGTTCGATCAGCGCGCGGCACTGGTCGGGCTTCGACATGTCGGCCTGTATGTAACGCACATCGGCGCTCGTCTCAGCGGCAAGATCTTTCGCCAGCGCATGGTCCTCGGGCGCATCGGTGAAGGAATTGATCACCACACTGGCCCCGGCCCGCGCCAACTCGCGCGCGATCCCCAGACCGATCCCCGAAGTTGACCCGGTCACGACCGCGCGTTTTCCCTTCAGCTGCATGGCTTGCTCCCTCGTTGCCGTGTCTCTGCCCTGCAGCATAGCGGGTGCAGCGACATTGACCAGAGGGGAGACAACACTGCGGGACCGTGGCACAGTCAGGAGCGGACTCAGCCAAAAAAAACGCCCGCACAAGGCGGGCGTCAGTTATTGAGGCAGGTTTCATACAGGCAAGAAACCTATCGAGCAGTAGTTCATATATAACCTCTCGTGTCGGGGCTTCCAAGCTAAAAGTTTGAAAAGCTTGGCAACGCACTGTAGCGTCTCGTGAAACCAGACCACGCAATCACCCCGGAGCCGCCAGCACCATGCCCGTTTCCCGCCCCCCCAGCGCCATCATTGCAGCACTCGCCCCCTATCTGCTCAGCGCGGGGCTTGCCTTTGCCGGGCCACAGCATGGCATAGCTATGTATGGCGAGCCAGCGCTCCCACCAGATTTTGTGCATTTGCCGCATGTTAACCCGGATGCGCCTCAGGGTGGGCGCATTGTGCAGGGGGAAGTCGGCAGCTTTGACTCACTCAATCCGCATATCCTGCGCGGGCGCACGCCATGGCAGTTGCAGTTCCTGGCCTATGAGAGCCTGATGGGCCGCAACTGGGACGAACCGTTCACGCTGTATGGCCTTCTTGCCGAATCGGTCGAGACGGATGAGGCCCGCAGTTACGTAGAATTTACCCTGCGTGAGGAAGCCCGATTCTCTGACGGCAGCCCGGTCACGGTCGAGGATGTGCTCTGGTCCTACGAGACGCTGGGCACCATCGGCCACCCGCGCTTTCACGGCTCCTGGGCGCGTGTCGCGCGTGCCGAGGCCACCGGCCCGCGCTCGGTGCGCTTTACCTTCACCGAACCCGACCGCGAATTGCCGCTGATCATGGGCATGCGCCCGATTCTGAAGAAAGCGCAGTGGGAAGGGCTGGATTTCGCCGAATCGGGCACTTCGGTCATTCCGATTTCGACGGCGCCCTACGTCATCGACCGGTTTGAGGCCGGGCGCTATGTCTATCTGAAGCGTAACCCCGATTACTGGGGCAACGACCTGCCCTTCATGCGCGGGCAAGCCAATCTCGACGAGATCCGGATGGAGTTCTTCGGCGATGCCACCGCCATGTTCGAGGGTTTCACCTCCGGCCTCCTGAACACCATGCGCGAGACCAACGCCAATGCCTGGAACACGCGCTACAACTTCCCCGCCATCCAGGCGGGCGCGATCGTGAAGTCCGAAATCCCGCATCAGCGACCCTCGGGGATTTCCGGCTTTGTCATGAACATGCGCAACCCGCTCTTCGCCGATTGGCGCGTGCGCGAGGCGATGATCCATGCCTTCAATTTCGAGCAGATCAGCCAGATCGTGAATGACAGCGTGGACCCGCGCATCACCTCTTATTTCTCGAACTCGGTGCTGGGCATGCGCCCCGGCCCGGCCGAGGGGCGTGTGGCCGAATTGCTGGCGCCTTTCGCGGATGAGTTGCTGCCCGGCGCGCTCGAAGGCTACACGCTGCCGGTCTCGGACGGCTCCAGCGCCAATCGCGCCAATATGCGCGCGGCGACTGCGCTGCTGGCCGAAGCCGGGTGGGAAGCCGATGATGGCGGCGTCTTGCGCAACGCCGCAGGCGAACCGTTCCGCTTCAGCATCCTGTTGCGGCAGGGCTCGGGCGAAGTGCAGGCGATCACAGATATCTATGTCGAGGCGATCAAGCGGCTGGGCATGGATGTCTCGGTCTCGGTCGTCGATTCGGCGCAGTATACCGAGCGCACCACCGAGTTCGATTTCGACATGGCCTATTACCTGCGCGGCCTGTCGCTCTCGCCGGGCACGGAACAGCGGCTCTACTGGGGCTCCGAGGCTGCCAATACCCCCGGCACGCGCAACTGGATGGGGGTCGAGAGTGATGCCATCGACACGCTGATCGAGGGGTTGCTGCAGACCGATTCGCAGGATGAGTTCATCGCCACCACCCGCGCGCTGGACCGGGTGCTGACCGCGGGGCGGTTTGTCGTGCCGTTCTGGTTCACAGACCGCGCCCGCATCGCCCATGCGCGCGAACTGCGCTTCTCCGAGCGGCTACCGATCTATGGCGACTGGATCGGTTTTCAGCCCGATGTCTGGTGGTGGGAGGAGT
>SLJW01000251.1 GCA_007134865.1 Paracoccaceae bacterium | reverse complement strand
TTATAGCCGGTGGTGCTCATATTGGCGAGGTTGTTGGCGATGGTGTCGACGCGCATCTGTTGCGCGCTCATGCCGGTCGCGGCGATGTGGAGAGATTTCATCTGGCGTAACCTTTCTGTTAGCGACCAAGGGTTTGGATGACGTTCTTGATACGCTCATCCTCGCGTTCCAGCAGCCGCTGGCCCTGTTCATAGGCGCGCTGCACCTCGATCATGCGGGCCAGTTCAAAGAGCGGCTCGACATTCGAATCTTCCAGAAACCCCTGCAGGATCATTGGTGCGTCGACCGGTTCGATATCTCCATCGACAGCGAAAAGGGTGCCCGCTGCGCGCGACATGGTCACCGGATCGACCGGGCGCACGAGCCCCACTTGCGCAAAGGGCTGGCCATCGCCCGAGAGCGTGCCATCGCGCGCCATCACGATGCTGCGCGCATCGGGCGGCACGAAGATCGGCGCGCCCCCGGCATCCAGCAGCGGATGGCCGTCCATATTCACCAGATCGCCCGCCTCATTGGGCGTGAAGGCACCGGCGCGGGTCAGGCGCGGCCCGTCAGGTGTTTCAAGCTGAAAGAACCCCTCGCCCTCGATGGCCATGTCAAAGGAGCCATTGGTCTGGATCATTCCGCCCTGGCTTTGATAGGTCTGGCGCGTATTGCCCAGCGCCATCGAGAGCGAGGGCTCATGACGCTCGGTATTCACCACGAATTCCGAGAAAACCATGGCCTCGCGCCGGAACCCCGTGGTGCTGGCATTCGCGATGTTATGCGCAATCACCCGCATTTCGCGCTGAAGCCCCGAGAGGCGCGTGAGGGTGATGTAAGCGGCGTTATCCATGATCAGGACCCCGCAATCAGGGGCAGGATCTCGCCCAGAAAGAAATTGACCAGTGTCGCGGTCATGAAGCTCATCGAGGCCCAGAACACGACGACAATGGCCGCGAGCTTGGGCACAAACGTCAGCGTCATCTCCTGGATCGAGGTGAGCGCCTGAAACAGGCCCACCGCGACCCCGGTGATGAGCGCTGCCGCCAGGATCGGGGTCGCGATCATCGTGGCGACCCAGAGCCCGTGGCGGAGCGTATCGAAAAAGACAGCCTCGGACATGGCTCAGACCGGCATGCGCAGAATTTCGAGATAAGCCTCGACCACCTTGTCACGCACGGCGACTGTGGTCTCGACCGCGAGTTCGGTGGCAGCGAGCGCCTGCACCAGCGCCTGCGGATCGGCGCCCGAGACAAGCGAGTCGCGCGCGGTCGCCTCGGTCTGTTGCATCGAGGATGCAAATTGTCCGACGGCGCCACCAAAGACAGCCTCTGCCCGCTCCGGGGCGGGCGCAGGTGCTGCGGCACTGCGTGCCAGATCATAGCTGCGAGCAGCGAAACCGGGAAATATCACCATTCATCTAGTCCTTGTTGTGATGTGTCAGCGGCGCAGCAGGTCAATCAGGCCCTGCGCCATCTGTCGGGTCTGGTCGAAAATGCGCAGATTGGCCTCGTAACTGCGGCCCGCCTCGCGCGCGTCGGCGATTTCGAGCATCAGATCGACGGTCGAACCCTCGTAGAAGCCGCGCTCATCGGCCAGCGCGTGACCGGGGTCATAGATCAGCGGCAAGTCGCGTCGGTCGAGTTGCACAGGCCCTGTGGTCACGCGTGACAACCCGCTGGCGCGGTCGAGTTCGGCGCGAAAGTCGATGGTCTTGCGCCGGTAGCCGGGGGTGTCGGCATTGGCGATATTCTCGGAGACATGGCGCAGGCGACGCGCCTGCGCCTCCATCCCCGAGGCGGCGAGTGAAAAGCTGGCAAAAAGATCCGACATCCTGCCCTCCTACCGACCGAGCGACAGGCGCAGGATGTTGCGCGCCGAGGCATAGGCTGCGAGCGCCATGTCGTGGCTCTGCCGGGTCTCAGCCGCGCGCATCATCTCTCGCTCCAGCGAGACCGTGTTGCCATTGGGCGCGAAAGCCGGGGCATCGCGGTCGATCTGGGGGGCGAATTGAGGGGCGGGTGCGCGGCCATGCAGATGCGTCGGGCGTGTGGCCGCGAGATCCACGTTGTCTTGCCGGGCGCCAAAGGCCGCAAGGTCACGCGCGCGAAAGCCCGGTGTGTCGGCCTGCGCGATATTCTCGGCAATCACCGCCTGCCGGGCCGAGGCATGGCGCGCCAGATCCTGCGCGACGCGCATCAGGTCGGGTATGTCGAACATGAGGGTTTCTCCCGTCAATCAATACACCAAGCTTTAAGAGTGATTCGCTTAAATAACGGTAAGCGAGGGCGAAAAGAGGCGCGCGGATGGAGGCTTTGGAAGAGTTGCGGGCGCAGGTGGCGGAGTTGCGCCCCCTGCGTGTTTACGGGCGGATCAACCGCATTGACGGGCAGCTTATCTCGGTCGAGGGGCTCACCGACACCGCGCGGATCGGCGACTGGCTGAATATCGCGACGGGCACCGGTGGCCATATCGGGGCCGAGATCCTGCGCCTGACCGCAAACGAGGCGCATGCGCTGCCCGACGGGCCGCGCGACGGGTTGGCCATTGGCGATCGGGCCGAGCATCTGGGCGCGCGCGGCATCGCCCCGGATGACAGCTGGATCGGCCGTGTCATCGACCCTTACGGCCGCCCGCTCGATGGTCGCCCGCTGCTGCCCGGCGCGCGCATGCGCGCGCTCGACACGGCTGCGCCAGAGCCCGCGCGGCGCGGGCGCCTTGGCGCGCGACTCGATACCGGGATGGCCGTGTTCAACACGCTGCTGCCGGTCGTGCGCGGGCAGCGGATCGGGCTGTTCGCGGGCTCGGGTGTGGGCAAGTCGATGCTGCTGGGCCGCTTCGCCCGTGCCATGCAGGCCGATGTCGTGGTCATCGCGCTGATCGGTGAGCGCGGGCGCGAATTGCGCGAATTCGTCGAGGATGTGCTGGGGCCCGAGGGGCTGGCGCGCGCTGTCGTCGTGACCGCGACCTCGGACCAGCCGCCGTTGACGCGGCGGCGCTGCGCGCAGGCCGCCATGAGCGTGGCCGAGCATTTCCGCGATCAGGGCAAGCATGTGCTGCTGCTGGCCGACAGCATCACCCGCATGGCCGAGGCGCATCGCGAAGTGGCGCTGGCCGCAGGCGAGGAGCCCAGCCTGCGCGGCTATCCGCCCACGGTCGCGCATCGGATCATGGCGCTGGCCGAGCGCGCAGGGCCGGGGCGGGACGATATCGGGGCGATCACGGCGGTGTTCACGGTGCTGGTGGCGGGCTCCGATATGGAGGAACCTATTGCCGACATCCTGCGCGGTGTGCTCGACGGGCATGTGGTCATGGACCGCGCGATTGCCGAGCGTGGGCGGTTTCCGGCCATCGACGTGCTGCGTTCGGTCAGCCGCGCCCTGCCCCATTGCGCAACGCCCGAGGAAAACGCCCGCATTGGCGAAGCCCGGCGTTTCCTTGGCGCTTATGACCGGGCCGAGATGATGATCCAGGCGGGGCTCTACGAGGCCGGGTCCGACCCGCTGGTGGACCGCGCGATCCAGCTCTGGCCCGCGCTGGACGGGTTTGTCGCCGAGGATGCAGGGCATGGGGTCAAGGGCGCCTTCGCGCGGTTGGCGCAATGCCTTGAGCCCAAACCCGCTGCGAGTGCCGCGCAGCGCTGAGCGGCTCCGGCACGTGCTGCGATCACCCATGCGGGATTGAAAACCTGCTTTCCCCCACCCCCGGATTTGCACTAGAGGAAGGAGGATCGCTTAACCGGGGGCAGACATGGCGCGCATCCTGATCACATCGGCCTTGCCGTATATCAACGGAATCAAGCATCTGGGCAATCTGGTCGGCAGCCAGTTACCCGCTGACCTCTATGCCCGCTACATGCGCGCGCGCGGCCATGAGGTGATGTTCATCTGCGCCACGGACGAACACGGCACCCCGGCCGAGATTGCTGCCGCCAAGGCAAATCAGCCCGTGGCCGAATATTGTGCCGAGATGCATGGGGTGCAGAGCGACCTCGCACGCGGCTTCGGGCTGTCCTTTGACCATTTCGGGCGCTCCTCCAGCGCGCGCAACCATGCCCTGACGCAGCATTTTGCCAAACGGCTGGGCGAGGCCGGGCTGATCGAGCAGGTCTCGGAGAAACAGGTCTATTCGCAGACCGATGGCCGCTTCTTGCCCGACCGCTATATCGAGGGCACCTGCCCCAATTGCGGCTATGAGCGCGCCCGCGGGGATCAATGCGAGAATTGCACCAAGCAGCTCACGCCGCTCGAGTTGATCGAGCCGCGTTCGGCCATCTCGGGGGCGACCGATCTGGAAGTGCGCGAAACGCACCATCTGCATCTGCGCCAGTCGAAACTGCGCGACACGTTGGATGCGTGGATCGACAGCCAGCGGGGCTGGCCGGTGCTGACCACCTCGATCGCCAAGAAATGGCTGCATGATGGCGACGGGCTGCAGGACCGTGGCATCACCCGCGATCTCGATTGGGGTGTGCAGGTGCAGTTCGACGGCGCACCATGGAGCGGTCTGGAGGGCAAGGTCTTCTATGTCTGGTTCGACGCGCCCATCGAATATATCGCAGCAACCGCCGAATGGGCTGATGCGCATGGCAAGGACGAGGCCGCCTGGCGGCGCTGGTGGCGCACGGATGAGGGCGCGGACGACGTGCGCTATGTGCAGTTCATGGGCAAGGACAATGTACCCTTCCACACGCTCAGCTTCCCCGCCACGCTGATCGGCTCGGGCGAGCCGTGGAAGATGGTCGATTACATCAAGTCCTTCAATTACCTGAATTATGATGGCGGGCAGTTCTCCACCAGCCTCGGGCGCGGGGTGTTCATGGATCAGGCGCTGGAGATCCTGCCGGGCGATTACTGGCGCTGGTGGCTGCTCTCCCACGCGCCCGAAAACAGCGATTCCGAGTTCACTTGGGAGAATTTTCAGGCCTCCGTGAACAAGGATCTGGCCGATGTGCTGGGCAATCTGGTCAGCCGCGTGACCAAGTTCTGCCGGTCGAAATTCGGCGAACAGGTCCCCGACGGCGGCACGACCGGCCCACGCGAAGCGCAGTTGGTCGAGAGCCTCACCAAGCGACTGCGCGCCTATGAGACGCATATGGAGGCGATGGAAGTGCGCAAATCGGCGACGGAATTGCGCGCGCTCTGGGTGCTGGGCAATGAATACCTGCAGGAGGCCGCGCCCTGGTCGAGTTTCAAGACCGATCCGGAGCAGGCCGCTGCGCAGATCCGGCTCGCGCTGAACATGATCCGTTTCTATGCTGTCATCTCGAAGCCCTTCATCCCCGATGCCAGCGCCCGGATCATGGCTGATCTAGGCTGCGATGACTGGTCATGGCCGAGTGATGTCGCCGCTGCGCTGGAGCATTTGCCAGCGGGTCATGGCTTTACGGTGCCCGAGGTGCTCTTTGCCAAGATCAGTGATGAGAGCCGCTCGGAATGGGAGGAGCGTTTCTCGGGGCAGCGTTGAGGGCAGATATAACGTTGGCTCGATCTCGGTGATAGCCCTCCTTGAGGGTCGCGTGATCCGCGACTCGACGGCAGAAACCGCACCCCCGCACAGACAGGGCGCATGCGCCTGCCAGAGTGGCGGGGGTTATCGCCGTTCACCCCTCGCTACATGGCGGATTGGTGAGGGCAAAGCCGTTGATGACCCGCACCAGCGATCCATCCTCCATCAGCATCATGAAGATCCGGTCCGACCATTCCATCCCCTCGGACGTGCATTGCATATCGAACAGCATCGCATCCATGTCGCGGATATTGGTCGGGTTGGCGAGTGTGCAAAGTGTCTCAATACTCTCATATCTGCCGTCCGAGATGCGAAACGCCGCACCCGTGACATCGCCCTCGCCTACAATGCAGCCCTCATGATCGGCGATGATGCGATAGGTGCCGTCGAAGCGGTTGGCATCTGCCGCTGCGCCCTGAACTGTTGCGCATAGGGTCAGTCCCGCGATTGCGGATAGCAATGCACCCATGTCACCTCTCTCTCATTCCCGGGCCATCAGCTTATCCGCACAGTTGAATCCGGCAAGTCGGCAAGTTTTGAAAATTGCGCCTTTTCACCTCGCCTGCGCTCGTCTAGCCTGCGTCCATGTTTACCATCGAGCATGATTTCGACGCGACCGTGATCACGCTGGTCGATGAAGGTGCCACCTCGGCCGAAGCCTTGCGCGAGGATGTCATCATCACCGCCTTCGAGGATTGCGTCACCCTGCGCCAGTTCGACCCGCAGCGCGATGAGGAAGTCGTCGTCACCCTCTCGAGCGCCCAACTCAATGAACTCGCGGCGGCGCTGAACCTTCCCGAGGGTGTTTACCGGCTGGGCCGCAAGGGCGCGAAAGGCTGAGCGCGCTTCCCATTTGACTTTCCCCCCAGACCTCTGACAGGGTCAGATCACGCCGGCGCGGTCGGACCAACACCAAGCGGCAGATTCACGACACTCGAAAAGGCAGGCACCAGAGTGCCCGCCGGAAAGGATAGTTCATGCTGACCAATGACCAGCTCGACCGATGGGACCGTGCGCATTTCCTGCATCCCTCCACGGCTTTCGGGCAACATGCGCGGGGCGAGAGCGCGACGCGGATCGTGAACACGGCGAGTGGTGTCTATATCGAGGATCGCGACGGCAACCGCCTGCTCGATGCCTTTGCCGGGCTTTATTGCGTGAATGTCGGCTATGGCCGCACCGAAATCGCCGAGGCGATTGCCGCGCAGGCGCATGAGCTGGCCTATTATCACGCCTATGTCGGCCACGGCACCGAAGCCTCGATCACGCTGGCGCGGATGGTGGCCGAGCGCGCGCCCGCGCATATGAACAAGGTCTATTTCGGGCTGGGCGGCTCGGATGCGAACGAGACCAATGTCAAGCTGGTCTGGTATATCCAGAACGTGCTGGGCCGGCCCGAAAAGCGCAAGATCATCTCGCGCTGGCGTGGGTATCACGGCTCGGGGCTGATCACGGGCTCGATGACCGGGCTGGTGCCGTTTCATGCGAAATTCGGCCTGCCGCTGGCCGAGGTGGTCCATACCGAGGCCCCCTATTACTTCCGCCGCCCCGACCCCGAGATGTCGGAAGAGGCCTTCACCGCGCATTGCGTGGCCGAGCTTGAGGCGCTGATCGAACGCGAAGGTGCGGACACGATAGGGGCCTTTATCGGCGAGCCGCTTCTGGGCACGGGCGGGATCGTGCCACCGCCTGCGGGCTATTGGGAAGCGATCCAGCCGGTGCTGCGCAAGCATGACATTCTGCTGATCACCGATGAAGTGGTGACGGGTTTCGGGCGTATGGGCACGATGATGGGCTCGGATCACTACGGCATCCGCCCCGATATCATCACCATCGCCAAGGGCCTGACCTCGGCCTATGCACCGCTCTCGGGCTCGATTGTCAGTGATGAGTTGTTCAAGGTGCTGGAAGAGGGAACGGACAAGTTCGGCCCCTTCGGCCATGGCTGGACCTATTCGGCCCATCCCATCGGGGCTGCGGCGGGGGTGGCCAATCTCAAGCTGGTCGACAGCCTTGGTCTGGTGGCGAATGCAGCCGAGACGGGGGCCTATTTCCGCAAGGCGATGGCGGATGCGCTGTCCGGGCACCGGTTTGTGGGTGATGTGCGCGGCGACGGGATGCTGGCGGCGGTCGAGTTGCAACGCGATCCGGGCGCACGAGTGGATTTCGATGCCTCGGAAAAGGTGACGGCGCAGGTCGTGGCCGAGATGGCGCGGCGCGGGGTAATCGCGCGCGCCATGCCGCAGGGTGAGATCATCGGCTTCGCCCCGCCCCTGTGCCTGAGCCGGGCCGAGGCGGATACTGTGGTCGAGGTCACGCGCGATGCGCTCGAGGCCGTGACCGGCGCGATGTAGGTCATTGACCTTTCCAGCGGACCGGGCGCGCGCGAAGCGCGCGCCTGGCAGACCCGGCCACTGCAGATCACTGCAACGCGACAGGTATGCGCAGGCTGGGCAGACC
>SLJW01000093.1 GCA_007134865.1 Paracoccaceae bacterium | reverse complement strand
GACACTGACCAATGGGGGTTTTCATCGCGTCCGAATTGGTCTAATGGCGCTTTGCGTGTGTCGCTGGCACATGACAGGGCCTTGCTGGACGACATCCCGGCCTGCGCCGTCACAGACCATCAGAAAAAGGAGACACCGATGTCGATTACTGCTGAAGACAAGGAACGTCTGATAAAGGAATATGCGCGCGCCGAGGGTGACACCGGCTCGCCGGAAGTGCAGGTGGCCGTGCTGACGAAACGCATCAGCAACCTGACCGAGCATTTCAAGACCCATAAGAAAGACAATCATTCGCGCCGCGGTTTGCTGAAGCTGGTTGCCACCCGCCGCAAGCTGCTTGACTATCTGCGCGGCAAGGATGAGGGCCGCTACCGCGACCTTATCGGCAAGCTGGGCATCCGTCGCTAAGCTTTGCTTGGATGGCGGGTGCAACGCGCTCACCTGACCATGCGAGACTGCCGTTCACAACGCCCGCCGGGACTCGGCGGGCGTTATGCATGTTATTGAGGCGGACCGTCAGACTGGCTCCGCAATGGCTCAGTTCAGTCTTTCAATGCCGCCCAAGAGCAGATCGGTCGCCAGATCGGCATAATCCTCGCGCGTGATCGGCCCGCCTTCGCGGAACCACATGTAGACCCAGTTCACCATGCCGAAGAGCGACATGGTGACCGGCATCAGCAGCGGGCGGTTCGCGTCGATATCGGGGCGGATCGCACGCAGGATGCCTGCGACATGACGTGTGATACGCCGCTCTATGGCGAGGATTTCTGCGCGCTCTGCCTCGGGTAAGGAATGCGTGCCGTTGAGCTGGAGCTTGTGATAGTCATCGGCGTCGCGGTATTGCTCGAGGATCGTATGAACCAACTGGCGCAACCGCTCGCGCGGGGGAGCCTCTGGGGAATCCGCAGCAAGGATCGCGGCCTCCAACTCGCCCAGATTGGTGCGCAGGATGTCGAAGATCAGCGCGTCTCGGCTGGCATAGTAATGGTAGAGCAGAGCTTTCGAGACCTCGGCGCGGGCCGCGATTTGTGACATCGAAGCGCGGTCCATACCCGCTTCGGCAAAGACTGCCGCCGCGCTGCGCAGGATGGCGCGTTGCTTGTCCTCGAAATCATGCGCGCGTGAGCGGGCCATCTCAGCCCTCTTTCGGGCGATTGTCCACCACGCGCTTGGCCTTGCCCTCAGAGCGCGGTGCCCCGCCGGGCTCGTGCACGATCGTCTTAGCACTCACACCGAGCGTGCTCTTGATATGGTGCACCAGTGCGCGGGCCTCGGCGTCGCGGGCCTCACGGCTGGCGGCGCCTTCAACCGCTTCGGTATGCACGATCATCGCATCCATTCGCCCCTCGCGGACAAGCTCGATCTGGAAATGCGGTGCGAGGCCTTCGCATTTCAGGATCTGCTCTTCGATCTGGGTCGGGAAGATGTTCACACCGCGCAGGATGATCATGTCATCCGAACGGCCCGTGATCTTCTCGATCCGGCGCATCGAGCGCGCCGTGCCGGGCAAGAGCCGCGTGAGGTCACGCGTGCGGTAGCGGATGATCGGCAGCCCTTCCTTGGTGAGCGTGGTGAAAACGAGTTCCCCCATCTCGCCATCGGGCAGCACTTCGCCGGTCTCCGGGTTGATAATCTCGGGGTAGAAATGATCCTCCCACAGGTGCAGGCCGTCCTTGGTCTCGACGCACTCGTTCGCGACGCCCGGCCCCATCACCTCTGACAGGCCATAGATATCGACCGCATGCATGTCGAAGGCTTCCTCGATCTCGAGTCGCATGGAATTGGTCCAGGGCTCGGCGCCGAAGATGCCCACCGCCAGCGAACTTTCGCGCGGGTCGAGCCCGGCGCGCTGAAAGCCGTCGAGAATCGAGAGCATGTAGGAGGGTGTCACCATGATGATGCGCGGCTTGAAATCATCGATCAGCGTCACCTGCCGCTCGGTCATCCCGCCCGAGACCGGGACGACAGTGCAGCCCAACCGCTCGGCCCCGTAATGCGCGCCAAGCCCGCCGGTAAACAGGCCATAGCCATAGGCGATATGCACGATATCGCCAGCGCGTCCACCTGACGCGCGGATAGAGCGGGCGACGAGATCGGCCCAGGTGTCGATATCGCGCCGGGTGTAGCCGACGACTGTGGGCTTGCCGGTGGTGCCGGAGGAAGCATGGACGCGGACCAACTGTTCACGCGGGACCGCGAACATGCCGAAAGGGTAGGTGTCACGCAGGTCGGACTTGACCGTGAAGGGGAATTTGGCGAGGTCGGCCAGCGTGTGCAGGTCATCGGGGTGCACGCCATGCGCGTCGAAGCGCTGGCGGTAGAAGGGCGAACCCTCATAGGCATGGCGCAGCGACCATTTCAGCCGCTCCACTTGCAGCGCCGCGATTTCATCGCGCGAGGCGGTCTCGATCGGCTCCAGATCGCCTGGTTTCGGGGACAGGTCTTCCATGGTTACTCCTCCCTCAGATGCGTGCCGGGGATAACACGCGAATGTCCCCGGAATTCAGCGACAATGGTGCCTGCTTCATTGGTGACGCGCACGTCATAGATGCCCGAGCGCCCGCGCCGTGATACTTCGCGGGCATGGGCCGTCAGCCGCGTGCCGCGCTCGACCGGCTCGAGATAACTGACCGCGCAATGCTGGGCGACGACGCGCTGATTGTAGCTGTTGCAGGCAAAGGCAAAAGCCGAATCGGCCAGCGTGAAGATATAGCCGCCATGGCACATGCCATGGCCATTGGTCATCTGCTCGGTGATGGTCATCGACAGCACCGCCTCACCGGGCGCGATGCGGTCCAGCTTCATGCCCAGCCGCTGGCTGGCACTGTCATCATTCCACATGGCGGCGGCGGACGCCTCGGCAATCTGTTGCGGCGTCATGATTGCCCCTCGGGGCTGGGTGCGTGCATGTCGGATCTCCTCCCTGATCCAGAAGGAGATTTGCATAAGCCGACCGTTCGGTCAATTCTGTTTCTGCACCAGATGCGGCGTGGCCTTAGCAGGGGTCACAACCCGTCGATAAACGCGCGCAATGCCTCGGCTGTCGCTTGCGGCGCTGTGTCGGGGAAGAAATGCCCGCCGGGGATGGCCTGCGCCTGCATCTGCGCCAGCCGGTCGGCCCATGTGGCGGGCACGTCATAGGCCTTCGCCATGGCCCCCTCGGCCCCGTAAAGCACCAGCGCCGGACAGGAGAGTTTGCGGCCAAGGTCGGCGGCATCGAGCGCCATGTCATGGGCAATCGCAGCGCGGTAATTCTGACACATGCCGAAAATCGTCTCGGGCTGACGCCAGGCCGCGCGATAGGCAGCCAAAAGCTCGGGGGCGAAATGGTCGAGGCTGGCTCCACCCCAGCCCAGCAGGCAGGACTCGAAGAAATAACCCGGGTCCGCGCCGATCAGCGTTTCGGGGAAGGGGTGCGGCTGGGCGAGAAAGAACCAGTGGTAATAGGTCTTCGCGACTTCGTGGGTCAATTCGCTGAGCAGCAGATGCGTGGGCACAATATCCATCACGGTCAGGCTACGCACCCGCTCGGGCGCATCAAGCGCCATGCGATGCGCCACCCGTGCGCCGCGATCATGACCCGCGAGGTGAAAATTTCGTTGGCCAAGCGCCTCCATCAGGCCGAGCAGGTCCTGCCCCAAGGCCCGGAAGCTATAGGCACTGCAATCCTGTGGCCTGTCCTGTCCGGGCTTGTCCGAGGCGCCATAGCCGCGCAAATCGGGTGTGATGACCGTGTAGCGGTTCGCCAGATCTGCCGCGATGGGGCGCCACATTGCACGGGTCTGTGGAAAGCCATGCAGCAGCAGGACGGGTGGGCCGTCGCCCAAGATATCGAACGCGACCTTGACCCCATCAATACTGATCCGCTGATCCTGCGCGCTGAACATCATACCCCCACCAGATGCGGCAGCATCGGGCGGAGGTGGGCTTGGGTCAACAGTTGACAGGTTCAGCGCAGACGCAGATCGGCCTGATCGCCCTGGCCTTGGTCAGAAATGAAGCGGAGGGTGTTGCCGTCACGCAGCACAAGCTGGCAGTTGTAAGGGTCGCCCGAACTGCCGAATTCCAGTGTGCGGCAGAAATAGCCGTCGCGCCATTCCCATTCGCCGCCAACCTGCATCCCGAAACCGCGCCCTGTGATTTGGCCTTGCGGCAGCACCTGCAGCCGGATGCCAAGCCGCGTCAACTCGCGCCCCTCGACCAGCGCCCGAAAGGTCGTTTCTTCGCGAACCGGCTGGAAATCTGCAAGGGCGGGGGTAGCTGCCATCACCATTGCAGCACCGAAAACAAACAGGCCGCGCATGTTACACCTCGTTCATTCGTGTCGGACACTGTTGTTACGCAAAAGACCGCAGATCGGTTTCAAATTACTTGGTCAGCGCGCAAGACCCAGCACATTGAGCATGGAATATTCCCCCGGCCCCTGTATCTGCAGCCAGAGCGCGGCGCGTAGCGCGCCGCGCGCGAAGAGCGCGCGGTCCGAGGCGACATGGCGCAGCGTGATCCGCTCGCCCTCACCGGCAAAGATCACGTCATGCTCACCAACGTAATCGCCGCCGCGAATGGCGTGAAAGCCGATGGCCCCGGGCGCGCGCGCGCCCGTGATACCGTCGCGGCCCCGATCAGCGACATCGCCCAGAGCCACGCCGCGACCTTCGGCCGCGGCATCGCCCAGCATCAGCGCCGTGCCAGAGGGTGCATCAACCTTGTGCCGATGATGCGCCTCGACGATTTCGATGTCATATTCAGTGCCCAGCGCTGCCGCGACCTGTCGCGTCAACGTGACCAACAGGTTCACGCCAAGGCTCATATTGCCCGCGCGCACGATCCGGCCCGTTTCGGCGGCGCGCGCAATGGCGGCGAGGTCGTCCTCGCTGAAGCCGGTGGTGCCGATGACATGGGCAACACCGGCACTCGCGGCTTCCTGCGCGAGTGCGACAGTGACGGCGGGAGTGGTGAAGTCGATCACGACATCCGAGGCGGCGAGCGCCTCGGCCCGGTCTGAAGTCACAATCAGCCCGCGCGGCGGGCCACCCATGGCCGCGCCCAGATCGCGGCCTGCCCACTCATGCCCCTCGCGCTCGACAGCAGCGGCCAGCGTGGCCTCGGTGCTCTCATCGATCAACCGGATCAGCATCTGGCCCATGCGCCCCGATGCGCCCATCACTGCCATCCGCACCATTTCTGCCCCCATCGATTGCCTAGTTCCACCGCCCATGCGCATGATCGCGCGCATCCATAGCGCTGCAGTCAGAAAATGGCAAAGCCTCGTTGCGTGCGGGGGCGCGATCCCCTAGGTATCCTGACATGGCAAAATCGCGCTTCGACTCGGGCCGCGGGCCCTCCCAACGCCAGCTTCGCGTGGGCGAGCTGATCCGGCGCAACCTCTCCGAGGTTCTGGCGCGCGGGGATGTGCATGACCCGGAGCTTTCGCGCGTTCCGATCACGGTCAGCGAGGTCCGCGCCTCGCCCGATTTGCGGGTGGCGACGGCCTTCGTCATGCCGCTGGGCGGGCGCGATCAGGAGGGTGCATTGGCAGCCCTGCGTCGCAACAAGGCCGAGCTGCGCCATCTGGTCGCGCGCGGCATGGCGCTGAAATATACCCCCGATCTGCGCTTTCAGATCGACGAGAGTTTCGACCGCATGGACGAGACCCGCAGGCTATTGCAAGACGAGCGTGTACAGCGCGATATCGCGAGCGGGTCGGATGAGGATGAAGCGCAGCGCTAGTGCATATGTTGCGGCGCTGGCCGCATGGCTGCTTGCAGGCACTGCCGCGGCGGATTGTCTGCGCAGCGAGTATCAGGGCCAGAGTTTCACCGCCTGTGAGGCCAGGGTCAGCGATGATCTGCGGCTGTTTCTCTACGGCGCTGACCAGCAGGTCTATGGCTCGTTCCGCAGTATCGACGCAGCCCTCGCCGCCGAAAGCAAGCGGCTGGCCTTCGCCATGAATGCCAGCATGTACCACCCCGACCGCAGCCCGGTGGGGCTCTATATCGAGGATGGCGAAGAGGTCTCGCGCATTGTCACCTCGGAAGGGCCGGGCAATTTCGGGATGTTGCCCAATGGTGTCTTCTGCATCGAGGAGGGCCGCTTCACGCTGATCGAGAGCCGCGCCTTTGCCAAGGCCCCGCCCGAATGCATCCATGCCGCGCAGAGCGGCCCGATGCTGGTGATCGATGGTGCCTATCACCCGCGCTTCATCGAAGGCTCGGACTCGCGGCTGATCCGCAATGGTGTCGGGGTTTCGGCGGATGGCCAACGCGCGGTTTTCGTCATTGCGAACACGCCGGTGAACTTCTTTGAATTTGCGCGGTTCTTCCGCGACCATCTGGGCCTGCCGCAGGCGCTGTACCTGGACGGCAATGTCTCGCGCCTGCACGCGCCCGAACTGCGCCGCTCGGATTGGGGCACGCTGCTGGGGCCGATCATCGGCAAGGTCGTTGACGCGGAGCCTGCCACGCAATAGGACGCCCGCCATCGCAAGACGAGGAGAGCCATGGCACGCAAGCGCAAGGGGCGCCCGATCTCGGGCTGGCTGGTGGTCGACAAGCCTGAAGGGGTGACATCGACAGCCGTGGTGAACAAGGTGCGCTGGGCATTGCAGGCGCAGAAGGCGGGCCATGCCGGCACGCTCGATCCAGCCGCGACCGGGGTGCTGGCCGTGGCGCTGGGTGAGGCCACCAAGACGGTGCCCTACATCACCGACGCGCTCAAATGTTACCGCTTCATGGTTCGGCTGGGGCAGGCGACGACGACGGATGATGCCGAGGGCGCGGTCATCGCCGAGAGCGACACACGGCCCACGGATGAAGAGATCGAGCGCGCGCTCGGGGGGTTTCGTGGCGAGATCATGCAGGTGCCGCCGCAATTTTCCGCCGTCAAGGTCGAGGGCGAGCGCGCCTATGACATCGCCCGCGCGGGCGAGGAGATGGAGCTTGCCGCCCGCCCGCTCTGGGTCGAGCGGCTGGAGATGGTGGCGCGGCCTGATGCGGATCATGTCGAACTGGAGATGGTCTGCGGCAAGGGCGGCTATGTGCGCGCGATTGCCCGCGATCTGGGTGCGGGGCTCGGCTGCCACGGTCATGTGACCTGGCTGCGCCGTCTCTGGTCGGGACCATTCGAGGCGTCGGACGGGCTCAGCATGGAGCAGATCGACGCGCTGGCGCAGACGCCGGAACTCGATGCCCATCTGCACCCGCTGGAGGCCGGGCTTGCCGATCTGCCCGAACTCCCCGCAACGCCCGAAGGCGCGGCGCGGCTGCGCAATGGCAATCCGGGCATGGTGCTGGCCTCGGATGTGGATTATGGCGAAGAGGCTTGGGCAAGTCTTGAGGGCCGCGCCGTGGCCGTGGGCCGCTACAAGGCGGGCGAGTTGTACCCCTCCCGTGTGTTCAACCAACCATGAAACCGGGTGCTGAGGTCATCACCCGCAGCCATGTGAAGGGCGATGCGCCTTCGGTTGCGGTCTATTCGGATTGCGAACGCTACCGCTACTTGCTGACGCGCGAATGGGCACCGGATCAGGGCCGCGTGCTTTTCGTGATGCTGAACCCCTCGACCGCGACCGAGGTGCAGAATGACCCGACCGTCGAGCGCTGCGAGAGACGCGCGCGGGCGCTGGGCTATGGTGCGTTTCGGGTGTGCAATATTTTCGCCTGGCGCGCGACCGATCCCCGCGCGATGCGCGCGGCCGCGGACCCGGTCGGGCCGCTCAATGACAAGGCGATTGCCGAGAGCGCGCCTTGGGCGGACCGCATCATCTGCGCCTGGGGCACGCATGGGGCGCATCTGGAACGCGGCCCGACGGTTGAGCGGCTGTTGCGCGCGCAGGGGGTGGAACTCTGGCATCTGGGGCTGAGCAAGGCCGGGCACCCGCGCCACCCGCTTTATCTCGGCTATTCGGTTGTGCCGCAACGCTGGGTATAGCGCGAGAGTTCCGGCGTTGGTGTAATCTGGTTCTCGCCCGATCCCTTCGGCAGATCTGCCATGCGCCCTCGGGCCGTGCCCACCCACCCG
>SLJW01000019.1 GCA_007134865.1 Paracoccaceae bacterium | reverse complement strand
GCCGAGGAACTGGTCCTGAACGAGATCTCGACCGGGGCGGCGGATGATCTTGCGCGCGTCACCGATATCGCGCGACAGGTGGTCACGCGCTTCGGGATGCATCCGGCTTTGGGGCAAGCCGTACTAGAGCAGGATCGCGGCGGGTTTCTGGGAGAGGACCGTTTCGCAGTAACACCGCGCGACCATTCGGAAGAGACCGCGCGCGAGGTCGATCTGGCCGTGCGCGACCTGATCGACCGCGCCTATCAGCGCGCCAAGAAATTACTGGCCGCACGTCGTAACGATCTGGACGCAGGCACGGCGCTGCTGCTGGAGCGCGAGACGATCACACCTGACGACTTCCCGGCACTCATCAGCAAGGCACGGCCCGAGGCGGCAGAGTAGTGCTAGACCCCTGTGTCTTGAAGGCCGCCCCGCGCAGAGCGTGCCCCACCCGCACCCTCTGCGCGGGGTGGTTGTCGAGATCGTTTACCCGAAGGCGTCGGGTTCAGAAGCCTTGCGCTGGTCGATATAGGCCTGAATCGCCTCTGAAATCGAAGGGTCGAGCGCCGGTTGCTGATAGTTGCTCAGGAGCTTTTCGACACGCGCGCTCGCCAGCGCTTGCGTATCCCGTCCGCCCTCATCCTCCCAGGTCTCAAAAGGTTTGTAATCCAGCAGTTCCGACCGCCAGAAGGCATCCTTGAAATTTGCCTGCGTATGGGCACAGCCGAGATAATGCCCGCCGGGGCCAACTTCGCGGATCGCATCCATCGCCTGCCCATTCTCCGACATGTCCACGCCCTTGGCCAGTTGATGCAACGCGCCGAGCTGGTCGGCATCCATCACGAATTTCTCGACACTGGCGACCAGCCCGCCCTCGAGCCAGCCGCAGGAATGCAGCATGAAGTTCACGCCGGCCAGCAGCGCCATGTTGAGGCTATTCGCAGTCTCATAAGCCGCCTGCGCATCGGGCAGCTTGGAGCCGTTGAAAGCCCCACCCGAGCGATAGGGCAACCCCAGCCGCCGTGCGAGTTGCCCCGCGCCATAGGTAATCAGCGCCGCTTCCGGCGTGCCGAAAGTCGGCGCGCCCGAATTCATGTCGATCGAGGTCACGAATGCGCCGAAGATCACCGGGGCGCCGGGCCGGACAAGCTGGCTGTAGGCCACACCCGCCATAACCTCGGCCAGGACCTGTGTCAGTGTGCCTGCGACCGTGGTCGGTGCCATCGCACCGCCGACAATGAAGGGAGAGACGATACAGGCCTGACCCGCCTTGGCATAGATTTCAAGCGCGCCCATCATCACCGAATCGAATGTCAGCGGCGAGTTAATGTTGATGAGCGACGTCATGACCGTGTTCTGGTCGACGAACTCGGCCCCGAAGAGAAGCTTCGCCATCTCGACCGAATCCGCTGCGCGCTCAGGCTCGGTGACAGAGCCCATAAAAGGCTTGTCGGAATAGAGCATATGCGCTTGCAGCATATCGAGATGGCGCTTGTTCACCGCAATGTCGGTCGGCTCGCAGACTGTGCCGCCGGAATGGTGCAGCCATTTCGACATGTAGCCGAGCTTCACGAATTTGCGGAAATCCTCCATCGTAGCATAGCGCCGTCCACCAGCCGCATCGCGCACGAAGGGCGGGCCATAGACCGGGGCCAGCACAAGATTGCGCCCGCCGATCTCGACATTGCGCTCGGGGTTGCGCGCATGCTGGGTGAAACGTGCCGGGGCCGTGGCACAAAGCTGCCGCGCCAAACCGCGCGGGATGCGCACGCGCTCGCCCGTTACTTTCGCCCCCGCCTCACGCCAGCGTTCCAGCGCCTGTGGGTTATCAACGAAATTCACCCCGATC
This sequence comes from Paracoccaceae bacterium, assembly GCA_007134865.1. Classification (GTDB taxonomy): domain Bacteria; phylum Pseudomonadota; class Alphaproteobacteria; order Rhodobacterales; family Rhodobacteraceae; genus Roseinatronobacter. The sequence goes on along the minus strand of SLJW01000019.1, from coordinate 23,442 downwards.
TCGGCCAGCACCGTTTCGGCATTGGTCTCGATGATCTGGAGCGCCTCTTCGTTCAGCACCTCCAGATTGGGGATATTGCGCTCGATATAGCGCGCGGTCTCGATGCTGACTGCGGTTCGCGCCGCACGGCGTGCCGCACCGCCCCCTGCACCCCGCGACCGCCGCCCGCCAGTGGGCTGGCCCATATCTGTTGCTGCATCCGCCATGATCCGCCACTCCTGATCCACCCGCCACGTGGCAGGCCTGCTTTCGTTTCGTATCGCGGGCCGGGGTTGCTCTCTGGCCAGTTTGCGGCGCTCTCGGGTCCAAAGCGACACGCTGCGCGCACATGACGCCCCCGTCATGGCGCACCTTTTCCCTTGATCTTCCGCCCCTGACCCCCATATGCACACCCCGCCTACACTAGGGCGCTGGAGAGAAGGGAGAGTTGCCATGCTCGACATGCCCACCATCCGCGAAGACCTGAAAACGGTCTATGATCTGGCACCGAATCCTGCGCTGGCCGCCAGCATGCAGGCCGAATATGCCCGCATGGCGCGCGTCGTCTCACCTGCCGACTGGGCGATTCATGCGCCTTATGTCGCGGCGATCAATGCACTGAAGAAGGAACGCAAAGCCGCGATCCTCGCGCATAACTATATGACGCCCGAGATCTTCCACGGCATTGCCGACGTCGTGGGCGACAGCCTGCAACTCGCAATCGAGGCCACACGAACCGAGGCCGATGTGATCGTGCAATGCGGTGTGCATTTCATGGCCGAGACCTCGAAAATCCTGAATCCTTCGAAAATCGTGCTGATGCCCGATATGGAGGCCGGCTGCTCGCTGGCCGACAGCATCACCGCCAAAGGCGTGGCCCAGATGCGCGCGAAATATCCCGGCGCGCCGGTGGTGAGTTACGTCAACACCACCGCCGAAGTGAAGGCCGCGTCTGATATCTGCTGCACGTCCTCCAACGCGGTCCAGATCATCCGCGCGCTGGATGCCGAGACGATCATCATGACGCCCGATCAGTATCTGGCGCAGAATGTGGCCGCCCAAGTGCCCGAAAAGCGCATCGTCTGGTGGGAGGGCTCCTGCATCGTACACGAGCAATACACTGCGCAGGACATCCGCGACTTCCGCGACTGGAACCCCGACACCCGCATCATCGCCCATCCTGAATGCCCGCCCGAAGTGGTGGCAGAGGCAGATTACTCGGGTTCGACCTCGGGCATTCTCGACTATGTCAGCCGCGAGCGGCCCGCGCGGGCGATGCTGGTGACCGAATGCTCCATGGCCTCGAATATCTCGGATGCGCACCCCGAGGTGGAGTTCATCGGCCCGTGTAACATGTGCCCCTTCATGAAGAAGATCACCCTCGAAAAAGTGCTCTGGTCACTGCATACCATGACAACGCAGATCGAGGTTGCGCCCGAGGTGGCTGACAAGGCACGGCTGGCGGTGCAGCGGATGATCGACCTCTCCGCCGCGAGCGCCTGAGCGGATGGAGCGCACGGGCCGGGTGGTGATCGTGGGCGCCGGGCTCGGCGGGCTCTATGCCGCGCTTTTGCTCGCCCCACGCCCGGTGCTGGTCATCTCGCCCGAGACACTGGGCGAGGGCGCATCCTCGGCCTGGGCGCAGGGCGGCGTGGCCGCTGCGATGGCCGAGATCGACAGCCCCGAAGACCATGCCCGCGACACCCGCAATGCCGGGGCGGGCATTGTCGACGCGCAGATCGCGGCCCTTGTAACGGATGCCGCACCCGCGCATATCCATGATCTGGCTCAGCGCGGCGCGCCCTTTGATCGCGATGCCGAAGGGCTGTTCCTTCTCAACCACGAAGCCGCCCATGCGATGCCGCGCGTGGTGCGGGTCAAAGGCGATCAAGCCGGGCGCGTGATCATGGAGACGCTGATTGCCCGCGTCCGCGCCACACCGTCGATTCAGGTGCTGGAAGGCGTTGTCGCGCAGGAGTTGCTGGTCGAAGGCGGGCGCGTTGTCGGGCTGCGTCTTGCGCGCCTCAGTGCGGGCGCGCTCTCGCAGCCCGTTGATTTGCGCGCGCCTGCCGTTTTGCTGGCCGGCGGCGGATCGGGCGGACTGTTTGCCCTAACCACCAACCCGCCGCGCATCCGCGGGCAGGTGATGGGCATGGCCGCGCGGGCGGGTGCCCTGATGGCTGATATGGAATTCGTGCAGTTCCACCCCACTGCGATGGATGTAGGCCTCGACCCCGCGCCGCTTGCGTCCGAGGCACTGCGCGGTGAAGGTGCGCGGCTGATCAATTCGGATGGCGCCTTCTTCATGGAGGCCGAGCATCCGATGGCCGAGCTGGCCCCGCGTGACGTGGTGGCGCGCGCGGTTTTCGGGCAGACCATCGCCGGCAAGCGCCCGATGCTCGATACGCGCCGGGCGCTGGGCGAGACGATCCACACGCTATATCCGGCCGTGTCCGAAGCCTGCCAGCGTGCCGGGATCGACCCTGCGCGCCAGCCCATTCCTGTCGCGGCGGCAGCGCATTATCATATGGGTGGGGTGGCGACCGATGCGCAGGGTCGGGCCTCCTTGCCGGGGCTCTGGGTCTGCGGCGAGGCGGCCTCGACGGGCCTTCATGGCGCGAACCGGCTGGCCTCGAACGGCGTGCTTGAAGCGCTGGTCTTTGCGCGCCGCGCTGCCGAAGATATGGGCGGCGAGCTGGCCCCTGCGCCTGTGGAGCTGCCGCAGGTCACGCTTGAAGGAGCGACAGGCGGGGTCGCGCCCGACCCCATGGCCATCGCGCAATTGCGCGAATTGATGACCCGGCTTGTCGGAGTGCGGCGGACCGGGGCAGGGCTTGCGCAGGCGATCACTCTCATCCGCGCGCTGGAGGCGGCCTGCCGCGACAGCCTCGATTTCCGAAATATGTGTGCGACCGCGCTGCTGATTGCCAGCGCCGCTTATGCACGGCGCGAGAGCCGGGGCGCGCATTGGCGCGACGATTACCCGCGAACCGATCCCGCACAGGCGCAGCGTAGTTTCATCCGTCTGTCCGATGTCCTTGCCGAGGTGCCATGACCCCGCTTCCCCCGCTCTTGCTTGAACCCCTTGTGCGCGCCGCCTTGATCGAGGATCTGGGGCCTTCAGGCGATGTGACCACGCGAGCGGTCATCCCCGATGGTCTGCGCTACAGCGCGCGGCTGAATGCGCGGGCGGGTGGCGTGGTCTCGGGCATGCAACTTGCGGCCATGGCCTTCGGGCTGGTGGACTCGGCGCTGCAGATCGAAACCCTGCGCCTCGATGGCAGCCGCGTGAGCGCGGGCGAGACGTTGATGCGGATCGAAGGGGCGGCAGCGTCGATCCTCTCGGGCGAACGGGTGGCGCTGAATTTTGCGGGTAGGCTCTCTGGCATTGCCACGCTGACGGCAGCTTTCGTGCGCGAGACCGAAGGGACAAAGGCCCGCATCACCTGCACGCGCAAGACCACACCCGGGCTGCGGTTGGTCGAGAAAGAGGCCGTGCTGCATGGCGGGGGTGCCGCGCATCGCTACGGGCTGTCGGATGCGATCCTGATCAAGGACAATCACATCGCGGCGGCGGGCGGGATTGCCGCAGTGCTCAAAGCCGCGCGGGCACATGCCAGCCACATGCGTCGCATCGAGATCGAGATCGATACCCTAGCGCAATTGGATGAGGTGCTGGAGGTCGGCGGGGCCGATGTGGTGCTGCTGGACAACATGCCAACCGAGATGCTCGCTGAGGCCGTCGCCCGCGTGGACGGTAGGCTGGTGACCGAGGCGTCGGGCAATATGCGCCTCCAGCGCATCGCCGAGGTGGCGCGGACCGGGGTGGATTTCATCTCGGTCGGCGCGCTCACCCATTCGGCACCGGTGCTGGATCTGGGGCTGGATTTCTGAAGCGTGCACCCCATACCTGTTGAAGCGCGGGGTTGAGCGAGAGCGCGCCGACGCGCAGGGCCGCACCGTCCCGTGACTTGAGCCGGGCAGACGGGCGCGTTAGATCTGTGCGCGCAAACTGGATCGGGACAGTCCGTGCGCTGGGTAATTGCCTTTTCTGTGCTGATGCTGCTGGCCGCGCCTTTACGGGCGCATCCGCATATCTTTGTCGATGCAGAAATCACGGTTGTTTTCGATGACAACGGACAGCCCAAAGGCGTCGAGATCGCCTGGGTCTATGACGAGTTCTTCTCTATGCTGCTGGTCTCGGATATGGGGCTAGATCCGGATTTCACCGGCACCGTGACCGAGGAGGAGCAGGAGATTCTGCACGGGTTCGATATGAACTGGATCGAGGATTATCACGGCGACACCCATGTCACCCAAGGCGGCGAACCCCTCGCACTGACTGGCCCGGTCGAATGGAGTTCGGATTATTACGACGGGCAATTGCGCTCGCGCCATCTGCGCCATTTCCTCGATCTGCCCGACCCCACGCAGGAATGGATCATCGCGGTCTATGATCCGACATATTACACCAGCTACACCTTGGTAGGTCAGCCGCGGATCGAGGGTCGGAGCGATTGCGTCGCCCGTGTTTTCGAGCCCGACTGGGAGGCCGCTACTGAGACACTGGAAGCGGCGCTTGACGAACTGCTGGGCGCCGGCATGGATATCGAGGCCGATTTCCCGGCCGTGGGCGCGCTGTTCTCGGATGAAGTGAGGCTGACATGCGCCGCGCCCTGACTCTGCTGGCTTTGCTGGTGGTGGGCGCGCTGGGGGCGCTCTGGCTTTCGGGCGGCATGGCACAGGTCACGGCCTGGGCGATGGAGGCGCAGCGCGGCTTTCAGACCCAGATGGCGCAAGGTCTGCGCGCCTTGCGCGCTGGCCAGCCCGGCGCGCTCGCAGCCTTCTGGGGGCTTTGTTTCGCCTATGGGTTTGTTCATGCTGTGGGGCCGGGGCATGGTAAATTCCTGATCGGGGCCTATGGCGCCGGGGTAGATGTTCCGGTAGGGCGGCTGGTCGGCGTCGGGCTTGCGGCCTCACTTGCGCAGGGACTCAGTGCCATCGCGCTGGTCTATGCCGGGGTGCTGGTCTTCGATGCCTCGCGCGAAGCGCTGCAACTGACAGGAGATGTCTGGCTGGAACGCGCAAGCCTGATCGCGATTGCACTGATCGGCCTCTGGCTGATGAGCCGCGCACTCCGGCGCGTGATCGCGCAAAGCCTCGCGCCGCCAGCGCTCGCGACAGCAGGTGCGGGCCGAACGTGTCCCGATTGCGGCCACCGGCACGGGCCGGAACTGCATGAGGTCCGCGCGCTCAGCGGTTGGCGCGACACGCTGATGCTGATCGGCGCGATTGCCATCCGCCCCTGCACCGGTGCGCTGTTTGTGCTGATCCTGACATGGCGCATGGGCCTGATCTGGCAGGGCATTGTGGCAGTCATCGTGATGGCGCTGGGCACTGCATCTGTCACGATGGCAGTGGCCGCAACCGCCGTGATGGCCCGCGAAGGCGCGGTTTCGCGCCTGTCACAACTGGACCGCGCACGCATGGTGATTCCTTTTATCGAGGGGTTGGCCGGGTTGCTGATCATGCTTTTGGCGCTGAACATGTTAAAAATGGCCTGAGCCATCTTGCCGCGCCAACAGCCTCGGGCTAACCGGGCATCATGCGCGCGTTATTCACACAGTTCAGGGCCAATCTACGCATGGTGCTTGCGCTTGGGCTGCCGCTGGCCGGCAGTCACCTGGCACAATTCATGCTGGCCGTGACGGACACGATCATGCTCGGCTGGTATGGCGTCGCGGATCTGGCTGCAGGCGTCATCGGGGCGGCGCTGTTCTTCGCCGTCTTCACCTTCGGCACTGGTTTTGCCAATGCCGTCATGCCGATGGTCGCGACGGCGGCGGCCTCGGATGATCACACCGAAGTGCGGCGCGCGACACGCATGGGCCTCTGGCTGTCGATTGGCTTCGGGCTGACGGTGCTGCCGCTGTTCTGGTTCTCGGGCGCGCTGCTGACACTCCTGAGCCAGCCAGAAGAGGTCGTGCCGCTGGGCGAGGCCTATATGCGGCTTCTGGGTTTCTCGATGGTGCCCGCGCTGATCGTGATGGTCCTGAAGAACTATCTGGCCGCACTTGGCCGCCCGCAGGTGGCGCTTTGGGTCACGGTCGGGGCGGTGTTCCTGAATATCGCGCTGAATTGGGTGTTCATCTTCGGCAATCTCGGCGTGCCGGAAATGGGTGTGCGCGGGGCCGCGATTGCCACTATCCTGGTCAGCCTTGCGACGGCAGCCGTGCTCGCGGTCTATTGCGCCGGGGTGGAGGCGCTGCGGCGCTACGCGCTCTTCCAGCGCTTCTGGCGGCCTGACTGGCAGGCCATGGGGCAGGTCTGGCGGCTTGGCTGGCCGATTGGTGTCGCGCTGGTGGCCGAATCGGGGCTGTTTTCGGCCACTGCCATAATGGTCGGCTGGATCGGCACGCATGAACTTGCCGCCCATGGCATCGCGGTCGAGATCACGGCGATGCTCTTCATGGTGCATCTGGGCTTTTCGAACGCGGCAACGGTTCTGGTCGGGCGCGCGCGCGGGCAACGTGATCAGGATGCGCTGCGGGCAGGGGCGATGACCTCGGTAAGTGTCTCGATCCTCTTCGCGCTGCTGACAATGGTTGTCTATTTCACGATGGGGCCGTTCCTCGTCGGCCTGTTCCTGTCGCCGGATGAACCCGCGCGCGCGCAGATTATCGCCATCGGGGCCTCGTTCCTAATCGTAGCGGCGCTGTTCCAGCTTGCGGACGGGGCACAGGTGATGGCGATGGGGCTCTTGCGCGGGGTGCAGGACACGCGCGGACCGATGCTGATTGCCGCCTTCAGCTACTGGTGCGTCGGGCTGCCGACGAGCTATGTGCTGGGGATCCGGCTCGATTATGGCGGCGAGGGGGTCTGGGCCGGGCTGGTGGTCGGGCTGTCCGTGGCGGCGCTTCTGCTGATGCTGCGCTTCTGGCGCGGCCCGGGTCGGGTGGAGGCGCAGCCATGGCACGCCTGATGGACGGGATGGACTGGCGCGCGCTGGTGATGGGGCTGGCCTTTGCGCTGATGTGGTCCTCAGCCTTCACCTCGGCGCGGATGATCGTGATGGACGCGCCGCCGCTTTATGCGCTCAGCCTGCGATTTCTGATCTCGGGGCTGATCGGTATCGCGATTGCAAAGGCACTGGGGCAGAGTTGGCATCTGACGCGCGGCCAGTGGCGGGCAGTGGTGATCTTCGGCATCTCACAGAACGCGCTCTATCTGGGGCTGAATTTTGTCGCCATGCAGACGGTCGAGGCTTCGCTGGCGGCGATCATCGCCTCGACCATGCCGCTTCTGGTCGCGCTGGCGGGTTGGCTGTTCCTGCGCGAACGCATGCGCCCGCTGGCGCTGGTCGGGCTGATTGCCGGGTTTGTCGGCGTCTCGCTGATCATGGGCGCGCGGCTGGGCGGCGGAGTGGATCTGTTTGGTGTAGTGCTCTGCGTGCTGGGCGTGGTCTCGCTGACCGTCGCGACCATGGCCGTTCGAGGGGCCTCGGGAGCCGGTGGAAACCTGCTGATGATCGTGGGGATGCAGATGCTGGTCGGCTCACTGGTGCTGATTGTCCCGGCGATGGCGCTGGAAGTGCCCGAGGTCAACTGGACATGGCGGCTGGCAGCGGCCTTCAGCTATACAGTGCTGGTGCCGGGGCTGGCGGCAACCTGGGTCTGGTTTGCGCTGGTGGGTCGGATTGGAGCGGTGCGGGCGGCGAGTTTCCACTTCCTCAACCCGTTCTTCGGGGTCGCGGTGGCGGCGGTGCTGTTGGGCGAGGCGCTGGGGGTTTTCGACGTGCTTGGCGTGTTGGTGATCATGGCGGGGATTCTGGCGGTGCAGCGGGCGCGCATTCTGTGAGGGGGCTTGAGGGGGTGGCTTCCCCTTGAGAAACCCAGAGCGTATTTCCGGGCAAGATGAAACTGTCAGACGCTGAGATAGGCGTCCTCGACCTCGCGCGTGAACTCGGTTGGGGCGCCTTGCCAGGCAACCGCGCCGCGCTCGAGGATGACGCAACGATCCGCGAAGGGCAGGATTTCGGAGAGGGTCTTGTCCACAAGAAGGATCGAGAGCCCCTCGGCTTTGAGCTTCGTGATCGCAGCCCAGATCTCGCGTCGGATGACCGGGGCAAGCCCCTCGGTCGCCTCATCGAGCAACAGCAGGCGCGGGTTCGTCATCAGGGCGCGCCCGATGGCGAGCATCTGCTGCTCACCCCCCGAGAGCGTGGCAGCGAGCTGATTTTCCCGCTCTTCCAGTCGCGGCAGGAGCGCGTGCACGCGTGCCATATCCCAGTATCCAGGGCGCGCGGCAGCGATCAGGTTTTCCCGGACCGTCAGGTTCGGAAAGCAGCGCCGACCCTCGGGGACCAGCCCCAGCCCGAGCCGCGCCGCGCGAAAGGAGGGCCATGAGCTGATATCCTGCCCGGCGAAGCGCACCTTGCCAGCGCGCAGGGGCAACATGCGGCAGGCCGTGGCGATGGTGGTAGATTTGCCCATCCCATTGCGCCCCATCAGCGCCACGGCCTCACCTTCGGAAACATGCAGGCTGACTCCGAACAGCGCCTGCGAGGCACCGTAGAAGACCTGCAGGTCCTCGAGTTCCAGGAGCGCGCTCATGCCGGGGACTCCTCGCCCAGATAGACCGCGCGGACCTCGGCATTGCCACGGATGTCAGCGACCGAGCCCGTGGCGATGATCCGGCCATAGACCAGCACCGAGATGCGGTCAGCGAGCCGGAATACGGCATCCATATCATGCTCGACCAGCAGGATCGGAGCCTCCTCCTTGAGGCTGTGCAGGAAACTCACCAACCGCGCTGTGCCTTCCGCGCCAAGCCCGGCCATGGGTTCGTCAAGAAGGAAGCACTTGGGTTTCAGCGCAAGGGCGACCGCAATTTCCAGCAAACGACGCTCACCATGGCTGAGCACAGCGGACTCGACCGAGGCGCGGGCATCGAGTCCGACCCGGGCCAGGATGGCGCGCGCTGCATCGCGCAACCCGCTGTCACGCATTACCGGTTTGATAAACCGGTAACTGTGCCCCTGCTGCGCCTGCAGCGCCAGCATCACATTGCGCTGTGCCGAATACTCCGGGATCAGCGAGGAGACCTGAAAGCTGCGCCCCAGCCCCAGCTTCGCCCGCTGCGCGACGGAAAACGCAGTGATATTCTGCCCCGAAAGCCAGACCTCGCCCGCATCGGGTACAATCTTGCCCGAGATCTGACCCATCAGCGTTGTTTTGCCTGCCCCATTAGGGCCGATCAAGGCGTGAATCTCACCCGGCATCAGCGTCAGCGAGACATTATCCGTAGCTTTGAGAGCACCGAAAGACTTTGAAAGCCCGCGCAACTCCAGCACAGGGTCAGCCATGTTGCGCCCTCCCGGCGATCAGCCCGATCAACCCGCCGCGGGCGAAGAGCACCACGCCCAGTAGTACCAGGCCCAGCCAGAGCTTCCAGTGCTCCGTGAGCCCACCGAAGAACACCTCGAAACCGACCAGCAGCGCGGCCCCGACAACCGGGCCAAACAGCCGCCCCACACCCCCGAGGATGATGATCACGATCAACTCGCCCGACATGGTCCAGGCCATCATGGCGGGGCTGACGAAACGCGTGAGGTCGGCCATCATAGCGCCCGCGAGCCCGGTGATCATGCCCGAGAGGATGAAACCCACCAGCTTGATGCCGAAAGGCGAGATGCCGATGGCCGCGGCGCGGTCAGGGTTCTGCCGGATGGCCATCAGCGCCGCGCCGAAGCGCGCCGCGCGCAAAAGCGCGAAGACCGCCAGCGAGAAGATCAGCACGCCATAGGCGATCAGGAACAGATCCCACGGACGGGCGGTGTTCATCCCCGGAAACTGGTTGCGCACGAAGATCGGCAGCCCGTCCTCGCCACCATACGCGGGCCAGGAAAGCGTGAAGAAAAACCCCATCTGCGCAAAGGCCAGCGTGATCATGATAAAGAAAATGCCCGAAGTGCGCAGGCTGAGCGCCCCGACCACAGCGGCGAGCGCACCCGAGAGCACCATCGCGATCGCCCAGATGATCAGCATCTGGTTTGTGCCCGGGATCCCGGCGAAAATCGGTGTTCCATTGAAGGCATGATGCGCGGCGATACCTGCGACATAGCCGCCGAGCCCCAGATAAAGCGCATGGCCGAAACTCACCATCCCGCCAAGGCCCAGCGCGATATTCAGCCCCACTGCAGCAATGGCGAGGATTGCGATGCGGGTGGCCAGTGTGATGATGAAGGGCTCATTCGCCATCAGCGCCCAGAGCGGAACGACAAAGAGCGCGACCGCGATCAGGGCATTGAGCAGCCATTCCTTGCGCGTGCTATCCATGGGCGGAAAACAGTCCTTTGGGCCGGAAAATGAGGACAAGCGCCATCAGCAGATAGATCAGCATAGAGGCCAGCGCTGCACCGATGCCAGTCGCCTGCGCCGTGTCGAGAAAGCTTGCGAAAAACCGTGGCAGCAGAAAACGTCCCATGGTGTCGATAACGCCAACCAGAAGCGCACCGACCATCGCCCCCTTGACCGACCCGATTCCGCCGATGACAATAACCACGAAAGCGAGGATCAAAACGGGTTCGCCCATCCCCACCTGCACCGACTGGATAGCCCCTACCAGCGCGCCAGCGAGCCCTGCCAGAGCTGCGCCAAGGGCAAAGACGATCGTGTAGAGTGCCCGGATATTGACCCCCAGCGCGGCGATCATCTCGCGGTCGGATTCGCCTGCGCGGATGCGGATGCCCAGCCGTGTCTTGGCAATCAGCGCCCACAGGCCCAGCGCGACGGCAACCCCAAAACCGATCAGCGCGAGGCGGTAGAGCGAGTAATCGACAATGCCCAGATTGACTGTGCCGCGCAGGGCAGATGGCACATTCAGATAGAGCGGGAAGGGGCCGAAGATCAGTCGCATCGCCTCGGACAGGATCAGGATCAGGGCGAATGTCGCGAGCACCTGATCGAGGTGGTCGCGCGCGTAAAGCCTTCGGATCACCGCCATCTCGATCACCGCTCCGGCAGCGGCAGCCGCTGTCAGCCCGCCCACAAGCCCCAGCCAGAAATTTCCGGTGGCCCCTGCGACAGCCGCGCAGAGAAACGCCCCAATCATGTAAAGTGACCCATGCGCGAGGTTGATGAGCCCCATGACGCCGAAAACAAGTGTCAGACCCGCCGACATCAGGAACAGCATCAGCCCGAATTGCACGCCATTGAGCAGTTGCTCGAGAACCAGTGCAAGTGACATGAATTATCCCGCCGTGAGAGCGCCCCGCCCCAAGTGCATATCGGCGAAACCCAGATCGGTCCAGCAGACGAAGGGGCCGACGCGTTCAAGGCTGCGGTTTTCGTGGCCTTTCATCTCAACCTCGCCATATTTCGATTCTTTGCATGAGTGTTACGCATGTCCAGATGAAAATCAATTACTTTAAGGTTGAAATTTCAAGCCTAAAGAGAGTGTTTCATGGGCCGCGGATCGTGCCGACTGGCGGCCCTCTGTGATCTCGCTTCAGCGCCAAGTCCGATGCTGCAGGCCCACATGTCCGCGTCTAAAGACGCCGAAAAACGGTCCCATTGTGCCATATTTTTTCCGTGATCCTGTCGCATAACAGGTAGAGGCAGAATGAGCAGAGCCCTTGCTACACGGCTTTGGAAGGACAGGACATGACCCCGGGCCCCGAGCGTCAGATCACGATCGAAACATTGAAGGCAGTGCCCCCGCGCGCAGCATGGGTCTTGCAGCGTGGATGCGATCATGACCGCTCTGGACACGCGGGCAGCGCAAACGCCTTCTCATGGCAAAAGTCACTGCCCAGGGCGCCCAACTGCGCCGTGAAGGACTGATTCGACCATGACACAGCAGAAATTCGCTTTCGACAGTTTTGCCCGACCGCTCTTTTCGAGCCGGGTCGCGATGGCTTGGGCGGACCCACGCGCACCCATGCCCCCACTGATGGGCGATGAGGTGCTCGCGCTCGAACAGGTCGATGCGGCCCGCGCGCGAAAATTCGGTGCCGGTCGGCTGGCGGCGCGCAAAGCCATGGACATGCTCGGCCATATCGGGCGCCCGGTGCTCCAGGGCGCAGACCTCGCGCCTGTCTGGCCACCCGGTTTGACCGGGTCGATTACACATTCAGAGCGCGACAGCCTCGCGGTCGTCAGTGATGACCCGGATATTGTCGCACTCGGTATCAATCTCGAACCCGCCACCCCGCTCGAACCCGCGCTCTGGCAAATCTGCTGCACCACGGAAGAGATGCGTTGGCTTGCCTCGCTTGGCCCCTCACAACGCGGCAATTTTGCCAAGCTGATCCAGAGCGCCAAGAAAGCAGTCTGCAAGGCCGAGTATGCCCGGCATTCCACCCTGCTAGACTTCCAACAGATTAGCCTGTCGATCAACCTCGCGACCGGGCGCTTCGGCGCCGCGATTGATGACAGTGCTTTTGACCCTGTGCGCATTTATCGCCTCAACGGTCAATTCGCGATCCTGTCGGACTGCTTTATCAATGCCGTTGAAATCCAACACCGCAGCTGAGCGATTCGCATCGCGCCGCGGTTCGGGATCGGGGGCAAAACGAAAGCTCTTATCATGCAGCGCGCAGTGGTGCTAATCGTTGTGTCTGGCTTTGTTCCTTCGCACAATATCTATCGTGCTCGGCCAAAGGGTGAGACATTTTGCACCAGCATCTAAAACGAGTGGAAAAAACGGCTGGTTTTCTGCTATGTTGCAGTTGCGAATAGAGGCAATAGCGCGCCAGAGCAGCAAAGATCGGGGAAAAGTCCGGCAACATCTGGCGCACGAGACAGCAACAATCGAGGTCACATGAGACACATTCTTCTGGCAACAGCGACTGTCCTGTTTGCAGCACCGCTGGTGCCGACCGCCGTCAGCGCAGGCCCGATCGAGAACGCCTGCGTCCGTTCAGACCGCCCGCAGGCAACTCGCGCGCTCTGCCGCTGCGTTGACTCGGTCGCGCAACGGACTCTTACACGCAGCGAACAACGCCGCGCCGCGCGTTTCTTCCGGGACCCGCAACTTGCGCAGGACGTGCGCATGTCGCGAAGCCAGCGCGACAATGAGTTCTGGGCGCGCTACCGCGCTTTTGGTGAGGCCGCAGAACGCACCTGCGGTCGCAGTTGAACGAAATACATACAAGACGAAAGAGGGGGCGTGGTGTCAGCCACGCCCCCTTGTCATGAGTTGATCCACCAGTCGGCTGCAGCCCGCCTCGACCAGATCGAGGACATGGTCGAAACGACCGTCAAAATAGGGGTCCGGAACATCAGCCCGCGCGGGATGCAGGAACAGACGCAACTCGGCGCCTTCCCGCCCCGGATGGAGCGCGCGCAGGTCACGCAGATTGCTGTGGTCCATTGCGAGGATCAGACCGAACTGATCGAAATCGGCCCGCGTCACCTGACGCGCGCGCAGGTCTGACAGGTCATAGCCGCGCGCCTGCGCAACGTCCCGGGCGCGCTGGTCGGGCAGATTGCCCGCATGCCAGTCGCCCGTCCCGGCGCTGTCCACCTCGACCGCCAGCCCGGCCTGCGCGGCTTGCGTTCGAAAAACTCCATGCGCAAGTGGCGAGCGACAGATATTGCCGAGGCAGACGAAGAGAATGCGCGGTGGTTTGATCATGCAACATACCTTTCGTAACCAGGGGGCCGCGCCAGCGGCCCCCGTTTCGTCAGAGCTCAGTCATGCGAATGCCCGTGGTCATGGTCATGGCTGTGCTCATGCGAGTGGCTGTGCGAGTGCCCGTGCGTGGGCATCCGCTCCAGATCAACCGGCACGATGATCTCGATCTCATCGGCGCCGTCAAAGACCAGCGTGACGCTGAATTCATCGCCTTGTTCCAGCGGTCGGGTCAAGCCGAGGAACATGATGTGATCACCGCCACGCGCAAGGCTGTATTCACCCCCTGCCGGGACAGTGAATCCACCTTCCACCTCGACCATGCGCATCACCCCTTGGTCATCCTCGATGTGGGTGTGCAGTTCGACCCGCTGCGCCACATCCGAGCGCGCGGCAATCATCCGGCAATCCGTCTCACCCATGTTGACCAGTCCCATGAAGGCCGCGCCCGATTGGGCCATCATGCTCGAACTGCGCGCATAGGGGTCGACGATCTCTAAGCCGTCACAGGCCAGTGCAGGCATTGCGAAACTGGCAGCAAAAGCTGCCGGAAGAAGAAAACGTGTCATGTCAGGAATCCTTGTCTGATGTGTATCGGGTATCCGGGATCAGACAGGGACCGGAGGTGCGCGGCTGCGCGGCCAGAGCCCGCGCGCGAAGGAGTGCAGACGCGGCGCATCACTGATCTGCACCAGCAAGCCAAAAGCAATCTGCCCATCGAGCGCACCGGTTTCGGGTAAGAGCGCCAGACCGGTCAGCAGGCAGTCTGGGCATGGCAGGGTCTGCTCGACCTTGTTGCCATCTGCATCGATGGTGATTTGCACAAGCCCGTAGCCCGTGCAGATGACAAGCGTCTCAGCTCCCTGCGCCTGATGCCGCGCCAAGGCATGTGTCACGCTGCCCAGCCCGATGATCGTGGCCAGCAAGAACGCGAAGGTGGGGCGCAAGACCTGCATCATGACGCGAGACTACTCGCTCTGTCCGACCGGGTATAGGCTGATTTCAGCGGATGAGACCTTTGATCGCGGCCACATGCACGGCGCTGGCCCCGGCCGCGTCGCCTGCAAGTGCGCGCGCCTCACCCAGCAAGACCTCCGCTGGACAGATCCGGTCAACCAGCCCCCAGGCCAGCGCTTCGTCGGCCTCCACCCGCGCGCCTGTCATCAGGATCATTTTCGCCCGGGCAGGGCCGGTCAGCGTTGCAAGCCGCGCCGGGTCCGAAGGCTGCGGCAGGAACCCCAGTTTCATCACGGGGTAAAAGAACTTCGCGCCCGGCACTGCCAGCCGCAAATCACAGGCGAGCGCCATGCCAAAGGCACCACCTGCCAGTGTGCCGTTGAGCGCAGCGATGCTCAGACAAGGCAGGGCTGCGATCCGCCCTGAAAGCTGTTCCCATAGGGGTGAGGTTGCAAGCCCCGCGCGCGCCTCGTCGAGATCGGCGCCCGCGCTGAACACGCGGCCTGTGCCGGTCAGGATCATCACCCGCGCTTCTGCCGCCTGCAGCCGGTCCACGGCCTCGATAAGCGATTCCAGCATCGCAGCCGTCAGCGAATTGGCCTTGTCGGGACGGTCGAGGGTCAGGGTCCAGACCCCGCCCTCCTCTGCGACGCGGATCATGCGCCCAAGCCCAGCCGCGCTCGAATGGCTTCGTCGCGCAAGGACACTTCGCGCCCGACCCAGTCATCCGCATCCGGCGTGCACATCCAGACCAGAGCACGGGCGGGCCAGTCGGGCGGGACATGCGAGGACCAGTCCAACCGGCTTACCGCGTTGATCCCGCTGTCGCGAATGGTGCGCTGCATCTCGGTGGCAACGGTTCCGGGTGAGAGACTCATCACCCGCACGCCGCGGCCGCGCGCCTCCAGATCGGCGACTCGGGTGAGCATCAGCGCTCCGGATTTCGAAGCGCAATAGGCGCCCCAACCCTCGAGCGCGTTATGCGCCGCACCCGACCCGACAGTGATGATCGTACCCGCGCCCTGGGCCTGCATCACTGGCAGTGCAGCGCGCATCCCGTTGAAAACGCCCTTAAGGTTGATGTCGATCAGCGCGCCAAAAGCCACAGGGTCCGCCTGTGCCAGTGGCGCAATCGGCTCGATCACGCCGGCATTGTTCACCAGCACATCGAGCCTGCCGAAGCGCGACTGCATCTCCGACACAGCAGCCGCAACCGCATTGAAATCCGCCACATCGCAGGTCAGGGGCAGCGCGCCTGTCTCCTTTGCCAGCGTCTTCAGCGCCTCGGCCGAGCGCGCGGCTATCCCAACCTGCGCACCTGCCGCTACAAAAGCCCGCGCCGCTTCAGCCCCGATGCCGCGGCTTGCGCCTGTGATCAACACAACCTGGCCGGTCAGGTCTGGTGTCTGCAACTCTGCCATCGCCGCCTCTCAGTAATCGCGTTCGAAGAAAACACCTACACTCGCGCGGCCCCGATTGTCGACCCGACCACGCGCGGTTACGGACGATGTCAAGTCGATATTGATCGACAGCTCGCTTTTACCCTGCGGCGACAACTCGACATCCGTATAGACATTCTCGGTCAGATACCGACCAAGGCGAAGCGAGGTTTCACCATCCTCATCCGTGCGCACATCAAGGTCATCGAGGCCAACATTGCGCCGCAAGCGTTCAATCAGTCCTTCGCTGCGCCCTGTAAGTGTTGCGAGCGACGAGGCGAGTTGTGCCGCCTGGAACAACGAGAGCGTCTCGAATCCGCGCCCGAACAGCAGCAGCGAAACCACTTCCTCCTGTGGCAATTCAGGCGAGGATTCGAACAGGATCTCGGGCGCGTCCGCGCGGCCCTGCAACACCACACTTGCGACAACACCCTCCCGTTCGGTCGAAGCGGCCAGTCGCACGAAAGGCACCAGATCGCCCTGCAGGCTGGCGAAGCCTTCGTTCAGGACGAAGCGGTTGCCCAGAAGGTCCAGCCGTCCCCGGATCAGTCCGAACTGGCCAATCGGGATTACATCGGCTGTGGTGCCTGTCAGACGCAGTGAGCCGCCAAGCTCGGCATCCAGCCCCCGGCCACGAAGGAAAATCCTGCTGGGCGCGTCGATGCTGAGATCAAGCGAGGCGGGCACGCGCGTGCGGCCATGCGTCTCGCCCGCGAAAATGCCTGCCCGCTCGCGCGTGATGCGAGAGCCAGGGCTTTCGCCAAGATGCTGGATATTCGGCGGAATGAAACCACGACTGGCGAGCCCGACGCGCGGAATGCGGATCTCGGTGCGATCCAACGTCAGGTCGCCGGAAATTGACGGGCCGCGCGTCAGGGTGCCGGTAATCGCGAGGTTGCCCGATACCTCGGTCTCGAAAAGCTGCGGATCGACGATGCGCAGCCGATCAACCTGACCACGCAATTCGCCCGTGATCGGTGCGCCGAGCGCGATATCACCCTGCAGCGCGAAACGTCCACCGGTAAAGGCATCGCCGCGCACATCGATCGACGCTTGCCCATTCGCAAGCTGCGCTTGCGCTGTGATATCAGTCAGACGCAGATTCTGCTGTGGCGCGACCACTGTAATCCCGCTGCCCTCAGCCGTGCCGGTTACCGAATTCAGGTTCAGCGGCCCGACCAGAGAGGCCTCGAACCGAGCCGGTCCCTGAATCGAACGCGGCTCCAGGCGCGGGTTGATTAGCGCAAGGTCGGTACTGCCAACCGCGCGCAGATCGCCACGCAGGTCATTGCTGATGCTGCCTGTCACCTGCACCTGCGCCCCTGCAGGCCCGTTCAACGCGAGGTCCAGCGCATAACCGTCCTGCTGCCCGCGCGCAGTGCCCGCAACTGTCACTGCTCCGGGAATTCCGGGCACGAGCGTTGCCAGACTGGCCAGCCGCGCATCAATCTGCAATGCTGGCCGCCCCTCTACAATCTGGCCCGAGACTGTCGCCGCCAGTTGCGGCCCGGTCAGACGCAGGCTCTCAAGCAGGATATCCTCGGGCCGTTGAGTGACACGCAGGCTCAGATCATGCTGCCCGGCCAGCAGCGCATCGACCTGTTCCACGCCCACACGCAACCCCTGCGCATTGGCGTCCAGCGCCACCCGCCGCTGGGTTCCCTCTTCGACAAGCTGCACTGTGCTGCGGATGGTGCCACCAAAACCGGGGCGCAGCGCTCCCAGATCAAGCAATGCCACATTCGCCTCCAGCCGCGAGGCGCCAGCCTCATAGCGCCCGTCAGCATCAAGCGTTAGCGCCGTGTTGCGCAATTCCAGCGCGGTCAGATCAAATGCCGCACCATCTCGCTGGCCCGCCAGCGCAAGCCGCGTCTCACCACGGAGCAGCCGGTTGACCTCGGCTTGACCCACTGTCAGGTTGCGCGCAACGGCATCAAGCCGCACACTTTCGCGCTCGAGTGCGCCGCGCACCGAGATCTGCGCGTCCAGCGCACCGCCGAAATCCCCACCCAGAACCGCCAGGTCTGCGAAATCCACCTCGCCTGAGAGGTCGATCTGTTCTTCCGAGACCGTGCCGCTCAGGTCGGCGCGCAGCGTCCGCGCTGTGGCCTCCAGCGTGTGCAGTTGGATCTGTCCATCTGCGCCCTGCGCATCAAGGGTAATCTGGCTGCGTCCTTCCAGCAGCCGGTCAAGTTCTGCCTGGTCGAGTGTCAGGTCCTGCCCCGAGATCTCCGCGGCAACCATGAAGCGGTCGCGCTCGGGGCCGAGAGTGGCATCGACCTGCGCACGCACCGCCCCTGACAGCGGACGCCCCGCCAGCGCCGAAAGCCGCGCTATCTCGCGAAACTCAGCCTGCACATTGGTGACGACAACCCCCTCATCGAGCCGCGCGCGCCCGTTGAGCGCGTAATCCCGCCCCTCCAGCAGAAAGCCTGGCAGCAGCAGCGGCCGCCCGTCACGCCAAAGCAAGGCGAGAGAACCTGTCACCGAAGGCCCGATCGCCTCGGCGAGCGCCGGGTCACGCGCCTGCACGCCTAGCGCGGCAAAATCGATCAACGCATCGATGACGTCGATATCTTCACCAAAACCCTGCGACGAGATCCGTCCGAGGCCATTCAAGAAGAGCGATTCCACTTGAAACTGCTGGTTCTCGAACCCCAGCAGATCGAGCACAAGGTCCCAGTCCTCACTGACCGACTCGTCGAAGGTCAACCGCAATTCAGCCTGCTCGATACTCGTTCTGGCCCCCGCGACCGGCAGCAGAACACGCCCGCCATCCGGCGCGGCCACTTCGCCGCGCAGGTCGATCAATTCGGGCCACTGATCCGCCCCAAGTGCCATGCGCCCACGCAGCGCGAGTTTCTCGGTGCGGATATCGAGTTCGTCAAGCGACAGTCGCCCATCCTCGAAGCGCTGCGCCTCGACCTGCAAGCGGCTGTCTGCTCCAAAGAAGGGATGGAAATCCTCTTGCAGCAGCGGGCGTAGATCCCCACCCAGTTCCAGTCGCACGGCTTGCGCGACACCTTCCAGCGCTGTCTGTAACTCGAACCGGCCCAACACGCGCGGAGTGCCGTCGGTCGCCAGCGCGATATCGGCGCCAAAAGTCTCGATCGGGCCCTCGCCGTTGATCTCCAACTTGGCTGAAGGTGCGTCGGGAATGCCAAGCAGATTGACCGCAAGGCCACTCGGCGCTTCCTCCGCTTGCAGATCCAGCCGCAAGTTTCGGGTAACATTGGAAAAACCCGCATCCAGCTCGAACCGGCCGGCAATCTCGCCAAGTCGGTTGATCGCTAGCCGCGCCTCGCCCGCACCATCTGCCAGCCGCGCGGTGCCGCTCACCTGCGCTCGCACCTCCTCGCCGAGCAGCGCCTCTCCCAGAATGACCTCTTCTAATTGCAGGACGTCCAGCGTCACCGATACGGGCAGTTCCGGCAATTCAAACCGCGCTTGCGGCACGAGTTCCTCGCGCGGCTCGGATATCGGCGCGCGTAGCACAGTCACGCGCTCGGCAGAAAGTTCGGCTATCTCGATGCGGCGCTGGAGCAGGGCTGAACGATTCCACTGCATCGCCGCGCCCTCGATCCGCAGCCACACACCCTCGTCATCGGCGATGGTCATTTCCTCAAAGGTCGCACGCGACCTGAGCGCGCCCTGAAAACCCGTAATCCGCACGTCGCGCCCCGCCGCTGACAGGTTGTCCTGCAGCAGCCGGGTCAGAAAACCCACGTCGCTCTCGTCCCGCTCGGGCAGCAGATTGCTCAGAAAACCCTGCGCCTTTGCAACAGGTGCCGCGAGCAGCACGGCACAGAAAACGCAGAGGAAAAGAGACCGCAGCAGCATCAGAAAGCCTGCCCGATCCCAAGGTAAAGCTGGAAACCCCGCCCGGTTGCGCCGCGCACCGGATAGCCCACATCAAACCGAAGCGGACCCACGACAGTGTCGTAACGCACGCCAAGCCCCGCGCCCGCATGCCAATCCGAACTCCCGGTGAATAGCCCATCCGAGACATAACCCGCATCAGCAAAGGCCACCACGCCCAAAGTGTCGGAGGTACGCACCCGAACCTCGGCCGAGAGAGCCGCAAAACCGCGCCCACCCGAGTCCACACCGCCCGAGGTCACACCCAACGAGCGGAAGGGCTGACCGCGCACGGTCCCGCCACCACCCGAATAGAACAGGAAATCGCGCGGGGTGCCGTCGAGCGAGGCGCCGATAATGCCACCAAGCTGTGCCCGGCCGGCCAAGACCACGCGCCCATCATCATCAAAACTGCGATAAGCCCGCAAGTCGGTCAGGCTGCGCGCGCCGCTGTCGGAGTCCCTGAGCCCGTAGAACGGCGTCATCTCACTGCGAACGTAAAATCCGCGTGTCGGCGAGGCTTCGTCATCGCGCCGATCCCAGGTCACTTGCAGCGGCAGCAGCAGCAACTGATAATCGCGCCGGATGCTGAGGTTTGGGCCGAAATCGGCGCGCTCCAGCAGCACGCCGACACCGCCGCCGAAGGTCAACTCATCGCTGAAGCGGTTTTCCAGCCCCACATCGGCCCGGAGTCGGCGGGCCTCGAAATCGCTCTCGCGCTCGGTCTCGATATAGGCGCCAAGATTGAGTGTCGTGTCCGGCGTGAAGGTCGCCGGGCGCGAGAACTCGGCGCCAAGCCGATAGTCGAGTTTGCCCGAGCGCGCGCCCAGACCTCCGATCATGCCTTCGACCCGAAACCGCTCTGCCCCGCCGAGCAGGTTGCGATGCAGCCAGAAGGCGGTGAATTTGCCTCCGCTCTCGGTATCGTATTCGAGCCCCGCCCCAATCCGGCGCAAGGGCGCCTCGACCACCGCGGCGTCGATATCGAGCGTACCATCTGGGTTGGCCTCATCGGCCTCTCGCAAGGCTACCGAGGCGAAAGTGCCGGTCCGCCGCAACCGTTCGGCTGCGCGCTGCACATCGCGCGGCGAGAACACCTCGCCCTCAGGCAGACCGGCAATCTTGACGATCCGCGCAGGGCGTGTGCGCACCTGTCCATCGGGGCGTAACTGACCAAAGCGCAGGCGCGGTCCGGGGACGATTTCCACATCCACATCCAGTTCCCCGGGCGGGTGCCGCGCCGTGATCGCCTGTTCAACCGGCTCGGCCTTGGCATGGCCCTGCTCGCGCCAGCCATCGACGGCTTGACCTGCAGCGTCGCGGATCGCTGTGCTGCGCGCGGGCCGACCACGCGCAAAGGCAGGCGGCAATTCCGCGCCTGCCGCCAGTGGGCCCATCCGGGTCTGACCAAAGACAAAGGCTGGCCCCGGCTCCAGTGCCAGCACGATCTCGCCAATCCGTTCCGGAGGCGCCAGCGGCGAAATGTCCGCTGCTTCGCGCCCATCGATCCGCACCGAGATTTCGGGCGCGTAAAACCCTGCCTCGTAGAAGATGCCGATCAACTGCCCGTATTCGGCACGCGCAATGGTGAATACCTCGAAAGGGTCAATTACCCCCTCATCCTTCGCTGCTTTCAGCAAAGAGGCGCGCTTCAGCTCTGTCTCGAGCGATGAATCCTCGCCTTGAAACCGGATTTGCAGCGCATCGAAGGCCTGCGCAGGCACAACCGTGGCGGCCAGAAAAAACACAGCCGTCCCGAGCGAGGACCAGACGCCCGGTTTACCTATCGAACAATTGGACACTGAAGACCCGCCTTGCATATTGACCTGAGTTTCGCAGATCAAATCAGTGACGACAACTGCAAAGGCAGATGTTTGAACATGACAAGCCCGTCAGCCAATAACAGGCTGCCGCCTTGCCTGTTATCGGGTCGGATGCTATCTGCGGGCGCAACACGAATTGCATCAGGGAGCATCATCGATGCCCAGAGACTTCATCATCCGCGATCTTTCGTTGGCAGAATTTGGTCGCAAGGAGATTGCGATTGCCGAAACCGAGATGCCCGGCCTGATGGCACTGCGCGCAGAGTTTGGCGACAGCCAGCCACTGAAGGGTGCGCGGATTGCGGGCTCTTTGCACATGACGATCCAGACCGCTGTGCTGATCGAAACGCTTGTCGCGCTGGGCGCCGATGTCCGCTGGGCCTCGTGCAATATCTATTCCACGCAGGACCACGCCGCCGCCGCGATTGCCGAGGGCGGCACCCCGGTCTTTGCCATCAAGGGCGAAACACTGGAGGAATACTGGGCCTATACCGACCAGATCTTCCAGTTCCCCGAGGGCGCCAACATGATCCTTGATGATGGCGGTGATGCCACGCTCTACATCCTGATGGGCGCACGGGTCGAGGCTGGCGAGACGGACCTGATCGCCGTGCCGACCAGCGAGGAGGAAGAGTATCTTTTCGCGCAGATTCGCAAGCGGTTGGAGCAAAGCCCCGGCTGGTTCTCGCGCCAGCGTGATCTGATCCAAGGCGTGTCTGAGGAAACCACAACTGGCGTGCATCGCCTCTACGAACTGCACAAGAAGGGCCTCCTGCCCTTCCCGGCGATCAATGTGAACGACTCGGTCACCAAGTCGAAATTCGACAATAAATACGGCTGCAAGGAATCGCTCGTTGACGGTATCCGCCGCGCCACCGACACCATGCTTGCGGGCAAGGTCGCTGTTGTCTGTGGCTATGGCGATGTGGGCAAAGGCTCGGCAGCGTCGCTGTCGGGGGCCGGTGCGCGCGTCGTCGTGACCGAGATCGACCCGATCTGCGCGCTTCAGGCGGCAATGGACGGCTATCAGGTCACGACGCTGGAAGATGTGGTCAAGACCGCCGACATCTTCATTACCACGACCGGCAACAAGGACGTGATCCGCCTCGAGCATATGCGCGAAATGAAGGACATGGCCATCGTCGGCAATATCGGCCATTTCGACAATGAAATTCAGGTAGCGGCGCTGAAAAACCACAAATGGACCAATATCAAGGATCAGGTGGACATGATCGAAATGCCCTCGGGCAATCGCATGATCCTTCTGAGCCAGGGTCGTCTTCTGAACCTCGGCAATGCCACGGGCCACCCCTCTTTTGTCATGTCGGCAAGCTTCACCAATCAGGTGCTCGCACAGATCGAACTGTGGACCAAGGGCGATGAGTATGCCCCGGGCGTTTACATCCTGCCCAAGCATCTGGACGAGAAGGTCGCACGGCTGCATCTGGAGCGCATCGGTGTCAAGCTGACCGCGTTGGAGAAGGATCAGGCGGACTATATCGGCGTGGCGGTCGAAGGGCCGTTCAAGTCGGACCACTACCGCTACTGAACCCTCTTCAGATTCCTGACAAGCGGGAGAGCCACAGGCTTTCCCGCTTTTCTTATGGCCGGTTTTCATGTATGCGCCGCGCATCTGAGACGTGACGCTCTGACCCCGGCGTGATGCGTGATGATTGGGGTCGGCGGCAATGGGGCCGCCATGCAACCCGGAAAGCCCAGAGGGCTGGCGCTTTCCTTGAGGATACGCTGAG
>SLJW01000014.1 GCA_007134865.1 Paracoccaceae bacterium | reverse complement strand
CCGGTCAACCCCGCTGCAGGAGTTCCGCGACCCAGGCAGGCACGATCTCGCTGGCAGGGCCAAGGCGGGAGGTGTCGAACAGGCGCGAGGTTTCCGAAGGCTCCAGATTGAGTTCCAGCGTCCGCGCGCCGAAGGCGCGCGCCTCGCTCACGAAGCCGGCCGCCGGATAGACCGCCCCCGATGTGCCGACTGCGACAAAGAGATCGGCCTGTGACAGGGCCGCGCCGATATCTTCCATGTGATAGGGAATCTCACCGAACCAGACGATATCGGGGCGGGTGTCGGGCTGAGCGCAAGCCGGGCAGGGGTCTTGCGGCTGCATCACCATGGGCACATCCCAGCGATGGCCGCAGGATGCGCAAAGCGCGCGCATCACCTCGCCGTGCATATGGATCACATCGCGGGCGCCGGCACGCTCCAGCAGGTCGTCGATATTCTGCGTCACCAGCGTCACCCTGTCGGGCGCCGCTTGTTGCAATTCTGCCAGCGCGCGATGCGCCGCGTTGGGTGCAGCCCCCGCGCAATTCGCGCGCCGCGCGTTGTAGAACTGATGCACCAGCGCCGGGTTGCGCGCGAAGCCCTCGGGCGTGGCGACTTCCTCGAGATCGTATTTCTGCCAGATCCCGCCTGCGTCGCGGAAGGTCCCCAACCCGCTTTCCGCCGACAGTCCTGCGCCCGAAAGAATGACGATCCGCTCCATTCCGCTCACCGTGCATGCAGGTGATCATGGATCACCTGCGCCAGTGCCGCCGAGATGCCATCCACAGCCTGCAAGTCGGTGACACCGGCCCGTGCCACGGCCTTGGCCGATCCGAAATGCGCAAGCAGCGCGCGTTTGCGTCCTGCGCCCACGCCGGGTATCTCGTCCAGCGGCGAGGCACTCACGGCCTTCGCACGCTTGGCCCGGTGCGTGCCAATCGCGAAGCGGTGCGCCTCATCGCGCAGGCGTTGGATGAAATAGAGCACCGGATCATTGTGCCGCAGCGCAAAGGGACGCTGGCCGGGTCGGTGAAATTCCTCCTTGCCCGCGTCGCGGTCCACGCCCTTTGCGACGCCCACGACCGGGATATCCTCCACCCCCAGATCAGCCATGATTCCGGCCACGGCGGAAACCTGCCCTGCGCCGCCGTCGATCAAAAGCAGGTCCGGCCAAGTCTCGCCCTCGCGGTCGGGGTCTTCCTTCAAGAGCCGCTCAAAACGCCGCGTCAGCACTTCCTTCATCATCCCGAAGTCATCGCCGGGCGTCAGCCCGGCGCCCCGGATATTGAACTTGCGGTACTGGCTTTTCAAAAAACCCTCGCGCCCGGCCACGATCATCGCGCCCACCGCATCGCTGCCTTGAATATGGCTGTTGTCATAGACCTCGACCCGCGCAGGCGGGGCCTCCAGTCCGAACGCCTCGGCCAGCCCTTCGAGCAGGCGCGACTGCGCGGCGGAAGAAGCCATGCGCATCGCCAGCGCCTCGCGCGCGTTGCGCAGCGCATTCTCGACCAGCTCTGCCTTCTCGCCGCGCTTAGGGCAGGCTAGCTCGACCTTGCGCCGGGCGCGCTCCGCAAGGAGCGCGCCCATGAGATCGGGGTTTTCGATCTCATGCGATGTCAGGACCAACCGTGGCGGTTCCTTCCCATCATAGAATTGCGCCATGAAGGCCTCGAGAATTTCCGGCTCCTCGGCTCCGGCCCCGGTTGCAGGGTAGAAATCACGGTTGCCCCAGGATTGATTGGCGCGGATGAAGAAGACCTGCACGCAGGCCTGCCCTTTCTCCAGATGTACGGCAATTACATCCGCCTCGGGCACGCCGCGCGGGTTCACACCCTGGCTTTGTTGCACATTTGTCAGCGCGCGAATCCGGTCGCGCAGAGCGGCAGCGCGCTCGAATTCCATGGCTTCGGAGGCTTTTGCCATTTCCTCAGCCAGTTGCGCCTGAATCTTCGTGCTCTTGCCTGACAGGAACCGCTCGGCATCCGCGACCAGTCCGGCATAGTCATCCTCGGAAATGTACCCAACACATGGCGCAGAGCAGCGCTTGATCTGATACAGAAGACAGGGCCGCGTGCGGCTGTTGAACACCGAGTCGGTGCAGTTGCGCAACAGGAACACGCGTTGCAACTGGTTCAGCGTGCGGTTCACGGCACCAGCCGAGGCAAAGGGGCCAAAATAGCTGCCCTTGACCGCGCGCCGTCCGCGATGCTTGCGCAGTTGCGGATAGGCATGATCCTTGGGCAGCAGGATGTAGGGGAAGCTCTTGTCGTCGCGCAGCAGCACATTGTAGCGCGGCTTGAGCTGCTTGATCAGATTCTGCTCCAGCAACAGGGCTTCGGTTTCTGTGCGCGTGGTCAGGAACATCATCGAGGTCGTCTCGGCGATCATCCGTGCGATCCGCGCCGAATGCCCGGAGGGGCGCGCATAATTCGATACGCGCGCGCGCAAATTGCGGGCCTTGCCGACATAGAGCACTTCGGACTTCTCGTTCAGCATCCGATAGACACCGGGGGAGGCGTCCAGCCGCGTCACATAGTCCTGAATGCAGGCATGTCCGCGCAGGTTTTCTGCGTCAGTGGTCGAGGGGTCAACGGGCATCGTCATGGCACAAGGATTTGCGCGATTCTGGTCTCAGCTGCAATGTTTTCGTGCCCCCTGCAACCTGAATCCTGTCCACGAATTCTGTGGATAACTCTGTGGAGAGAGGGTGCATCAGCGGGATTTTCCGTTGCTTCCATAGGGATTCCGTGAGTTGCCTAAAAAATAGGCAATCTAATAACCATCTAATATTAAACGAAAAAATAGGTTAATCTCGCAAGGCATTAAAATGTATTAAGAAATTATCTCAGTTCCGTGACAGCTTTGTGAACAGTGCACAACTTGCGCTTGCAACTCTAGTTTCAGACGGTCGGTGCTCCCATCACATCGGGCGTCTGCCAGACCAGGTGTTGCCCTCCGTCGATGCATAAGAGCTGCCCGGTAACTGCCGGAGCGTCCAGAAAAAACCCCAGAGCGGCTGTGATGTCCGACAGGTTCGCGCCGCGCTGCAGGACAGTGCTTTCGCGGCTGTGCAGATACTCGGCGGCGTCCTGATCGGCGGCTTGCAGCGTGGGACCGGGGCCGATGGCATTTACCCTCACGCGAGGGCCAAGCTCTTGCGCCGCCATTTTCGTAAACGCCCAGAGCCCAATCTTGGCGATGGAATAGGTCATGTGCTGCGGCGTGAGCTTGCGCACTTTCTGATCGATCATGTTCACCACCAACCCCTGCGCCACGGGTTCGCCTGCGGCATCTTTCTCGGGTGCAGGGCATTGCGCGGCGAAGGCCTGGGTCAGCACGAAAGGCGCGCGCAGGTTCGACATCATATGCCGGTCCCAGCTTTCGCGGGTGGCCGTGGCGATGCTGTCCTGCTCGAAGATCGAGGCATTGTTGACCAGCACGCTCAGCGGCCCGCCCAGTTCCCTTGCGCTATCGACTACCAGCGGCGCTAGCTGCGCCTCGTCGAGCAGATCGGCGCGCAGACAGACTGCCTTGCGGCCCAGCGCCTCGACCTCCTCCGCCAGCGCCTCGGCGCTTTGCGACGAGGTTGCGTAATGGATGGCGATGTCATGCCCGCGCTGCGCCAGATAGAGCGCCATCGCGCGCCCCAGCCGCCTCGCTGCCCCTGTCACCAATGCCCGCGCCATGTTCTACCCTCCGGCTGGAACCAGAGACCAGAGATAGCCCGCATAGGCGATAAGCAAGAGCGCGCCCATACCTGCGCCGATGGCGCGTCCGCTCCAGAGGAAAGGCGCGAGCACCAGCGAGGCGGCGGCCATGACCCAGAAATCGAGCACCATGAGCTGTGGCGGAATGTCAATCCGTCCGAAGAGACCTGCCACGCCCAGTATGAACAGCAGATTGAAGAGGTTGGAGCCGATGATATTTCCCAGCGCCACGCCGCCCTCACGCCGCCAGGCTGCGGCCAGCGTCGTCGCGAGTTCCGGCAGCGAGGTGCCGATGGCGACGATGGTCAGCCCGATAACCACATCGGACACGCCAAGCGCTTCGGCTATATTCACCGACCCTGTGACCAGCAGATGCGCGCCCAGCGGCAGGCCGACAATCCCCAACCCCAGAAAGAAGGCGAGCTTGGGGCCGGGCAGGCCAAGGTCTGCACCCTCCAGTTCTTCGGGTGACAGGCGCTCCCGACGGGCGTTCCGGATCGAGTCTGCCATGAAAAGCGCAAACGCCGCCAGCAGGACCAGCGCCTGCCACAATCCGATGGCTCCGGTCAGCGCCAGCGCGCCGAAAAGCGCGGTCGCGCCCAGCATGATCAGGTAATCGCGCTGGCTCTCGCGCGCCATGGCCATGGGCGCAATCAGTGCAGGCAGGCCGATCACCAGCAGGATATTCGCGGTGTTCGAGCCCACCACGTTGCCCAGTGCCAGACCGTCGGCATCGCGCAGCACGGCCTGCACCGCCACCAGCAATTCGGGCGCCGAGGTGCCAAAGGCAACCACGGTCATGCCCACCATCACCGCCGGAATCCCCAACCGCAGGGCCAGATTGACGGCCCCGCGCACCAGATAATCACCAGCCAGCAACAGCACCACGAGCCCGGTGACGACCAGACCCATATCGAGGATCATGGATTACCTGTCCTTGCAGCGACAATCGTCACTGCCCAGAAGGAACCTGCCGCAACTCTTGCATTTGCGCGGACGCGGCAGTTTGGTCGCGCGCAACCGGTCAATCGGGGTCTTGTGTCCCGGGTTCAGCCATTTCTGGATCGCGCCCATAACGATCATGAAGACCAGAAATGCCGCGACAATCTTGATGATCATTGGCTCACAACCCGTAGCGCGCGTACAGCGCGCGTTCTTCGGCGAGCCCCAGCGCATCCTGCATCATCGACAGCCCCAGCCGCGACAGGAAGGGCCGCCGCAGGCCATACTGGCGGAAGCGGACCTTTTCGCCAAAGCGGTCCTTCATCACCGGCACCAGATGGCCAATCCGGTCGGCAAGGCCCAGCTCGACAGCCTTCGCGCCCAGCCAGAACTCGCCGGTGAACAGGTCCTCTTCCGCAAGCTTCGCGCCGCGGCGTTCTTTCACCTGCGCGATGAAATTGCCGTGCATCTGCTCCAGCAACGCATTCAGGCGAGCGACGTCGTCGGGGTTCTCGGGGCGAAACGGATCGAGCTGCGATTTCGAAACTCCTGCCGTGTAGACCCGGCGCTCCACCCCGATTCGTCCGATCATCTCGTGCAGGCCAAAGCCTGCCGATATTACCCCGATGGAGCCGAGGATCGAATTGGCATCGACATGGATTTCATCAGCGGCTGTCGCGAGCCAATAGCCGCCCGAGGCGGCTACATCCTCGACAAAGGCATGGACGGGTACCTTGTGCTCATCGCTCAGCCGCCGGATGCGCGCGGCGATCAGCGCGCTTTGCACAGGGCTGCCACCGGGCGAGTTGATCACCAGGGCGACAGCGTCCGGCTTGCCGCGCCGAAACGCGGCGTCCAGAATGCCGGCAAGGGCGACGTCATTCAGCCGACCGGGCGAGGTGCTGGCGGCAATCATGCCCTGCAGCCGGACCACGGCCACCAAGGGTTTGCGAGGAAGAAAGGGGATAAGCTGAACCATGGCGCGAGATGTAAGCGCCCGCTGCAGGCGCAGCAAGAGAGCATCTCCATTATTTCCGCGCCCCGTGGCTTGCGCAACCCGCGCGGCTCGGCCCAGAATGCAGCAACCCGCAACCGAGGTGATCATGCTCGACCGTCTGGAAATGTTCATCGCCCTTGCCGAGGCTCGCCATTTCGGTCGCGCCGCCGAGGCCTGCAATGTCACGCAGCCCTCGCTCTCGGCGGCAATCAAGCAGCTTGAGGGCGAGTTGGGCGTGCAGTTGGTCTTTCGCGGCGCCCGGTTTCAGGGCCTTACGCCCGAGGGTGCGCGCGTGCTCGACTGGGCCCGCCGTATCGTAGGCGATGCCCGCACCTTGCGCGAAGAGATGCGCGCCGCCCGCCACGGGCTTGCCGGGCATCTGCGGCTGGGTGTGGTGCCCACAGCGCTACCCATGGTGGCGAGCCTGACCGCGCCCTATCTCGCCCGTCACCCCAATGTGCGGCTGGAGATCCGTGCCCGCTCCTCGATCGAGATCCTGCAGCAGATCGATGCGCTCAGCCTCGATGCAGGGATCACCTATCTCGACAATGAACCGCTGGGCCGGGTCGAGACTGTGCTGCTCTATGCCGAGCGCTACGCGGCGCTGATGCGCCGCGACCACCCGCTGGCCAGCCGCAAATCGCTTGACT
Source organism: Paracoccaceae bacterium (assembly GCA_007134865.1). GTDB lineage: Bacteria > Pseudomonadota > Alphaproteobacteria > Rhodobacterales > Rhodobacteraceae > Roseinatronobacter. The sequence continues at coordinate 19,100 of SLJW01000014.1, read as the reverse complement.
GGGCCGAACTGGCCGGGTTGCCGCTCTGTCTGCTGACGCCTGACATGCAGAACCGCCGCATCCTGAACCATGCCTTGGCCGAGGCGGGGGTGCCGGTCGATTTGCACCTGCAGTCGAACTCGACCCTGGCGCTGGTCGCGCATGTGCAGGCGGGGCCATGGGTGAGCGTGGTCAATATGCAGACCGCGGCGCTCTTCGCAGCGACTCCGGATCTCTGTGCCGTGCCGCTGTCGGAAGAAGGTGCCGCGAAACAGGTGGGGCTTATCGCACCATGGCGCGAGACGCATACGCCGGTTCTGGGCGCGCTTCTCACGGCTGCGCGGCGTTACGCTGCCGCCTAGCTTCAGACCAACAGAGACGTGATCACAAAGTGAGCGCGTGGCAGGGATGCTGCGCGCGGGTCACGCGTAGGCTGCGCAGTGTAACCTGACAAAGGAGAGACTCGCATGGCCTATGTTTCAGACATGATCGACCGCACAGCGCGCGTGCTGCCGCAGACGCATCACGCGGATTGGCTGTTGCGCCTGCCACTTGCATTGGTGCTGCTGCAATACGGTTTCGACAAATTCCCGCTTTCGGCTGATGTGGCGGCAGGCTGGGGGCTGCCGCTGTTTCTCTGGGCCTTGGCCGGGGTTGCCGAGATTGTCGTTGCGCTGATGCTGGTTGCGGGCGGGATGTTGCGCAATCGCATTGGCGAAGTGGTCACCCGCATCGCCGGGATCGGTGCTGCGCTGATCGTGATCGGGGTCATCATCGTGGCCTATTGGGCACCGCCACTGGATCTGATCCTGTTCAATCAGTTCCACATCCTGCTGCTTTGCGCTGGTCTCTATCTTGCGCTGTCTGCCCCTGCGCGGAAATCAGAGCAAGGCTGATCGCATGACCGGGTCGCGCAGGGTTCCCCTGCGCGGCCCTCACCCCAGCGCCATGCTGACAGCACTCTCGGGCAGTTCCTCGTCAAAGCAGCGCTGGTAGAACTCGGCCACGGTCTTGCGCTCCAGCTCGTCGCATTTGTTGAGGAACGAGAGCCGGAAAGCATAGCCGATCGAGCGGAAGATGCGCGCATTCTCGGCCCAGTTGATGACCGTGCGCGGGCTCATCACCGTCGAGAGGTCGCCATTCATGAAGGCCGTGCGCGTCATGTCGGCGACAGTGACCATCTGGCTGATCTCCTGGCGCCCCTTGGCGGTGTTATAGGTCGGGTTCTTGGCCAGCACGATGGCGGTTTCGGCATCATGGCTCAGATAATTCAGCGTGGCGACCAGAGACCAGCGGTCCATCTGCGCCTGGTTGATCTGCTGCACACCGTGATAGAGACCTGTGGTATCCCCCAGCCCAACTGTATTCGCCGTCGCAAACAGCCGGAAGCACGGATGCGGGGTGATGATCTCGTTCTGATCGAGCAGGGTCAGCCTGCCGTCATGCTCCAGCACGCGCTGGATCACGAACATCACATCCGGGCGGCCTGCGTCGTATTCGTCGAACACGATCGCCACCGGGTTGCGCAATGCCCAGGGCAGGATGCCTTCCTGAAACTCGGTCACCTGCGCGCCGTCGCGCAGCTTGATCGCATCCTTGCCGATCATGTCGATCCGCGAGATATGGCTGTCGAGATTGACCCGCACTGCAGGCCAGTTCAGCCGCGCGGCAACCTGCTCGATATGGGTGGATTTCCCGGTGCCGTGATAGCCCTGGATCATCACCCGGCGGTTATAGGCAAAGCCTGCGAGGATCGCGAGCGTGGTGTCAGGGTCGAACTTGTAGGTCGGGTCGATCGTCGGCACGCGATCCGAAGGCTCGGCGAAGCCCTTCACCTTCATGTCCGAATCGATGCCGAACACATCGCGGACCGAAATCTCTTCCGTGGGTTTTGCCATACTCGTCATGCGTCCTGTCCCGCCTGATCCATCCTTGCGCCTCATGTGAAACATATCCGGCGCAGGTGCAAGGGAAAGGGCTCAGCGTGGGCGGACCACCAGCGCTTCGAGCCCGTGGAAGTGGTAGATATCGGCATAAACCGGCGCAACCTCCAGCCGCAGGCGGGGCAGGCGGGTGCTCAGCACCGCAAGCGCGATCTGCAATTCCAACCGCGCGAGCGGCGCGCCCAGACAGAAATGCAGCCCAGCGCCAAAGGCCAGATTCGGCTTCAGCGTGCGGGTGGGGTCAAAGCGCTCGGGCGCGTCCCAATGGCGCGGGCAGCGATTGGCTGCGCCCAGCAGGCAGGCGATCTGCGTGCCCTTTGGGATGACGCGGCCCATCACGTCGATATCGTCATAGGCCCAGCGGGTGAACAGATGCAGCGGCGGATCGAAGCGCAGGCATTCCTCGACCAGCGCTTCGGTCACGGGTGCACCGTAGTGTCCGGTCTCAAGAAGTGTCTTTGCGGCATTGCCAAGGCTATGCACGGTCGCCTCATGCCCCGCGTTCAACAGCAGGATGCAGGTCGAGATCATCTCGTCGGTGCTCAGCGTTTCGCCATCCTCTTCGGCGGCGATCAGATGAGTGATCAGGTCGTCGCGCGGGTCCGTGCGGCGCTTCGCGATATAGTCGCGCAGAAAAGTCACAAATTCGGTGGTCGCCGCAACCGCGCGGTCCTCATCGGCGCGGCTTCGCCCGGCCTGATACATGCCTACCATGGCGCGCGACCAGCGCCGCAGGTCTGCTACCATTGCTTCGGGCATGCCCAGCAGGCGCGCGATGATCGTCACGGGCAGGGGTTCGGCAAAGCCCTTGACCAGATCGAAAGGGCCATCGGGCAGGCGGTCGATCAGCCTATGCGCCAGCGCTTCGATCTCGGGCGCCAGCTCTGCGATCCGGCGCGAGGTGAAGGCGCGCAGCACCAGCGCGCGCAGCCGCGTGTGGCGCGGGGGCTCCAGTTCGAGCATCGAATGCGCCTCGACCGCGTAGAAGGGTGCGAGGTGGTCGGGATGCGTGGCGGGTTCCAGTGGCGCGCGACCAAAGCGGCGGTCGCGCAGGATGGCATTGGCGGCCGCATGGCTGACCGCGCATGGCATGTCGTATTCCTGCCAGTAGACCAGAGGCCCCAGCGCGCGCATCCGGTCATACGCTGGATAGGGATCTTGCACAAACCCGATATCGCGCAGGTCTTGGCTGAATTCGGGCAATACCAGAGGGCTGGCGCTCAAACCTTTGCCACCGCATCCAGAATCCGCGCCCAAGACCGGATGCCGCGATGAAAGCTGTCGAGGTCATATTTTTCATTTGGCGAGTGGATCTGGTCGTCATCCTTGGCGAAGCCGATCAGCATCGAATCCATGCCGAGGATGGATTTGAAATAGCCCGCAATCGGGATCGACCCGCCTGCGCCGACAAAGGCCGCCGGTTTCGGCCATTCCTGTGACAGCGCCGCGCGCGCAGCCTCAAAGGCCGGATGCCCCGTCTCCATCACCGAGGCGGGTGAGGCCCCGTGCTCGATGAACTCGACCCGGCAATCCTCGGGCAGCCGTTCGCGGACAAAGGCGCGGAATGCTTCGCGCAGTTTGTGTGGGTCTTGTGTGCCGACCAGCCGGAAGCTCACCTTGGCCGAGGCCTGCGCGGGCAGCACTGTCTTGAACCCCGCGCCGGAATAGCCCGATGTCATGCCATTGATCTCGCAAGTCGGGCGCGACCAGAGCATCTCGAGCGCCGTGCGCCCTGCCTCGCCTGCTGGTTTCGACAGTCCCACAGCGCCAAGGAAACCATCCGCGTCAAAGCCCAGCCCTTCCCATTGCGCGCGCAACGCGTCGGGCAGTTCCGGTACACCATCATAGAAGCCCGGCACCATCACCCGCCCCTGATCGTCATGCAGATCCGCGAGGATGCGCGCCAGCACCCGCGCCGGGTTGATCGCGGCACCGCCGAACATGCCCGAATGCAGATCTTTGTCAGGGCCATGGATGATGATTTCTTCGCCCAAAAGCCCGCGCAGCATGGTGGTGATCGCAGGCGTCTCGGGGTCGAACAGCCCAGTGTCGCAGATCAGCGCCAGATCGGCCTTGAGCGCGTCGCGATTGGCCTCGAGATACGGCACCAGCGAGGGCGAGCCGCATTCCTCCTCGCCCTCCAGACAAAAGGTCAGCCTGACGGGCAGGCTGCCATGCACCTTCAGCCACGCGCGGCAGGCCTCAATGAAGGTCATCATCTGCCCCTTGTCATCCGAGGCCCCGCGCGCGCGGATCACCTTGCCTTTTGGGGTCTCCTGCACTTCCGGGTCAAAGGGCGGGCGGTCCCACAGTTCCAGCGGGTCAACAGGTTGCACGTCATAATGCGCATAGAACAGCAGATGCGGCCCGTCCCCGTCCCCGCCCTTGGCCACCACCATCGGATGCCCGGGCGTAGCATCCTTGCGCGCGGCCAGCCCCAACCCGGCGAGTTCGCGCACCAGCCAATCGGCGGCCTGATCGACATCGCCGGCATGGGCCGGATCGGTCGAGATCGAGGGGATGCGCAGCAGGTCCTTCAGCCGCTCCAGGCTCTCGGGCAGGTCAGTGTCGATCTGGTCGAGCACGGCAGTGATATTGGTCGGCATGATGGGTCCTCGCGGCTGGTTTCGGCGCAACGTAACAGAGGCAACGGGGCTGTCCATAGGCGGCATCCGCGTTATAACCGGGCGATCTGTAATGATTCCGGAGGTAAAGAATGCTCAGATCGGTTATCCCCGCGCTCATGCTGGCAAGCGTCGTGTTGCCAGTGCTGGCACAAGAGGCCGAGCGCTACGAGGTGCAGGGCTCGGAAGTGACCCTGATCCTGCACGGTTTTCTGACCGAAGAGGAAACCAATTTTCTACGCACTATCGCTCAAGAGCCTGATGCGCTGGCGCTCTTTCTGCCAGAAGAGGGGCAATTCGGCGCGTTTGCTGTGTCGCCCGACGAGGGCCTGATCCGCGACGGTGTCCCAGTCGGCTCGGCCATGGCCATTGGCGATCTGCCTGACCTTGCACAAGCCCGTAACGCCGCGCTGGAAGGCTGCGATGCGGCCCGCGCGAGTGGCGCTCCCTGCGAGATCGTGCTGGAGATCGCGCCACGCTGAGAGCTTGTGAAACTGTGCTGCTTCGCTTTGTGTCCGCGTCTCTTGCTGCTGGATGGCCTAGAACGGCTATGGGCGTCGCGACAAGCGGTCGCGTGGTCCTTTGGTCGCAAAATCTACATTTGGAATTGATCTAGGTCATGTCAGCGCCTACGCCTAGAGGTATTAAATCGTAAGCATGACGCATCTTCTCTTATGCTCCGAAGGCGGAGAAGATAGAACAATATGACTATACCCAGCTGACCGCGAGGAGAGGGTCTTGGACTATAACGCTGCACTTGATGTCGCCTTGAACCGTCTGCACGAGGAAGGCCGCTACCGGACCTTCATCGATATCGAGCGACGCAAGGGCCAGTTTCCGCATGCGCTCTGGACGCGTCCGGATGGCACGCAGAGCGATATCACGGTCTGGTGCGGCAATGATTATCTGGGCATGGGCCAGAACCCGGTCGTCCTGGAGGCCATGCACGAGGCGCTCGACGCCACGGGTGCAGGCTCGGGTGGCACGCGCAACATCTCGGGGACGACAGTCTATCACAAGCGCCTAGAATCAGCGCTCGCTGACCTGCATCAGAAAGAGGCAGCGCTTGTCTTTACTTCCGCTTATATCGCCAACGATGCGACGCTTTCGACTCTGCCCAAGCTGTTTCCAGGGCTCATCATCTACTCGGATTCTCTCAATCACGCCTCGATGATCGAAGGCGTGCGCCGCAATGGTGGGGCCAAACGCATCTTCCGGCACAATGATGTTGCGCATCTGCGTGAATTGCTGGAGGCCGATGACCCCACTGCGCCCAAGCTCATCGCTTTCGAGTCGATCTACTCGATGGATGGCGATTTCGGCCTAATCGAGGCGATTTGCGATCTAGCCGACGAATTTGGCGCACTGACCTATATCGACGAAGTGCACGCGGTCGGCATGTATGGACCGCGCGGGGCCGGAGTGGCCGAGCGTGACGGGCTCATGGGGCGAATCGATATCATCAACGCAACGTTGGCCAAGGCCTATGGCGTGATGGGTGGCTATATCGCGGCATCGGCCAAGATGTGCGACGCGGTGCGCTCGTATGCGCCTGGCTTCATCTTCACCACCTCGCTACCACCTGCTGTGGCGGCCGGGGCGGCAGCTTCGGTCAACTATCTGAAGACAGGGCAATATCTGCGCGACAAACAGCAGGAGCACGCACGTATATTGAAAATGCGTCTGCGCGGGCTTGGCCTGCCGATCATCGATCATGGCAGCCATATCGTGCCGGTGCATGTCGGCGACCCGGTGCATTGCAAGCATATCTCGGACATGCTGCTGGAACGGCACGGGATTTACGTCCAGCCGATTAACTTCCCGACTGTGCCGCGTGGTACCGAGCGGTTGCGCTTCACGCCCTCGCCCGTGCACACACCGCGCATGATCGATGATCTTGTCCGCGCGATGGATGGGCTCTGGTCGCACTGTGCGCTAAATCGCGCCGAAATTTCGGCCTGAGCCGTCTTTGCGCTTCAAATCTCCGCCAAAATAAATATAGTGTTACTCATACCGAACGCAGATGGAAAAGCTGCGGTAAACACCAGGCAGTAAAATTAAAGATAACGGCGGTCTTTAAGGGGCGGGCAATGAAATGGTTCGGCAAAAAGCCCAAGGATGAAGAACAGGCGCTGACATCAGAGCGAACCATAGGCTTTGATGACTTCGAGGTAAGCCTCGGCGACCTGATGCGCGGTGAGCGGGCGACTCTGGGCAAGTCGCTTCTGGACGTTCAGCGCGAGTTGCATATTCGGGCAACCTATATCGCAGCGATCGAAGCGGGCGATCTCTCGGCCTTCGAGGCGACGAGTTTCGTGGCGGGCTATGTGCGGTCTTACGCGCGGTATCTGGGGATGGACCCGGATTGGTGCTATGCCAAGTTTTGCGCCGAGACCAATTTCTCAGTGACCTCCGACCTGAACGGTTTGGCGTCGGGTTCGTCGGGAAAGCCGCTCCAGCACGTCGGCGCGAATCGTGAATTGTCGCAGGGCTTGCTATCGCGCACCAAGATGGCCTCCGAGCCCGATCCGATCTGGCGCCGGATCGACCCTGTCGCAATCGGCTCGATCGCTGTCATGCTTTTCCTGACTGTTGGTCTGGGTTTCGGTGGCTGGACTGTGCTGCGCGAGGTCCAGCGCGTGAATCTGGCGCCTGCCGACCAGCCCCCCGCCGTTCTGGACGAGCTTGATCCCGTGATCGCAGGCGCAACCCCCAGAATGGATGTTGCCGAAGAGCCTGTGCTGCGTGTGGGCCGTGAGAGTGGTGCCACGACGTCACTCGCCCAAGGTGTGGTGCGCGACTATCGCCCCGAAGCGCTTGACGCACCGGTAATCGCTTCGCGTGACGGTCCGATTGCCGCGATCAATCCGCGGAGCGAACCTGAGAGCGATAATGACGGCTTGGACATGCGCTCCGCCATCGAGATGGCGCTCTCGGAAGCCGAGGGGACGGAACTGGCGCCTGACACTGTTCGCGTCACCGAGGCCGGGCCTCCGGCCGTCGAACTGCTTGCTGTGCGACCAAGCTGGATTCGCGTCCGTGGCGCTGATGGGACCGTGCTATTTGAGAAAGTCCTCGACGCGGGTGAGCGTTACAAGGTGCCGCAGGCCGAACAACCCCCGATTCTGCGGGCGGGCAATTCCGGTTCGGTTTACATCATGATCGATGGGGTGCCCTATGGTCCGACTGCACCCGGCGCGCAGGTGGTGGATCAGATCGCACTCTCGGCTGATGCCGTCACCGAGCGTTTTGCCGAAGCCAACCTCTCTGACGATCGCGACCTGCAGACCTTCGTCGCCATGGCTGAAACAGAGAACTGACGCAAACCAGAGCATCACGTTCGGGTGAGTCTTCCCGAAATACGCCCCGTTAGTGACCGCTCCGTGATAAGTTGACAGCGTAACTAGTAGTTCTCCAAATGCCCGCACCTTCGTGTGCGGGTTTTTTTCTTTTCTGCCTGCCGTTGCCGCTCTGTGGGCTTTGGCTTATCCTTATGGGGATGGCTGTCAGGAAAGGTGTCAGGACAGATGGATCACAATCACATTCGCCCATGGCGCAATATCGCGCGGCGCAAGTCGCGTCAGATCATGGTCGGCAATGTACCGGTGGGGGGTGATGCCCCGATCTCTGTCCAGACGATGACCAATACCGACTCGGGCGACGCGCAGGCAACTATCGAGCAGGTGCTCGCCTGCGCCGAGGCCGGGGCCGATATCGTCCGGGTCTCGGTCCCCGATACCGATGCCAGCCGCGCGCTGCGCGAGGTCGTGCGCGAAAGCCCGGTGCCAATCGTGGCCGATATCCATTTTCACTACAAACGCGCCATAGAAGCCGCCGAGGCGGGCGCCGCCTGTCTGCGCATCAACCCTGGCAATATCGGCGATGCTGCCCGCGTGCGCGAGGTCATCAAGGCCGCGCGTGATCATGGCTGCTCGATCCGTATCGGGGTAAATGCTGGCTCGCTTGAGCGGCATCTGCTGGAGAAATACGGCGAACCCTGCCCTGATGCGATGATCGAGTCCGGCCTCGATCATATCCGCATATTGCAGGACAATGATTTTCATGAGTTCAAGATCAGCGTCAAAGCCTCGGACGTTTTCCTTGCGGCTGCTGCCTATATGGGGCTGGCCGAGGCGACCGACGCGCCGATCCATCTGGGCATTACCGAGGCCGGCGGCATGATCTCGGGGACGGTCAAATCGGCCATCGGGCTTGGCAATCTCTTGTGGATGGGGATCGGCGATACGATCCGCGTCTCGCTCTCGGCCGATCCGGTCGAGGAAGTGAAGATCGGCTATGAGATCCTGAAATCGCTGGGCCTGCGGCACCGGGGTGTGAATATCATCTCATGCCCGTCCTGCGCGCGGCAGGGGTTCGATGTGATCAAGACCGTGGGTATTCTCGAAGAACGGCTCGCCCATATCAAGACGCCGATGAGCCTGTCGATCATCGGCTGCGTGGTCAACGGGCCGGGTGAAGCGCTTATGACCGATGTCGGCTTTACCGGTGGTGGTGCCGGGTCGGGGATGGTCTATCTGGCCGGAAAACAGAGCCACAAGCTGTCGAATGAACAGATGATCGAACACATCGTGGAGCAGGTCGAGCGCAAGGCCGCCGAGATTGAGGCGACACAGGTGCATGAACAGGCGGCGGAGTAGACTTACCCACGGGTCATGCTGCGTGTCGCTGCGCTTTACTTGCGCGTTGCGGTCAGCACGGCAACGGAACCGGCGCGCAGGCTCAACCCGCCATTGCGCCACAGATCGAACCCGGTCGCGATTTCCAGCGCGTCAAGAAAGCGTAGTTCGACATTGCGCTGTTCTGCCGGGCAGGCCAACCGCGTTGCGCCCAACTCGCTGAACGCGAGTCGTCCCTCAATCACCGTTGCAGTCCCGACATAGCGGTTGCAGGGCGTGCGCCCTGAAATTTCGGACCCCGAAACCTGCAGCGTGAGCATTGGTGTTTTTTCACTGAGTGGTTGCCCATAGATGCTTTGCACCTGCCACGGCGCTCCTGCAAGCAGATCGAGCGGATTGCCAGCGCATCCCGGAGTGGCCTGTGCATCCGGGTCGAGTTTCAGCGCGGCGGTAAACGGATAGGGCACAACACCGTCCTGCGTCGCGCAGCGCTCGTCACGCAGTGTGATGGTCAATGACGGCGCGGTGATCCGTATCTCACCGTCGCGCGCTGACCGGACGTGCAGCCCCGAGGCCGCGACTGTTTCATCATCCAGACCGGGCAAGATCAGCGTCGCCCGCTCCAGCCCCAGTTCGACCGACCATGCACCGTCGAGCGCCATAATCTGCAACGGAACAATTGGCGCAAACAGTTTCGGGTGGCAGAGGCCAAGTTCCTGACCGGCCAAGGTGATCCCTGCTGTGTTACCGTGGAACAGGATACGGCTCCCGTCAGGGCCGGTGTAAAGGTCACTCTTCTCGGCATCGCGGGCCAGCATGAGAGAGGGTCCAGCATTGCGCAGATGCACCGCGTCCTCTGAGCGGTTCAGCCGGACCGATTGACCCGCGTCCTCGCAAATCCAGTGATCATCGAAGCCGACTGCAAGCAGGCTGCGCAGCTCCAGCCGCAGGTCGGTGTCGCGGGCCGAGACGGTCTTGCGCAGGCTTTGCGCGATGACCCGCCCGTCCACAACCAGACCGGCTTGCACCGTGCTGGCCTGCCGCGTCAGTGGGGGAACCTCGATGCCGATCTGGGTCGCCCCGGCCTCGACAGACTCGCGGACGGAAAGAATGGCATCACCCTCGGCATTGCGCACCATCAACAAGACCGCGCTGTCTTCGGTCGCGGGTTCGCTCCAGCGCAGATCCGCCACCCCCTCGCGCGCATCAGCACCTGTCGTCAGGGCAATAAGGGCAAATATTGCTGCGATGAGGCGCATCCCACTCTCTCCGCTTGGCGGGTCCGCGCCAGCCATATGCCAGAAGCGCCTGACGCGGCAAGATCACTCAGCGAAAACGTGATGCAACCTCGTGCGTCTCAGGCGCGTTCGGAATACTCGAAAGTCTCGGTATTGACGACGATATCCTCATCCTGCCCGACAAAGGGCGGCACCAGCACCCGCACACCATTGTCCAGCACAGCAGGCTTGAAGCTGTTGGCCGCCGTCTGGCCTTTGACCACCGGCTCGGTTTCGACCACCTTGCAGATCACTTTTTGCGGCAGAGCGACATTGAGCGGCTCTTCGCCATAGTATTCAACAGTGACGGTCATCCCGTCCTGCAGGAAGGGACGGCGCTCGCCGAGGATTTCGGCGTCGAGTTCGACCTGCTCGAAGGTTTCCATATCCATCACGACCAGACGCCCATCCGATTCGTAGAGGAATTGCTGGTCTTTCTGCTCCAGCCGCACCCGCTCGACCTTGTCATCCGAGCGGAAGCGTTCATTCAACTTGCGCCCGTCGCGCAGGTTCTTCAATTCGACCTGGGCAAATGCGCCGCCCTTGCCGGGCTTCACATGCCCGACCTTCACCGCGGCCCAGAGCCCGCCATCATGCTCCAACACATTGCCGGGACGGATTTCATTTCCATTGATCTTGGGCATGCGATAACCTTGCGCCTGTCTTGAAGCCTGAACACCAGCCCCTATATCGCGGGCATGGGCTTCGCGCAAGAACAGGATATATTGCGCGACTGCATAAGGCATGCGCTCTGCGCATGGCAGCCATGCAAACACGACGTAGCGAATCACAACTAAAACCGCGTATGCAGGCGGTTCCGGCGGATGCAAGAGCAAGAATACGCGGTAAGCGCAAGAATAAAAGGACCAGACTATGTTTGATGCAGCAGATGGAACAGCCTTCACGCACGAGCAAGGTGCGCGTGCCCGCAAGCTTTTTGCGGCCGTGGTGCTGGCTGCGCTGGATGATGCCATCGCGGATGACAAGAAATACGGCAACGGCCCCGAGCAGATCGCCCGCTGGGCGCGCTCGCGTGACGGTCGCGAGGTGTTGAGCTGTGCCGGTATTGACCCCAATGAGCGGGTTGTGTCGGGGTTGATGGAATTTGTCGCCAAGGGCGTGCGCACCTCGGTTGCCCTGTCGCGCGAAGAGAGCGAGCGGCGCAATGCGGCGGCGGCTGCGGCAGAGGCCGAAGCGGCCTGACCAGGACGAAACCGTTGAAAAAGCCCGCTGCAGCAAGGCCGCAGCGGGCTTTTTCATGGCTGAATGTAACTGGCGAGAAAGGGATCGATCAGCGCCGCAGTCTCGCGCGGATGGGTGATCGGTGCCATATGACCGGCACCCTGCACAATCGCGGTGTTGGATCGTGGCAGGCGCGCCGCAAGGGCGCGGTTGATGGCACCGGTGACAGCGGGAGACCCGCTTCCGCGCAGCAGCAGCACAGGCAGGTCCAGCCTCTCGAGCCCACCGGGGCGGAGCAACCCGGCACTGTCTTCGTTCAGCACAGGTGCCGTTGCCCGCACCATCGCCATCCGCGCGGCAATCCGCGCCTGTTGGTCTGGTGGTAGCACGTCAAAGGGCGGACCGTCGCTCCATTGCGCAAGAAAGCCGCGCGCGGCGGCATGGTGATCGCCCTGCGCGAAAGCGTCTGCCAGTGCGGCGTCATGGGGTGCCTGCGCCGCGGCTTCGGGTGTGCCACGGGCAGCCGCGAACAGCACTGGCTCGATCAACACCAGCGCGCGAAGCGCGCTGCCCCCCTCCAGCGCGAGCCGCAAGGCGAGCGTGGCCCCGAAGGAGTGTCCGATCACCACATCCCCCGGCCCGCAGCGCTCGCTCGCGAGCTGCGTGCAAAGCGCGTATAAATCTTCTTCGCCATCCCAAGGCGCGGAGCGCCCGTGCCCGGGCAGATCGAAGCCGCGCGCTGCAAGCGGTGTGCGCAAGGCTGCCAGCAGCCTCTGCCAGTCGCGCGCCCGTCCCAGCATGCAATGAAGCATCAGCGCAGGCGTACCCTCTTCGCCGAAGCTGTAATCCGCGATCACACAGCCACGCCCAGATGCTCGGCCAGAAAGTCGATCCGGTCCTGCCCCCAGAACTTCGCCTCGCCCACCACGAAGAAGGGCACCCCGAAGACACCGGCCAGCACAGCGTCTTCCAGATTGCGCGGATAGATCTCGGCCCCCTGCAACATGCCGCTGAAGGCCAGGCCTGCGTCAAAACCATTGGCCGTCAGACAGTCGCGGATGACGTCATCCTCCGCGATATTGCGCTCCTCTTCCCAGCAGGCGCGGGTCAGCGCCTGCACCAGCCCGGCGATGTCCCCACCGCCTGCCTCTTGCGCCGCGATGATGGCGTAAGAGGCCGGGGCAGGGTTGGTCGGGAAGAAGGCCGGGCGCAGGGTCAGGGGCAGTTCCAGCCGGCGCGCCCAACGCTCCAACTCCTGCATGCGGTAGTTCTGACGGCTCTCGTGCCGCTCGGCCAGCGGCTTGCCGCCCGTGCGCGCGAACAGCGCCTGCGGATCGAGCGGCTTGTAGCGGATGCTGGCCCCAGCGGCCTCGGCGATCCGGGCGGGTCTCTGCCCGGCCATATGCGTCCAGGGCGAGATCGGGCTGAGATAGTAATCGATATGCGCCATGGACTGTCCTTCGGGCCGGTGGGGAGGTTTGCAAGACCGTAACGGGGTGATAAGCGGTGTCAACGTCGCGCAATGCCAAGGACCCCTCCATGATCGACCGTTCCGAACCCAAACTGATTGCCGGAAATGCCAATCAGCCCCTCGCGCAGGCCATCGCGCGGCGCATGAGTCTGCATCGGGGCATGTCCGTCAGCCTGGTCGAGGCGCGGGTGGAGCGGTTCAACGATGGCGAGGTCTTCGTCGAGGTCTTCGAGAATGTGCGCGGCGAGGACATGTTCATCATCCAGTCAACTTCGAAACCGGCCAATGACCATCTGATGGAGTTGCTGATCATCGCAGATGCGCTCAAGCGCTCTTCGGCGGCGCGGATCACGGCGGTGATTCCCTATTTCGGCTACGCTCGGCAGGATCGGCGCACCAAGGCGCGCACGCCGATTTCGGCCAAGCTGGTGTCGAACATGATCACCCAGGCGGGGATCGAGCGGATCCTGACACTGGATCTGCACGCCGCCCAGATCCAGGGGTTTTTCGACATTCCGGTGGACAACCTCTATGCCGCGCCGGTCTTTGCGCTCGATGTGATGCACCATTTCAACGGGCGGCTGCAGGACCTCGTCGTCGTCTCACCTGATGTCGGCGGTGTGGCGCGGGCGCGGGAACTTGCCAAGCGGATCGGTTGCACTCTGGCCATCGTGGACAAGCGGCGCGAGAAACCGGGCGAGATTGCCGAGATGACAGTGATCGGTGAAGTCTCGGGCAAGACTTGCATCATCGTGGATGACATCTGTGATACAGCGGGTACGCTCTGCAAGGCTGCTGAAGTGCTGATCGAGGCCGGAGCGACCGAGGTGCACAGCTATATCACCCATGGCGTGCTTTCGGGTCCGGCAGTCGAGCGGGTGACAGGGTCGGTGATGAAATCGCTGGTGATCACCGACTCCATCGCACCCACCGAAGCGGTCAAGAATGCGCCCAATATCCGCATCGTGCCCACTGCACCGATGTTCGCGCAAGGCATCCTGAACACATGGAAAGGCACCTCGGTCTCATCGCTTTTCGATACCGAGACGCTGATGCCAATTTACGAGGGGCTCTACGGGGTCTGAATTCTTTTTTGCGTCCCGGTCGTGCGAGGCATGCGCCCTTGGGCCGACGGGGTGGCAACTGTGTTGTCAAATCCGTGCATTGAAGGGTGTTTGGTCCTTGCCCCTCGCTGGGCAGGGCTTGGCCCAACAGCCCGGGTCAGTCTTCGTCGCGTTTGCGCTGTGCCTCGCGCCGCTCGCGGTCGGCGCGGGGCAAAGATGCGACCGAGTCGAAATCATTGATGTCGCGCCGCGACTTGCGTCTTGCCTTTTGCCAGCGCGACAGTGAAATCCAGACCCCAAGCCCGACCAGCGCCCAGATCAGGCCCTGAAAGAAGACATGCATGCCCGGAAAAAAATAGCTGATCACCGCCACGACCGCGGCCCCGACCGCAAAGCCGAGTGCGACATAGACCGTGGTCAGCATCTCGACGACCACGAGGCCGATGGCAATCAGGCCCCAGATGATCCAGTCGGGCAGGGCAAGCAGGTCCATCGCTCAGATTTCCTTCAGGATCGCAGCCGCCTCGCGGAAGGCATTGGACGGCCCGCCCGGCAGCATGATCAGTTTCGCATTGTCCGATTTCGACAACCCTTCCAGCGCCTCGACCTGCATCCGCGCGGTTTGGAAGGTCAGCGCCTCGCGTGCATTTTCCCCTTCCAGCGAGGCGGCGATGGCGCGATTGGCCTCGGCATTCGCATCGGCGATGGCGCGGATCGCGTCGGCGCGGCGCTGGGCTTCGTATAATTCGGCATCGGCGGCGAGTTCCGCTGCGCGCCGCTGCCCCTCGGCGCGGGTGATCGCTGCGCGCCGCTCACGCTCTGCCGCGAGAACCTCGGCCATCGCCTTTTGCGTGGTCTCATTGAGCTTCACATCGGTGATTTCCGAGCGCGAGATGCGAATGCCATAGGTCTGACCCGCATCTTCCAGCGCCTCCAACAGTGCGACGTTCAGCGAGCCGCGATCCGACTGCACCTGATCGAGTTCGACCTTGCCAAGTTCCGAACGAACCAGCGACTGCACCAGTCCGATCACCAGATTGTCGATATTGTTCACGCGGAACACAGCCGCCTCGGGGTTCTCGATCCGGTAGACCACCAGCAACTGACAGCCGAACACCACGTTATCGGCCGAGACCACTTCAAGCGAGATATCATTGAGCACCTGATCGTTCACCGGCACCTTGGAATGGACCCGGTCGAGGAAGGGCACGATCACATTGACCCCGGCATCCAGCGTGCGGTGATAGGCGCCAAGCCGCGTGACGACAAAATTTTCGGATTGCGGCACGATCTTGAGCCCAAGAATGACCGTCAAGACCAGTAGAACGACCAGTGCGAGAATGATTTCCATGAAGCGACCTCGTTTGAATGGCCTTGTCGCAGGGGATGCCATGACAGGCTTGCTATCAGGTTAAATCACGCAGTGTCTTCCTGCGCAACTCTGCGTGCCAGCAGCATCAGCGACAATGCGGTGCAGGCGCAGAGAATCATGCCTAAGATCAGTGGCATCGGCGTGCCGTCATAGGCCAGCGAAATCGGCACTGCGATCAGCACCGAGCCCACGGTCGAGAGCGACATCACCACCGAGGCCCCGATACCGGCCATATGACCCAGTGGTTGCAGCGCTAGTGCGTTCAGATTGCCGAAGGTCAGCCCGATCGAGAAGAAGGCCGTGCACATGAAGGCGAAGAACAGCGCGAAATCCCATGGCGCGGGCAGGCCCATCTGCATCAACCCGAGAAACAGCGCCGATACTGTCGCCTGCCAGGCAAAGGCCCAGGTGGCGATACGCTTCATACCGAGTTTGAGCACAAGCTTGGCGTTGACGATGGCTGCGGTGCCCGCGACCAGTGCGGTCGCAGCGAACCAGAAATGAAAGGTGCTGGCGCGGTCATAGACATCATCGAAGATCATCGGCAGGTTCGACAGCCACGCAAAGAGCGGCGCGAAGGCAAAGGTCAGGGCCAGTACATAGACCATCACCGCCGGGTTGGTCACGATCTCGACCAAAGCGCGCCCCAAGCTGCGCAGATGCAGCGGACGGCGGTTCTCGGGCGGCAGCGATTCTGGTTGGCGCAGCATCAGCCACAGGCCCGAGATCAGGCCGAAGACAACGAAGCTGAAAAACACCATACGCCAGTTCGACAGCCATATGATCCCAGCGCCCATCGAAGGCGCGAGCGCGGGGACCAGCACGAAAACTGTCATGATGAAGGAGGTCACGCGCGCCATGTTGCGCCCCGAGTAAAGGTCCCGCACCATCGCCGTGGCCACCACCCGCGGCGCAGAGGCGCCAAGCCCTTGCAGGAAGCGCGCCGCCAGCAGTGTCTCGATGGTCGGTGCCCAGACCGCCATCACCGCCCCCAGGAGATAGAGCGCAAGCCCCGCCAGCAGGACCGACTTGCGCCCGAACGCATCCGAGACCGGCCCGCAGATCAGCGTGCCCACACCCAGACCGAAGACGAAACTCGTGATGATGAGTTGCCCGCGTGCAGGGTTCTCGGGCGAAAGCTCCTGCCCGATGGTGGGCAGGGCGGGCAGCATCGCGTCGATGGAAAAGGCCACGGTCGAGGAGAGAAGCGCCATCAGCGTCACGAATTCGCCGAACCGCAGGGGCCGCGTCGGGATCCAGCGGCTCATTCGGGGGCGCCTCGCGCGAGATCGTCGATCACCTCTTGCCACAGCGTGACGGGTTGTGCGCCAGAGATCGCATATCGCCCGTCGAGGATGAAACACGGCACGCCCTGAATGCCCCGCGCGCGCGCAGCGCGCGCGGCCTCGCGAATCTGGGTCGTATCGGCCTCACTGGCCAACAGGCGTTCGGTCACCCCTCGGTCCATCCCGGTGCGCTCGGCAATCTCGATCAATGTCGCGCGGTCCCCGATATCGCGTCCCTCTTGAAAATAAGCGCGAAACAGTGCTGCGACCATTGCATTCTGCCGCCCCTCCAGCCCCGCCCAGTGGATCAGCCGATGCGCATCGAGCGTATCGGGCGTGCGGGTGATCGCAGGCAGATCAAGTGTCAGTCCGGTTGCCTCAGCGGCCTCGACGACCGGGCGGTAGGCATCAAGTATCCCCTGCGCATCGCCGAATTTCAGCGCCATATACTCGTCGCGTGCCATCCCCTCGCGCGGCATGTCCGGGTTGAGCTGAAACGGACGCCAGACAATCTCGAACGGATGTTCGGGGCGCGATTCCAGCGCGCGGTCAAGCCGTGCCTTGCCGATGAAGCACCAGGGGCAGATCGGGTCGGACCAGATTTCAAGCTGCATCACACACTCTCCTCGAAACGCGCGCGCAGCGCGCGCCGCGAGAGTTTGCCATTGGCCGAGCGCGGCAGGCTTTCGCAATGCCGGTAGAGGCGCGGTTGCTTGTAGCGGGCAAGCTGGCCGGCCGCAAATTCCATAAGTGCCGCCTCTTCCAGTGGCGCATCGGCGGTATAGAAGGCGGCAATCACGCTGACGCCCTCGCGCACCGTGACTTCTGTGCAGGCGATCTCGTGGATGCCGGGCGCGCGCGCCAGCGCGCGCTCCACCTCCAGTGGCGAGACGCGGAAGCCTCCGGCATTCATCATGTCATCATGGCGCCCGACATAGGTGATGCCCTCATCTTCGGCCATGGTCACGCAATCGCCAGTCTCGAACCACGCGCCATTCAGGGGCAGCTCGGGGCGATCGGCCCCGAGATAACCCAGCATCAGCCCCGGGTCGCTTTGGTGCACGGCCAGAATGCCTTCCTCCCCGCGTGCCACGGGCTGACCATTCTCGCCCAGCACGGCCAGCCGCCGCCCTGCCTGCGGATAACCTGCTACGCCCGGCGCAGCCGGGCGCCCCGGAGCGCTGGAAATAAAGGTCGAGCATTCCGACATGCCGAGCGCCTCGTAAATCTCGCGTCCCGTAGCCTCGCGCCAGGCCATGCGCGTGGCCTCGGGCAGCTTCTCGCCCGCCGAGAGCCCATGACGCAGGCGCGGCAGGTCCAGCTTGCGTCCGTCCTTCAGGAGTTGGCGATACACCCCCGGCACGGCTGCGAAGATCGTGGCATCGAAACGCTTCAGCATCAGGCCGAGCGGCGCACCGGGTTCGGGAATGAGCGCGGTCGCGCCGATGGCCCAGGGGTCCATCAGCCCGGTGCCCAGTGTATAGGTCCAGTTGAAGGCGCCGGCATGCAGCATCCGGTCCTCGGGGCTCAGCCCATACCAGCCCTCCCACATCATCCGACGCGCCCAGATCGCGCGATGCGCATGGACCACCGCGCGCGGCTGGCCACCGCTGCCCGAGGTGTAGATGATGTAACCGGGCCGGTCGGGGCTGCCCATGTGCCAGTCGCAGGGGGGCAGGTCCTGCATCGCATGCAACGCTGCCTGCGTCAGTACCGCGGCAGGGTGTTCGGGCAGAGCCACGCCGTCGGCAGCCAGCACCAGCGCGGGCGAGATCTCTTGCGCGATGCGGGTGATCTCGGGCGAGGTGAGCTGGGTCGAGCTTGGCACCGGCACCAGTCCCACGGCAATCGCGCCCAGATAAGCCACGGGAAAATCGACCGTATTGCCCAGCCGCAACAGGACCCGGTCCCCGGGCACCAGCCCCGCGCGCAACAGCCCCGTCCCGGTGCCGCGCACAGCCGCGATAAGCCGCGCATAGGACCAGCGCTCTGCCCCGGTCGCGCGCAGGATCTGCAGCGCGATCTTGTCAGGGGTCTCCGCCCCGGCGGTCAGCACATAGCGCGCCATGTTGAAAGGCGCAGGGCAGGGCGGAAAGGGGTAAGGATCAGTGAGCGCGCGCATGGCCGAGGCCTAAGCCCGCGCGCGGCCAGATGCAAGATGCGCCGGGGCGCATGCTGGGCAGGTGCTGACCGGCAGAGAACGTGGTTGTGCGACTGCAACGATCCTGCCTGTCGCGACGTGCATAAAGGTGTTGGCAAAGGGGG
>SLJW01000027.1 GCA_007134865.1 Paracoccaceae bacterium | reverse complement strand
TGCGGTTCGCCTCGCCGAAGTCTTCCCGGCACATGGATCTTCTGCTTCAGCCCAACAGCCTCTTGGTTATGGAAGGCGAAGCCCGCCATGACTGGACGCATGCCATTCCGGCCAGAAAGACAGATCTTGTCAAAGGCCAGAAGCTCCAACGAACGCGGCGCATTTCGCTGACATTTCGGCAGATGAGATTCGAGAACTGAGTTTCACTGTTTCAAACATGCGCGACCGAAGCAAACGCACCGTAGCGCGATATTTTGCGATCAAAGCATGAACATACATTGCACACGAAGTCACTCAAGTCACTGAAATACAGGCAAAATCGCTACCATCCATCATTTGGCGCGCAGGAGAGTCTAGGGTTATGATTAGTCTGCATTTTGCTTGTAACTTCAGATTTTTGCGGCGTTTGCTGCTGCGCTGGCCTACGCACCATCATCGCCGTATTCGCCCCGTCCCACGACGGCTCATTGAAGAAATGAGCCGAAAAAAATCTTCGGCCGCCCCTGTGCTTCTCTACGCTGCCAGAACTCGCGTCCAGTTCAGGCAACGGGACAGCTTACGCGAGCGAAACGCCTGGACGCCGCGACGACGCCCATCTTCGGGCCCCGCCAAGCGAAGATCCCTCGGCTTGGCCAAGGGTTAGTGCCGAACACCTCGAGCGTTTCCCGCCAACACCTTTGGCGATCATCTCGATCTGCACATAGTCGATTTGTGCGAGGTAAGCAAACCGCCGCGATGAGAGCCAAAACCGGAACCTGACCCGGTGCTGATCGCGGAGAAAGCACTGTCATTCCGTGACGGGAAACGCCGTGTCCCGCTGACGCGATGCCCTCTCGCCAAGAACCGCTCTCGCCAGCCGCTCTGCCCCGTGACGCACCGGATCAGCAGCGGGCAAACCGGTCTCATCTTCCACTGATGCAATCGCCGCTTCGGCTTCGGATGCCGATAACCGCGCCGTATTCAGAGCGATGGCCGCAACTTTGGCCGGATTCAGTGCACCTGCAGCATGCGCAACGGCCTCGTTCAACGCAATCACATCGCGCAATGGCGGGATGCTTACACTGTCCAACTCGTCCAGAGTCTGCATCCCGGCACGGTGACACAGGATCAGATGCGTTGCGCAACTGCCGCGCATCAGCGGCAGTGTCGCGGTGCTGCCCGGGTGCAACAGTGAGCCTTGCCCCTCGACCACCACGATCTCGTGCTCTGCCGCCTCCAGCACCAGGCGCTCGACGGCACCGCCGGCGTGATCGACGCGGATCGCATCCAGCGGGATGCCGCGCCCGGTGATGGCGATGCCGGTCTGCCCGGTCGCAAGGAAGGCCGCATCGCGACCCATTTCCTGCAGACTGCGGGTCAACTCCAGCCCCGCGGTCATCTTGCCGATGGCCATATCTGTGCCGACCATCAGCACGCGGGTGTTATCCAAGCTCGCTGCGCGCGCCATGGCGATTGGTGGCGCTCCACCTTGCAGCACCCGCAAGTCCCAGACCCATTGCCCCTTCCGTAACTTGCTTTCGAACACCGGCTGCAAGCGATCATGCATCCCGTTGACCAGCGACATGCCATCCGCGATGGCCTGTTCCAGCACCGCCACCCAGGCCTGCGGCAGGCGCCCGCCCGAGGGTGCCGTTCCCAGCACCAGCACCTCGGCACCGAGCGCCTGTGCCTCGGCCAACGTGGCCGCGATCGGCACATCACTGTCGATACTGGTCAGATCGCGCACGCGTTTGCCCGCTTGCGTGCTGTCGATAACTGCCGCCACAGGGTTACGACCATAGCGCAGGATGCCCTCGGCCATCTTGGCATTGAGGCTACCCATGGTGGCCTCGGTGAACAGGGCAATTGGTTGGGTAGGCTCAAGCATGCAGGCTGCCTCCATGGCCGGGCTGTTCTGCGGGTAGCGTCACGCCATCGACAAAAGGCGCGCCGGTTGCCGGGTCCGGGTCAAGGTTGAGATGGGAATCGAGGTCGATATAGTCGAACAGCGCCGAGAGTGACGCCCCGGCAGCAATGGCGACCGAGCTTTCGCCCATGCAGCCGATCATTGTCTTGAGCCCATGCGCGCGGGCCGTGGCAACGATGCGCAGCGCCTCGGTGATGCCGCCGCATTTCATCAGCTTCAGATTCACCCCGTCGACACAATGGGCAAAGCGAGGGATGTCACTGGAGAAGCGGCAGGATTCATCGACGAAAATCGGCAGCGGGCGGGTCTCGAACAACTCGGGCAGTTGGTCTTCCGCGCCCTCGACCAAGGGCTGTTCGACATATTCGACGCCACGTTCGGCCAGCCAGCCCATCATGTGCTGCGCATCCGAAAGCCGCCAGCCGCCATTGGCATCGACGCGCAACACCGCCCCGCTGCCCGCCGCGGCCTCGTGCACGGCAGCGAACATGGCCTTATCGGCGTCAATGCCATCGGTGCTCCCCAGCTTGATCTTCAGCGCCCGCGCCCCGCGCTCCAGCAGCAGAGGAACACGCGCGCGCGCCACCTCGGGCGGGTTGATCCCGACGGTCAGCGACGAGACCACGCCCCGCCGCGCCAGCCCCAAGAGCTTGTAAAGGGGCATCCCCGCCTGTTTCGCGCGCAGGTCCCACAGGGCCATATCGAGCGCGGCCAAGGCGCAGGCCCCGACACCGGCCGCATGTGCGCGCGCCCAGATGTCGTGGATCGCGCTCTCCAGCCCGCCCGCGCAGAACGGCTCGAGTTGCGCCTGCCCATCGCTCACCGTGGCGGCGCCTTCGGCAGCACTGGGCGCCATCTCGCCCCAACCGGTCTGCCCACCCTCGGTGACGGACACGAAAAGGTTGTCGCCCCCCTCATATACCCCGCGTGAAATCCGCAAGGGGAAACGCTTTTTCAGATAGAGTGCGTGGAATGCGACCTTCATGATACCCCGCCCAGAAACGCGGTCAGATTGTCTGCCAGCGCGTCGCTGACATAGCCGCCTTCCTGCACCAGCACCAGTGGCAAACCCAGCGCTGCAATCGCCTCAGAGATGCGCTGAAAGCCCGGCGTCGTGATCGCCAGCCCCTTGAACGGGTCATTTATATGCGCATCCAGCCCCAGCGCCACGACCACCACATCCGCCCCGAAAGCGCTGATATGCGCAAGTGCCGTTTCCAGCGCCGCCAGATAGCCCGCGTCATCGGTGCCGCGTGGCAACGGCAGGTTCAGGTTAAAGCCAATCCCGCGCCCGTCACCGCGTTCCTGCGCGGCCCCCCAGAAGAAGGGATAGAAGCGGTCAGGGTCAGCATGAAGCGAGACGGTCAGCACATCGTCGCGGGCGTAGAAGATGCCCTGCGTGCCATTGCCGTGATGCACATCGACATCGAGAATGGCAGGCCGCAGTCCTTTCGCGCGCAATCTTTCGGCAGCAATTGCGGAGTTGTTCAGAAAGCAGAACCCTCCGGCCAGATCGGCAAAGGCATGATGTCCCGGTGGGCGCGAGAGCACATAGACCGCCATCTCGCCCCCTGCCACCAGATCGGCCCCCGTGATCGCGGATTGCGCCGACCAATAGGCGGCCTCCCAGGTCCGCGCACCGATGGGACAGGCTGTATCGGCCTGATGATACCCTGCCTGCCCGATGGCGGATTTCGGGTAGTTGTCGCTCCGCGTGGCGGGGTGAATATTGGGGATCACTTCGGGTCCCGCATCGGGGATGCGCTGCCAGCGCGTGTAGATATTGCGCAGGAAATCCAGGTATTCGGCGCTGTGGATCGCCGCAATCGGGCCGAGCCCGGCATCTCGCGGCGCCTCGAACACACAACCCGCCGCCTGCGCGCCTGCCATCAGGCGGGTGATGCGCTCGGGCGACTCGGGGCTCGGGTAGGTCTTGCCATTGGCCATGAAATGCTGTGGGTCATGCAGCCGCTGGCGGTCGTCGAATATGGCTTTCATTCGGCCCTCTCGATCAGTGTCGCAAAGCCAGCCGCACCAAGGCGCAGCTCCTGCTGCTCATTTGCCGGGGTGAAGCCCAGCCGGGCATAGAAGCGCAGCGCCTCATGGCTGTGGTGATAGGCGGCAAGGCGCAGCCATGTTGCGCGCCAGCGCGCGGCGCCGTCGCGCGCAACCTGCGCCAGCAGCCGGGCGCCTAGCCCCTGACCCCGCGCCGCGCTGCTTACCCAGAGGTCAGACACATAAACCCCCGCCGCCCCGCGCACGGTCGAGAAGAGGGGGCTGTAAAGTACCGCGCCGAGGGTCTGGTCTCCATGCGCGGCCAAGAGACCATGCGCAGCAGGCTCCGCGCCGAGTACCGCCTTTTCCAAGGTGGCGCTGTCACTGGCGTAGTCTTCGGCAATATCGGCACTCAGCGCGCGCAGGGCCGCTTCCAGCCGCGCAAGGTCATTCCTGTCCTGCACGGGACGAAAGTTTATTACCGTCTCACGCATGGATCCGATCCGGTCCTTTCAATCCCAAAGTGGCGCGCACCTCATCCGGGGTCATGACCTTACGGCCCAGCCGCTCCACGATCTCGCGGATTTTCACCACCTGCTCGGCATTCGAGCGGGCAAGCTGGCCGCGTGCGATCGTCAGGCTGTCCTCCAGCCCGACGCGGACATGTCCGCCCATCGCTGCCGCCATGGTGATCAGCGGCATCTGGAACCGACCTGCCGCCAGCACTGAAAACAAGTAATCCCCCCCAAAGAGCTTGTCGGCGATGCGCAGCATATGGGTCAGGTTCTCCGGGTCCGGACCCATGCCGCCCAGCACGCCGAACACGAACTGGATGAAATAGGGCGGCCTGATCAACCCGCGATCCGCGAAATGGCGCAGCATGTAGAGATGGCTGAGGTCATAGCACTCGAACTCGAAGCGCGCGCCGCGCTCCACGCCCAGAGCGCTCAGGATACGCGCAATATCGCGCGGCGTGTTCTTGAAGACCAGATCATCGGTGTTTTCCAGAAACGGCTTTTCCCAGTCATGCAGCCAGTCGCGATCCCTCCCCAGCATCGGATAGAGTGCGAAATTCATCGTGCCCATGTTCAGCGAGGCCATTTCCGGCGCAATCGCCAGCGGCGCGGCAAGGCGGTCATCCAGTGACATGACCGCGCTGCCCCCCGTGGAGAGATTCAGAACGGCATCCGTATCGCGCGCAAGCTCTGGCACGAACCCGTTGAAATACTCCAACGCCGCCGAGGGTTGCCCTGTCACCGGGTCACGCGCATGCAGATGCAGGATCGACGCGCCCGCCTGCGCCGCTTCCAGTCCCTGCCGCGCGATATCCGCGCCGGTGATCGGCAGATGCGGCGACATGCTCGGCGTGTGGATGGAGCCTGTCAGTGCGCAGGTGATGATGATGCCCGACATGCGCCCTCACACCATTTCCGACAGTGCCAGGTCATCGACCAGCCTGGTCAGCGCCGCGTCCAGTGTCTCGGTGATCTCATCCAGATGCGCCTCCGTCACGATCAGGGGCGGGCAGACCATGATATGATCGCCCTCCACCCCGTCACGGGTGCGACGGGAATAGATGATCAGCCCCATGTCATAGGCGATATCGACCAGCCGCTGATGCGCGTTCAGGCTGCTGGGCAGCGGGGCCTTGGTCTCGCGATCGGCCATCAGTTCAAAGGCCATGAGCAACCCCTTGCCACGCACATCGCCGATGATCGGATGCCGCGCCATCAACCCTTCGAGCCGCTTGCGAAGGGCAGCCCCCATCGTTCCTGCATTCTGCACCAGGCCCAGGCGCGAGATCTCGTCAATCACCGCCGCGCCCGCTGCACAGGCCAGCGGATTGCCCGCATAGGTGAACCCGTGCAGGAAACCGCCACCCTCCAGCACCGCCTGCACAAGATCATCCCGCGCCGCAATTGCACCAAGCGGCACATACCCGGCGGCAAAGCCCTTGGAAAGCACCACGATATCCGGCGAGAGCCCCCAATGCTCCAGCGCCAGAAACCGGCCTGTGCGGCCCGCGCCGGTCATCACCTCGTCAAGGATCAGGAGCACCCCATAGCGACGACAAATCTCCTGCACCTGCGTCATATACCCCGCAGGTGGCACCAGCGCGCCAGTGGACGCGCCCCCCACAGGTTCGACAATGAAGGCGAGCACAGTCTCCGGCCCCTGCGCGATGATTTCGCGCTCCAGCATAGCCGCGTAATGCGCACCTGTGGCCGGGTCCGCCGGGTCCAGCCCGTCGAGATAGGCACGCGGTGCGGGGATCATGGGCATCGCGCGCATCATCGGCGCGAAAGGCTCGGTAAGCGGCGCATAGCCCGTGACGGCCAGCGCGCCCAGCGTGCAGCCATGATAACTGGGGCTGCGGCTGATGACCTTCCAGCGCGTCTCCTGCCCCACGGCCAGCGCATGCTGGCGGGCGAGCTTCATGGCAGATTCCACCGCCTCTGACCCGCCCGAGACGAAAAACACCTTGTTCATACCCTCGGGGCAGAGCGCCGCCGTCCTGGCGGCCAGCGCCTCGGAAGCCTCAGTCTCGAAATGCAGCCTGTAGCCGAAGGTGGATTTCTCCATCTGGCGGCGCATGGCGTCGAGGACGCGCGGGTTGGAATGGCCGATATTGCACACCATCGCGCCTGATGAGCCATCCAGATAGCGCTTGCCATCCATGTCCCACATATACACCCCGCGCGCCTGATCGAGGACGGGGCGGCGCTGGCTCGTCTGGTAGAAGAGGTGACTCATCTGATTAACCGGGCAGGGCCGCGCAATCCTGCGGCCGGAGCGTCAGATGCACCTGCGCGCCGACCGGAAACGGGCGTTCGTCGATCATGTTGATGGCCTGCAGTTGCGTCTCACCAGAGCGCACGAAATAGCGCACCGACTGACCCTGATAGTCCACGGTCTCCACGCTGGCCGGGGCGGAGAAGGCACCCCCCTCGGGCGGGCTGTCACGCAGCAGCAGTTTCTCGGCCCGGACCACCAACTTGGCCGCCCCCTCGCCCGCCAGATGCGGGGCCTTGGCGGTGGGGACGATGACCTTGCCGAAAACAGGCACGTCCAGTTCCGCACCATCCGGCCCGCGCGACAGACAGCGCCCATCCAGAATGTTCGAGGCACCGAGAAACTTGGCCACGAATTCGCTGGCTGGCGTGTTATAGACTTCTTCGGGGGCACCGACCTGTTCCACGCGCCCATTCGACATGACCACGATCTGATCGGACATGGCCAGCGCCTCGGACTGATCATGCGTGACGAACACAGTCGTCACTCCGATCCGCTCCTGAATGCGCTTCAACTCAACCCGCATATCTTCACGCAGGTTCGCGTCGAGCGCCGAGAGCGGTTCATCCAAGAGCAATACATCTGGCTCGATGACAATGGCGCGGGCCAGCGCGATGCGCTGTTGCTGCCCGCCCGAAAGCGCCTTGGGGAAGCGATCTGCGACATGCGGCAGTTGCACCAACTCCAGCGCCTCCTGCACCCGTCGCGCTATCTCGGCCCGGTTGACGTTGCGGTAGCGCAGGCCAAAGCCCACGTTGTCGGCCACAGTCTTGTGCGGGAATAGCGCATAGTTCTGGAACACCAACCCGAGGTTGCGCTTGTGAATCGGCACATCGTTGACGCTGCGTCCACCGATGACGATGTTGCCTTCTGTCGGATCCAGCAGCCCCGCGATCATCCGCAGCGTGGTGGTCTTGCCGCACCCCGAAGGCCCCAGCAGGGTGGTGAGCGTCCCTTCCGGGATCGTCAACGAGGTCCGCTCCACCGCCGTGAAGCTCCCAAACCGCTTGACGATGTTCTCAAGACTGACCGCGCCCATCCTGCGCCCCCTCTCTTTCGTTTGTCCCGCGCCACGCTCGGCCCCGTGCCCGGTCCCTTCTCGCGCGATGCCCCGCCATCTTCATCTTGCCGGAAATACTCCGGGGGGACCGGGGGGCTGGCCCCCCGGCTCATGGGTCGGTCCGGGGGGGGCTGCCCCCCCGGCTCATGGGTCGGTCCGGGGGGGCTGGCCCCCCGGCTCAATCGCGCTCAGAATCCGCGCTGCACGCGGCTGAACTGCTCGGACCACTCGGCCTCGTTGGTGTTCCAGTACTCGGGCACGGCGAAAGTCAGCCCCTCCAGCGTCCCGGTCGGATCGAAGGCCGGCAGCGTTGGCACCTTCTCGCCCAGATCGACCCTGGTCGGGTCCAGCGCGGGCGGATAGTTCTGCCCCTCGGCCACCGCGATCGAGGTTTCGGGGGCGAGCATGAAGTTCAGCAGCTCCTCGCAGGCCTCGATCGGCGAGCCGGCGATGACGAACAGGCATTCCTCCCAGCCGTAGCCGTTCGGCGGGTCGTAATAGCCGATGTCGTGGCCCTGCTCCTGCAGCGCGGCGATGCGGCCGGACCAGCCTTCCGTGACCACGATCTCTCCCTCGGCCAGGAGGCTCATCAGTTCGGCGCCCGAGCTCCAGTAGTTCAGCGCCAGGTCGCGGTGCGCGCGGATCGCGTCCCAGACCGCCTCCATGTCCTCGATGTTGTTGGGGTCCTGCCCGGTCTGCAACGCGCCGTACCAGATACGGGTGCGCCACTCGCCCCAGCCGCCGATGCGCCCCTCATAGGCCGGGTCGATCAGGATGCCCGCGCCCTTCTCGCGGATTTCCTCGTCCGAGATGACGGAACGGTTATAGGCCAGCCCGGTGGTGCCGTAGTTGTAGGGCACGGCGCTCAACGCATCGGGGGTGATGGTCCGGTAGACCTCGGTCAGGCGCTCCATCACGTATTGCATGTTCGGAATGTTGTCGAGGTTCAACTCCGAGGTCAGGCCGAAGTTGTGATAGCGCGCATAGTCGAAGGCACCGGACAGATGCGCGATGTTGTATTCGCCGGGGCTGGAGGCGCGCACCTGCGCCAGATACTCGTCCGCGCCCGAGAAGGTCGCGTCCACCACGCGGATGCCCGTGGCCTCGGTATAAGGGTCGAAGGCGTGGCGGCGGAAGGCTTCGGAGACCACGCCGCCCCAGCCGTCGAAGCGCACCTGGCTCACGTCGCTGGCCATGGCCATACGGGCAAAGGGCGTCTGCACACCGTAGGCCAGCCCGGCCGCGCCGATCAGGCCCAGAAAGCTGCGCCGCTCCAGATCGCCGTTGCGATAGCGCTCCAGCAGGCGTTCATAACGTTTGGTATTGTCCATCTTGTCATCTCCTTGTCGGGTTGCAGTTGAGGGTTATCGCGGTTCTGAAACGCCGCTTTTCATGGCGAGCCGCCGCGCCAGTGCTGCGCCCAGCAGCGGCAGACCCACGGTGAGCACGATCATCACCGTGCCCAGCGCGTTGATCTCGGGGCTGATCGAATGGCGCAGCATGGCGAAGATCTGGGTCGGCACGGTCTCCACCCCGCCGGGTTTCCAGAACAGGGTGCCGGTGATGTTGTCGAAGGATATGGTGAAGGCGAAGAGCGCGCCCGCCGCCACCGCCGGCATAAGGAGCGGCAGGGTGACGGCAAAGAAGGTCTGCCGCGGTGAGGCGCCGAGGCTCAGCGCCGCCTCCTCGACATCGCGGCGGATGCCCACCAGCCGCGCCTGCACCACCAGGATCACGAATGGCAGGGTGAAGATCACATGGCCGGCCAGCAGCATGATGAAGCTGCGGCCGATACCGACGAAATTTAGGAACAGCAGCAGCGCCACCGCCATCACCACCTCGGGCACCAGGATCGGGGCAATCAGCACCGTGGTTAACAGGTTGCGCCCAGGAATGCGGTAGCGCACCAGCGCGAGGCTTGCCAGCACCCCCAGCGTGGTCGAGATGATCGCGCAGAGAAACCCCAGCGCGAGCGAAGTGCGGAAGGCGCGCATGACCGCGTCATTCTCCCACAGCGCCACGAACCAGCGCAGGGAGAAGCCTGCCATGGGGAAGGCACCGAACTGGCTGGCGTTGAAACTCAGCAGCACCACCACCGCCACCGGCAGGAACATGAACAGATAGACAAGCACCGCGTAGACGCGGATCAGGTTCCAGCCCATCACCCCAGCCCCCGCGTGAGTTGCGACAGCCCCAGGAAGCGGTTGTAAAGCGCCACCAACCCGCCCAGCACGAACAGCAGCAGCAGCGACAGCGCCGAGCCCATGGGCCAGTTGAGCTGCGTGATGATCGCCTCGTAGACAAGATTCGCAAACATCGCATCGCGCGGCCCGCCCAGCACCACCGGCGTCACATAGCTTCCCGCCGCCAGCACGAAGCACAGCAAGCCGCCGGCGGCCAGCCCCGGCAGCGACAGCGGCAGCGTGACCTGCGTGAACGCCTGCCAGCGCGTGGCGCCCAGCGAACAGGCGGCGTCTTCAAAGCTGGTGTCGATCCCGTCGAGGCTGACAAACACGTTCAGCACCATGAACGGCAACAGGAAATGCACCAACCCCAGGATCACCGCACCCTCATTGTAGAGCATCCGGAACGGCTCGGAGATGATGCCCAGCGTCATCAGCGCCGTGTTCAGCGCGCCCGATGAGCCCAGGATGTTGATCCAGCTCATCGTGCGGATGATGTAGCTGATCCAGAACGGCAGCATCAAAAGGAGCAGCAGGATCACCTTGTTGCCCTTGGATCGCGCCACGAAATACGCCGCCGGATAGCCGAGAATTGCGCAGAGCACCGTCGTGATCGCCGCGATCTTCAGCGTGTTCAGCAGGATGTAGCGATAGAACGGGTCGGTCAGCGCGCGCTGCCAGTTGTCGAGGTGAAAACCGACCGTGTCCGGCCCCACCGCCGAGCGCAGCCAGAACGAATAGACCACGATGAACACCAGCGGCAGCAAGAGCAGCAGCGCCACCGCACCCAGCGCGGGCGAGAGCAGGATCCATGGTTGGCGTCTTTCGCGGGCTTCTACAGACATGGCAGCGTCAGGCGTGACCGATTGGTTTCGTGAACATGCCCGGAGATTGCAAAGGCAACGAGCATAAGGCAAATTGATAATTGGAATAGTGAAAATAGAGGCTGTCAATGGCCAAGCTCAATGATGCCAACCGACTCACCCGCGATCTGGACTGGAATCTGTTGCGCAGCTTTGTGGTGATTGCCGAGGCGCGCTCGATAACCGATGCTGCACGGCGCCTTGGGCTGACGCAGCCATCCGTGTCTACCGCATTGCAAAAGCTTGAGAATCTGATTGGCAAACGCCTGATCGACCGCGCGCCCGGACGCTATGAACTGACCCGCGCAGGGGCCGTGCTCTATCAGGAGGCCGTGGAGATTCACGGATCCGTGCACAGACTCTCGACCCTGATGCGCGACATGACCGATGAGGTGCGAGGCCATGTGCGCATCGCGGTCGCGAGCCATGTCGTCTGCCCATTATTTGATCAGGTGCTGGCCGGTTTTCATGCCAGCCACCCTCAGGCGACGCTGTCGATCTCGGTGCTCGGCTCCAGCGCTGCGCTGGCCAGTGTCGCTGCGCGCACCGCCTCTTTCGCGATCTGCCTTGTGCACAGGCGCGACCCCAAGATCGAGTATCTGCGCCTCTATCGCGAGTTCTTCGGGCTGTTCTGCGGCCCACCGCATCCGCTTTTCGGGCGCGAGGGGCTGGAGCAGCGCGATCTGGCCGGACATTCTGCTGTCAGCTTCGAGACCGACAGCCTGCATGACGCGTTGCGCTCGGTGACATTGCTGCGCGCGCAATCGGAACTGAACGAACAGATCATTGGAACTTCAAGCCATCTGGAGGAAGTGAGGCGGATGGTGATCGCCGGGCTTGGCATCGGCCCCCTGCCTCTGCATGTCGTGGCGCGCGATGTGCAAGACGGTCTGCTCTGGCGATTGCCGCCCTATATCGACCCGCCCGCGATTGATGTGCATCTGGCCTGGAATCCGAAAGCGACGCTCAACCGGGCCGAGGCAGCCCTGCTATCTGCATTGCGAGACGCGATCCGTTCGGTGCCCATATCTGCCCGGACCTATGGGCTTCAAGCGGATGACCATCGCGACACGCGCGACCCGACCTTGCGTTAGCGGACGGCCTGCCGCCTACTCACCCGGCCCGAGTTCCGCGACAATCGCGCGAAAGACGGCAATCGTCTCATGGTCATTGTCATCGAAGTCCGGGTCGGTGCTGGTCTTGACGATCACGACCTCATGGTCCGGGTGCACATAGACATATTGTCCCCAGACTCCGATGGCCGTGAAATCGCCCTGCGGATCTTCGGGAATCCACCATTTGTAGCCATAGCCGAACGTCCAGTCGCTCAGAGGGTTTTCTCCAGGTTGAAGATGCGCTGCAATCTGGTTGACGGAATCGTGCACCCACTCCGCCGGGACGATCTGCTCTCCATCCCGCGCGCCACCTTCCAGAAACAGCCGTCCGAAGCGAGCGTAGTCGCGCAGACTCGCATTGAGGCAGCACAGGGCAATCTCGCGCCCGGAGCGGTCGGTGCTCCATGTCGCGTCGAACTCGGCGCCCATCGGGCCCCACAGTTGAGAGGAAAGATAATCGGCAACCCGCATCCCCGTCGCGGCCTCCAGCACCAGCCCGAGCGCCATCGTGTCCGAGCTGATATACTGGTTGAACTCACCGGGTGCGCGGATGCTCTGCAATTCGGCGATACTGTCCTCGATAGGAGTGCCGAAGATCATCGCGTTCAGGAACAGCATGTTGATGTCGGAACGCGGGTTGTCATAATCCTCATCGAAATCCACGCCCGAGGACATGGTCAGCGCGTCCTTGATCGGAACATCACCATAGCCGGACCCGGCCAGCGCCGGGACATATTGGCCAATCGGGTCGCTCAGGCTGGCGATATGGCCTTCCTCTAGGGCGATGCCGATCAATGCCGAGAGTACCGATTTCGCGACCGACCAAGACGTAAAGAGCGATGTCTCATCAGCGCCCAGGCGATACTCTTCATGCGTGATGGCACCGCGATGAACAACCAGCAGACCCGTTGTCTCGGTCCGGTCCAGAAAGGCTGCGATATCGCGGATTTCACCATCGAAAGCGTAAGTGGCCGGCAATGACTGAGGAGCGCGGTCGAACTCCCAGACGGTTTCACCGCGCCGCACCTCGCGATAGGGGAAGATCCGATCCATGTTGCGGAAATTCTCGCCCCGATGCGCATCGGAAAACAGCGTGAGCCCGGCCCAGTAGGGGCTCTGGCGTAGCCAGAGAAATCCTGCGACAGCAATCACCGTGAGCACGGCGACGATCCAGAGCAAGACGCGCCCGATCCTGCGTAACAGCATGAGACCCCCTCCTGTCAGACCAGACACGGGCTTTACCGCGCACATGCATCCCTGCATCCTTGCGCGTTGCACGCAAGTCTATCAATTCCGCTGGCTGCGCGACATCCGTGAAAAACCTAACCGTCGGGCGCCAGATCGATCAAGCCCCAACAGCGCCGCGGTGTGGCGACGCAATCCTCCTAATCTTCATTCTCGCCATCGAATTGCAGCGCATGCAGTCGGGCATAGACTCCGCCCTTGGCCAACAGCGTGGCGTGATCGCCCTGTTCGACGACGCGCCCGCGGTCCATAACGACGATCTGGTCGGCCTTGCGCACGGTCGACAGCCGATGCGCGATGACAAGCGTGGTGCGACCCTCGGACAACCGCTCCAGCGCATCCTGCACCAGTGCCTCGGAGCGTGAATCCAGCGCGCTGGTCGCCTCGTCCAGCAGCAGGATCGGCGCATTGCGCAGGAGCGCGCGGGCGATGGCCACCCGCTGGCGCTGCCCCCCAGATAGGCTCGAGCCGCGCGGTCCTGCGAGCGTGTCGAGCCCGTTGGGCAGTTGCGGCAGGAAATCATCGACATGAGCCGCTTGCAATGCGGCCTCCAGGTCGGCTTGTGAAACCTCGGTCGCACCCAGCAAGATATTGTCGCGAATGGTCTCGTCAAAGAGTGCGGTCTCTTGCGAAACCACGGCGAAGAGGCAGCGCAGCGCAGTCAGATCCATCCGCCGCACATCCTGCCCACCGATGAGCACTTCCCCCTCGGTCACATCCGCCAGACGCGTCAGCAGCGCAAAGACAGTCGATTTCCCGGCCCCGGAAGGACCGACTATTGCGGTGGTCTTGCCTGCGGGCGCGAGAAAGGACAGATCGCGCAGAACCGGCTCGCTGTCATAGGCAAAGGACACACGGCGCAACTCGACCGAGGTTGCATCACGCTGTGGCGGAGGGAGATGGGGCGGCGGCGGGTTGGTCACTTTGGAACGGACGTGCAGCAACTCATGGGTTCGCTCGAGCGACGCGAGCAAATTCTGCCATTCGGCGGTCAACGCCGTGAACCGACGCATCGGGTCGAACAGCAACCCCAGCGCTGTGAAGAAGGACATGAACTGCCCGACTGTCCGCGTCCCCTCGATGATCTGGAACCCGCCCACGATCAGCACCAGCCCGAAACCGATCGCCGCGCCGAAATCCATCACTGTGGGAACCGCGGCCTTTCCGATCAGTGCGCGCGTCATCTTGCGCGCAAATTCGCGCAGGATGGCCCGAAAACGCACCATCTCCCGCGCCTCAGTACCCGTGAGCTGCAAGGTGGCGATGCCGTGGAAAGCCTCATCCAGCCGGTTGGAGCTGTCGGCCGCCGCGCGCCGCGCTTCAGTCGAACGGCGCCGGATCAGGCGCTGAATCGCGACCAGCGGCAGGCCGAGGATCGGAATGCCGGCAAGCGCGATGAGCGTCCACTGCCAGTCGGTCCAGAGCGCCACGCCAAAGAGCACGATCACCGCCGAGCCGTCGCGCCCCAAACCCGTGATCAGCGAGATGAACACGCGGCGCAGCGCCTCGGAATCGCCCCGCACCCGCTCGATCAGAACACCCGGCGCGTAATGCTTGAAAAAGCCTTGATCCAGCCGGACCAGATGCTCCAGCAGCATCGCCTGGAGATCGGCGGTGGCTCGTTCGGCCTGCCAGGCCATGACAGATTTGTGCCCCAGCCGCGCCAGTCCCCGCCCGAAAAAAACAGCAGCCATGGCGAGTGCGAGCAAATAGACCCGGCCGCGCTCACCTTCGATCAGCACATCGTCGAACATAGGCTGAACAAGATAGCTGAAGGCACCAAGCGTCAGCGCCTCAACGACCATCAACCCAATGGCGAGCAGAATGAAAGGAACGCGATGACGGATGAAACTGTCCCAGAGCCAGCGCGCAATGACCCTGTCATTGCGCGCGCGGTTCTTGCGGGTCTGTGGCGTGTTGTCTGTTGTCTCGCTTTGCGCCAATGCGGCCCCGTTTGTCTGTCCCGGCTCTGCGAAGCGGCATAGCGGCTTTCGACGCGGGACGGAAGCCTACGCAACGATCGGGGATGTGCCGTTCAGGGCGCAAACTGAAGCAGGATGCCTGACTGACCGCCTGTCTGGCGCACATCGGCATGGGCGCCATTCCCGAATTGCAGGATCACCTGATTGTTGTGACCGCCGGTCTGGGTGAGGGTCGCTTCATGATTGGCCCCACGCTGGCGGATGATGCCGCGGTTCTGCCCGCCCGACTGGCGGACACGGGCAACGTTGTTGCGCCCCGCCTGCCGGACATCAGCGCCTGCGCGCAGGTCACGGCGGATCGAGTAGACTGCGATGGCCGCGCCGAGGGCACGTTCTTCCTGCGCGGTCCGCGGCTGGATATTGAGAGTCAGTGTCGAGGCGAGTGTTGCCTGCGCAGGGCAAAGAAAAGCAAGCGCCAGCGTGCCCGCAGCAAGGGCGCGCTTTATGGGTAGGGAGGCAACGGTAAGCATGATGATGATCCTTTCGTCTGTGGCAGCAGGATGAAAAGGAGGCGAGGCAGGCGGCGTCAGAGCGACGCCGCTCCGCAGGTCTTGGTCTGGCCATTGGCCTTGATCGTGAGACTGGCCGCGAAATCGCGCTTGCGCCCCGACAGGCTCACTTCGCCGAGCACCGCACGCTCGCCTGCACCGAGGTCGAACTCTCCACCCTGGCGAATGGTCGCGCGCCCGCTTGCGCTGCGCTGGTCGATATCGAACTGGTAACTGCCGCGCATGGCCTGCCGCGCCTCGGCCTCAGCCGAGAAGGTGACCACGCGGCCCGCCTCCGACAGACGCAACTCACAGACCAGAGGTTCGGCGGTTTTCTGGGCCTGTGAGGTCGCAATGCCGGCAGTGCAGGCTGCGCCTGTGATCACGAGCGCGGCGATGACATAGGAACTGGTCGACATGGGAGGGCTCCTTTCGCTTAGAGCTGGGATGGTCGGTCAGGCCGGGGGCGGAACGCCCCCGGCTTGCGCAGGGCGGGCTCAGTCCTGAATGATCAGGACGACATTGCCATTGCCATGTTGCGAGGTAGTGGCCGTATTGCCCCGGCCTGTCTGGATGACACCGACAGCATTGCGGTTCCCGCTCTGGGTGACGGTCGCATCATTGCGGCAACCCATCTGAGCGACGCCCACGATATTGCGCCGCCCGCTTTGCCCGGTATCGGCGACATTGTTGCAGCCGGTCTGACCGACCGTGACGCGGTTGCGCGCGCCATCCTGCGTGTTGAGCGACAGATTGCCCCGGCCACGCTGGTTGATGCTGACCCGCTGGCGAAAGCCGG
Organism: Paracoccaceae bacterium; assembly: GCA_007134865.1. GTDB lineage: Bacteria > Pseudomonadota > Alphaproteobacteria > Rhodobacterales > Rhodobacteraceae > Roseinatronobacter. The sequence continues at coordinate 9,057 of SLJW01000027.1, read as the reverse complement.
ATTGTGAGGCGGCAGCGCCATTGTCGCGGCCCCATTGCTCGACACTGACGCGATTGCCGCTGGCATCGGCGGGCAAGGCTGTCAGGGCAAGGACGAAGGCGAGTGCGGAAGACGTCATTTTGATGGGAAAAGCAAAAGGCATGGCTCATGTCTCCTCAGTGGATTCGGTTTCACTACGGGGGATCCCGTAAGGTCTGCGTGTCGCGGATTCTCCGCTGCACCGAAGCTGAGGCCGATGGGCGATGCCGAGCAATATCAGCGGGCAGTTATGCGATGACGGCAGTGCTGCTATTGAATAACAAGAGTTGAAAAAGAGGGGCGCCGCTAAGCGACGCCCCTCTTTTTCGATGACTTCAGGCGATTCAGTTCTTTCCGGCGCAAAACATTGGCAATGCAGGATTTTTATGGCCCATGTCAGACAGCCTCAGACCTTCACACACATCGCCGGCCACACTCGCGGCAGATATCTAATACCCCAGCATCGCAGCAGTGGCGTTCAGCGATGCTCGCGCGCCTTGCCGATCGCCCGATCAAGCACGTTGCGCAGCTTGTCCACCGCCCCGGTGACAGCCGATTGCAGATTGTCCGCCGTATCGGTCGCACTCACCGGCTGACGCCCTTGCAAACGCGCTTCGACCATGCAGCGCTTGTCATCCGGGCCGTGTTTGGGGCCGTTTTCATCCTTCAGATGCACCTCGATGCGCGTGATCTCGCTTGAGATCGCGCCGAGCTTGGACTGCACAACCGACTCGACATAGCGCACGACATCCTCGCGCCCGGCGATATTGTTGTCGGTATTGACCTGAATCTGCATCTTTTCCCTCCATATTCTCTAATCCCAATCGGTAAGCACTCCAACGGTGAGGTGCAAGGATCAGACACGCACATATTCATTCAGGGTGCAGACCGGGTCCGCCACGCGCAACGCATGACGCGCCGCCAAGCGCCATGTGCTCAGATCGACCTCGGGAAAGAAAGTGTCAGCATCGGGCATATCCAGATCGACCTCTGTGATCAGCAGCCGGTCGGCCTGGGGCAGGAACGCGCGGTAAATCTCCGCCCCGCCGATGGCATAGTGACGCAGATAGCCTTGCGCCAGCGCTGCGTCACGCGCGGCATCCAACGGCAGGAACAGAGCCTCGTCATGATCGCCCGCGCGCGAGGTGACGATGATATTCAGCCGCCGGGGCAGCGGGCGGCGCGGCAGACTCTCCCATGTGCGCCGCCCCATGATCACTGCGCCCCCCAGCGTTTCACGCTGAAACGCGGCCAGATCCTCGGGCGCGTGCCACGGGATCGTGTTGTCCTGCCCGATGGCGCCATTGCGGGCGCGCGCAACGATCAGGCTCAGCATATCAAACCGCCACAGGTGCGCGCAGCACAGGATGGGGGTCGTAATTCTCGATCTGGAAATCCTCGTATCGGAAGTCGAAAAGGCTCTCGGGCTGGCGCAGTATTCGCATGGTGGGCAGCGGGCGCGGATCGCGGGCAAGCTGGGTGCGCACCTGCTCAATATGGTTGGAATAGATATGCGCGTCGCCCATCGTGTGCACGAATGTGCCGGGCCTGTAGCCCGTAACCTGCGCCAGCATCATCAGCAGCAGCGCATAAGAGGCGATGTTGAACGGCACGCCAAGGAACATGTCGGCCGAGCGCTGGTAAAGCTGCAGATGCAGGCGGCCATCCAGCACCCGGACCTGCCAGAGTGTGTGGCACGGCGGCAGCGCCATCTCGGGCACATCGGGCGGGTTCCAAGCCGAGACGATCAACCGGCGGCTGTCCGGGCTGGTGCGGATCTGCTCTACCAGCCCGGCGATCTGATCCACACCCCCGAAATCGCGCCATTGCCGCCCATAGACCGGGCCCAGATCACCAGAGGCGTCGGCCCATTCATCCCAGATGCGGACCCCATTCGCTTGCAGATATCTGATATTGGTATCGCCGGACAGGAACCAGAGCAGCTCATGGATGACAGATTTCAGATGAACCTTCTTGGTCGTGACCAAGGGAAAGCCATCTTCCAGATTATAGCGCATCTGCATGCCAAAGACCGAGAGGGTGCCAGTCCCGGTGCGGTCATCCGACGGCGTGCCATTGTCCAGAATATGCTGCAATGCGTCAAGATACTGCTTCATGGCGCCTCTCATCTACCAGATGCTGTGGTCAGATGCGCTACAATGACCGGATTCGGCGCCAGAGAAAAGCCCCTCACTACCTTGAACCGCCAGCACTGCGCGATATGCTCCGCCCAGAGCAAGAGGAGAGCAACATGAAATACCTGCACACCATGGTCCGGGTGAAGGATCTGGACAAGTCGATCGCGTTTTACAAGCTGCTGGGGCTGGAGGAAATACGTCGTCACGACAGCGAGCAAGGCCGCTTCACGCTAGTGTTCATGGCCCCGCCCGGACAGCCCGAATGCCCGGTTGAGCTGACCTATAACTGGGATGGCGACGACGGGCTGCCCTCGGACAGCCGCCATTTCGGTCATCTCGCCTATGAGGTCGAGGATATCTACGCCAAATGTGCTGAGTTGCAGGCCGCAGGCGTCACCATCAACCGCCCTCCGCGCGACGGGCGCATGGCCTTCGTGCGCTCGCCCGACAACATTTCGATCGAACTCTTGCAATCCGGTGGCGCCCTGCCCCCGCAAGAGCCCTGGGCGAGCATGGAAAGCACCGGGCACTGGTAAGCGGCGCCGCAGGTGGGCAGGTCTGGTTCTGCCCCAAGGGCAGCACGCTCACCTATCCGAAACACCAGCAAAGTGTTCGCCGGTCTCGCAGCGCAATGACGCAATCGGCGCGCCCACTGCACGGGGTTGTCCTCGGGCGAAAACCGGTATTCAGCGTACCGCTTGAGCACGGCGTCACGATGGCACGATTCGCGCTGCTGGCGCGCTGTTCGCCAGCGCGTACTGCGCGATTGTCAGGGTATGACGAACAAACATTCCTTTACCGGCTTTCTGTCCTGAAACATGAAACGTCACCAGGCAATTCGCTGCTTGCACAGGCATCGCAGGCGGTTTTCATATCGGTATATTGAATGAAGACGACCGCGCGAGGGCAAGGGGACGGCCACCAATGCGACGCAGCCCCGATACCTGTGAAAGAAGCACTCGAATGTCAGCACATCAACAACCCGGGATAATGCCACGGAGCCTCCATAAAGTCCCAACGCTGGGGCAACGGCGAGCCACGATCTTTCGCAAGGGCAAGACACGCGGCTCGGGGTGTGGCGCGCGGCGGGGATGCATATGCGCCTGATCTTTCGCCACAAGCCCCGATCACAACAGCACAACGAGGACTTGCATACCCATGATGCAAGTGTCAGAGCGGCGCTCATGACCGCCGACCGGATCACTTTGCCCACCACTCCGAACAGCCGATATGTGATCTGGTTGATCGGGCTCACCTGCCTGCCCGAAATCCTGCTGACGCTGATTGAGTCCTCCCCCTTTGGAGGTGGCAATCTGCGCGGCACAGCGCTGATGCTGGGAGCCTTCTGGAACGGGTTGCTGAACGGCTGGGAGCCGGTCTATGCCTTTCAGCGCGAGGTGATGTTCGTCTCCTACGCTTTCCTGCATGGCGGACTCCTGCACCTGATCGGCAACATGATCGCCGTTCTGGCTCTTGGAGGCATCGCGGTCGCGCGGCTGGGCGGGCGGGGCTTTCTTCTGCTTTACGTGCTGTCAGCGATAGGTGGGGCCGCGGGCTTTGCTCTTCTGTCTTCGAGCGAGTCGCCCATGGTCGGCGCCTCGGGCGCGGTCTTTGGTCTGATCGGCGCGTGGAAATTCTGGGAATGGCAATTGCGCCAGCATCGCGGTGCGTCGATGAAACCGCTCTGGCGGTCGCTGATCGGGCTGGCATTACTGAATGTGATCCTGTGGCTGGCACTGTCTGGGCTGCTTGCCTGGGAAGCACACCTTGGAGGCTTCCTCGCCGGTGTTCTTTTCGCCGCCATCGTCACGCCGACCCTGCGCTACCGGGCCTGACTGGCGCATAACGCAGAAATGCGCTCAGGCCGCTTCCAGCGCCGTGATGATGGCGCCGAAATCCTCGGCCTTCAACGAAGCTCCGCCCACCAGCGCACCATCGACATTACCAATGGCAAAGATCTCGGCCGCATTGCCAGGCTTGACCGAGCCGCCATAGAGCAGAGACATGGCTGCATCCGGCACCGCGCCGCGCAGCGCATCGTGAACCTCAGAAATCTGCTCCCGCGTCGGTGTGCGTCCAGTCCCGATCGCCCAGACTGGCTCATAGGCAATGACCGTGTTCGCCGCTGTTGACTTCTCGGGCAGAGAGTTCCGAAGCTGGCCCAGTACCACATCGAGCGTTTTCCCGGCATCGCGTTCTGCCTCGGTCTCGCCCACGCAGATGATCGTGACCAGCCCGGCAGCATGCGCTGCAAGCGCTTTCGCCGCCACATCGCCCGAGCTTTCAGCATGATCGGCGCGCCGCTCGGAATGCCCGAGGATTACGTGCCGCGCCCCGGCATCGGCGAGCATCTGCGCCGAAATATCGCCCGTATGCGCCCCGTTTTCGCGCGCGTGGCAATCCTGCCCGCCAACCATGATGGCCGTGTTACGAACCGCCTCGGCCATGGCAGAGATCAGGGTTGCAGGCGGGCAGAGCAGAATTCCGCAATCGGGCGATGGAAAGGCACGCGCCAAGGCCCGCGCTTCGAGCAGATCAGCGCGCAGCCCGTTCATTTTCCAGTTTCCAGCAGCAAGCTTGCAGGCGTTGGCCATGGTCACTCTCCCTATTCAGAGAGAGCTTTACGCAGACTCAGGGCAGGATGCAATCAGCCGCTCGAGCGCGCGGCATCCATCTTGGCCCGCAGGGTTTCGACATCGTCGAACTTGATCGATTCGCCGCAGCCGCAGGCATCGGTGACATTCGGGTTGCGGAAGCGAAAGGCGCTTTCCAGCAGGCCCGTCTCGTAATCGATTTCGGTACCGAACAGAAACATCTGCGCCATAGGCGCGATCAACACGCGCGCGCCATCTTGCTCGACCACCTCTTCATGCTCGGCCACGTCCTGTGCCGTCTCCATGGTGTATTCCATGCCCGCGCATCCGCCCTTTTTTACGCCGATACGCAGACCCTCTGCCCCTTCACGATCCATCAGGCGCCGGATCTGGCGCACCGCTGCAGGCGTCAGGGTCACAGGAGATTTTCCGGGGATGGCAAACATCACTCTTTCCTTGTCTCGTGGTATCCGGGATCACATGAACCCGAGTTCCAACCGCGCCTCGTCCGACATCATGTCCATGCCCCATTGCGGGTCGAAGGTCATCTCGACCTCCACCGACTGAACACCCGGCACGGCGCTGACGGCATCTGACACCCAGCCGGGCATCTCGCCCGCCACCGGACAGCCGGGCGCAGTCAGCGTCATCACGATGTCAACCTCGCCCGCCTCCGAAATGGTAATTGTGTAGATCAGCCCTAGGTCGAAGATATTGACTGGGATTTCGGGGTCATAGACCGACTTGCACGCCTCGACGATGGGCTCGTAAAGCGCGTGGTCCGTGCTTGAGGGTTTGATAAGCAGATCGCCTTCATTGGGTTCGGTCATGATGCGGCCCTCGTTGTCGCGCACCCCACCGGGCGCCTCTATACCTGAGTGATCATATAAGAAATAATCCCCGCCCGTCCAGTGCCCTGACCTGCAGTGTGACGTCAAAGCACATATCGGCTCAGATCGGCCGAGCGTGCCAGATCGCCGATATGCTGTTCGACAAAGGTTGCATCAATCTCGACGGTCGCACCAGAGCGGTCAGGCGCATTGAATGAAAGCTCCTCGAACACCCGCTCCATCACGGTATAAAGCCTCCGCGCGCCGATATTCTCGACCGCCTGATTCACATCCGCGGCAATCCGCGCCAGCGCCGCGATCCCGTCCTCGGTAAAGCTAACGGTCACAGTTTCTGTCGCCATCAGCGCCGTGTATTGCCGCGTCAGCGCGTTGTCGGTCTCTGTCAGGATGCGCACGAAATCGCCCTCGGTCAGCGCCCGCAACTCCACCCGGATCGGCAGCCGCCCCTGCAATTCCGGCAGCAAGTCCGAGGGTTTGGCAATGTGGAACGCCCCCGAGGCAATGAACAGGATATGATCGGTCTTGACCGGCCCATGCTTGGTGCTGACCGTCGTGCCCTCGATCAGCGGCAGCAGGTCACGCTGCACGCCTTCGCGGCTGACATCGCCCCCGCGCGCATCCGTGCGCGCACAGACCTTGTCGATCTCGTCCAGAAACACGATCCCGTTCTGCTCGACCGCCTCCAGCGCGCGGGTCTTGACTGTCTCGTCATCCAGCAGCTTGTCGGCCTCCTCCGCAATCAGCAGATCATGACTCTCGGCCACGGACACGCGCTTGCGCACTGTCCGCCCGCCAAAGGCCTTGCCGAAGATCTCACCCAGATTCATCATCTGCCCGGCCCCCGGCTGACCCGGTATCTCGAACATGCCGCCCATCGGGTTCGCGGTATCGGCGATCTCGATCTCGATCTCGGTATTGTCCAACTCGCCCGCCAGCAGCTTGCGCCGGAACATCTCGCGCGTGCCCTCGCGCGCATTCTCGCCCGCAAGCGCCTCGATCACCCGATCCTCGGCGGCCTTGTGCGCCCGCGCCTTGACCTCCTCGCGCATGTGTTCGCGCACCATCAGAATGGCGCTGTCCACCAGATCGCGGATGATCTGCTCGACATCCCGCCCAACATAGCCGACTTCGGTGAATTTCGTTGCCTCGACCTTGAGGAAGGGCGCCTTCGCCAGTTTCGCCAGACGGCGGCTGATCTCGGTCTTGCCCACTCCGGTCGGCCCGATCATCAGGATGTTCTTCGGGTAGACCTCTTCCTGCAGATCAGCAGGCAGTTGCTTGCGCCGCCAACGATTGCGCAAGGCGACCGCAACGGCTCGCTTGGCATCCTTCTGGCCGATGATGAAGCGGTCGAGTTCGCTGACAATCTCGCGCGGGGTGAGGTCGGTCATGGGGCGTCCCTTCTGATGGCTGCGCGTGATGTAGAGCTTTGGCGCTCGGAATTGAAGGGGTTGGCGCACATGTATTCGTTTTGTATATACAGAAATGACGAAATCGCGTGAGTATCCCGTGACCACGATAAAGCGCTACACCATCGACCAAATCCGCCAGATGAAATCCCGCACCGACTGGGAGGCCCTGCGGCGTGACGAGGCGCTAGGAATCGAACCCGAGCGCGACGAAGATGAACCCGAGTGGGACTGGACCCGCGCCGAACTGGTCACGCCAGAACCGAAAAAGGCCATTTCCCTGCGCATCGACCCCGATGTGCTGGAATTCTTCAAATCGCAAGGCCCCGGCTACCAGACCCGCATGAACGCCGTTTTGCGCGCCTGGATGGAAGCGCAGCTCAAGCGCTGATCCGCTCCAGGGTCAGATTGCCATTGGTGTAGACGCAAATCTCGGCGGCAATCGCCATCGCCCGGCGCGCGACCTCTTCGGCGGGCATCTCGCCCACCATCAGCCCCCGCGCCGCCGCCAGCGCAAAATTCCCGCCCGACCCAATTGCCGCCACATCATGCTCGGGCTCCAGCACATCGCCTGCGCCCGTGATCACGAACAGATCGCTTCCATCGGTCACGATCAGCATCGCCTCGAGTTTCTGCAGATACTTGTCGGTGCGCCAATCCTTGGCCAGTTCAACCGAGGCCCGCGCCAACTGCCCGGGCGTCGCCTCCAGCTTCGCCTCCAGCCGCTCCAGCAGGGCAAAGGCATCCGCGGTCGAGCCTGCGAAGCCGGCAACCACCTCGGACCCGCCGGGCGACAGCCTACGCACCTTGCGGGCAGAACCCTTGATGACCGTCTGGCCGAGCGAGACCTGCCCGTCACCGGCCACCACAACCTCACCCCCGCGGCGCACCGCGATGATGGTCGTCCCATGCCAGCCGGGAAAATCGCTCACCCTGCCCTCATTTTCTTGCCCAAAATACTCCCGCCGGAGGCGCATCTCGCGACCCAGACCAAGGCATAAGGGGCGCCCGAACAGCGCCCCTCAAAGCTCACACAGCGCTGTCGATCCAACTCTGCAGCGCCGATTTGGGCGCCGCGCCCACCTTGTTCGACACCACTTGGCCATCCTTGAACAGGAACAGCGCCGGGATGCCACGGATGCCCAGCGAGGCGGCCGTGTCGGGGTTCTCATCGACATTGACCTTGGTGATCTTCACCCGGCCCTCATACTCGGTGGAAAGCTCTTCCAGAGCCGGACCGATCTGCTTGCAGGGGCCGCACCATTCGGCCCAGAAATCGACCACCACAGGGATGTCGGACTGGCGCACTTCGGCGTCAAAAGAGGAATCGGTGACAGGAATCGTGGGCATGGGCCCCTCCACTCAGTTTCTGACTCGACCTCTAACTATGCCCAGCCCGCGCCGGATTCAAGCGCCGCACGCTCCAATGCCGCATCGAGAAGTTCTGCAGGCAGTTCCATCAGCTCCGCGCGCGCCGTCCAGAGCAGCGCAACCCGGACCGCGTGGCCCGGATAGACCTGTGCGAGCAAGGCACGATAGGCCGCCATCTGGCGCAAGAAACCCTCGGGCACCTCCGCGACCTGCGAAGGGATAACGCGGTTCGATTTGTAATCGACCGCCAGCAGGTCGCGCTCCGAGACGACCAGCCGGTCGATCACGCCATGAAAGGGTTTGCCGAACAAGGTGCCGGTGATCTCGGCCTCGGCCAGCGTGCCCGGTAGAAAGAGCGGCGCCAGTGACGGTGCAGCCAACACTGCCTCGGCCTCGGCCAAGAGCGCGTCGAGGTCCAGCGGCACCCCGTCCTCGGTGCTGGCCAACAGATCGTGGGCGCGCGCTGCGCGCGCGTCGGCAGGCCAGTGCGGCAGATGTTCCAACAACAGATGCAATTGCGTTCCGCGCGCAAGCGCGGCCTCCGGACTTTCCCCGGCCTCGCCCGGCAACGCCTTGGCGCCGCCCAGTTGCGAGGGCGACAGAATCGCCTCCGCGTCGAGAGGCGCCGCAGCCATCTGCCAAAGTGGCACCGGTGTTGCAGGCAGGGGGCCGCGCG
>SLJW01000018.1 GCA_007134865.1 Paracoccaceae bacterium | reverse complement strand
TTTTGTGACGGGTGGTTCGTCATGCCGCGCACCATGCGTGATACTGGTTGAGGATGTCTTCTGCGATGCTGTCCGCATCGCGCGTGCCGTCGATGACATGGATGCGCTCGGGGGCGCTCTGCGCGAGTTCGAGGAACCCCGCGCGCAAATCGCGCTGGAAGGCGAGCCCGAGGGTCTCGAACCGGTCTTCGCCTGATTGGCGGGCGAGGCCGCGGGCGAGCGCGGCCTCGGGGTCCATGTCGATCAGGAAGGTCAGGTCGGGCTCGATGCCGATCATCAGATCATGCAGGCGATCGACCAGCGGGCGCAGCGCGGCGCGGGCCGCCCCCTGATAGACCCGCGTCGAATCGGCGAAGCGGTCGGTGATGACCACCCGCCCTTGATCGAGCGCAGGACGGATGGTCTTTTCCAGATGATCGCGCCGCGCCGCCGTGAAGAGCAGGATCTCGGTTTCGGGCGACCAGCGCGCGGGTGCGCCCTCGACCAGAAGGCGGCGGATTTCTTCGGCACCGGGCGCACCGCCGGGCTCGCGGGTGAGCAGGGCTGTCGGCTCGAGCGCCTCGGCCAGCCGTCGCGCCTGCGTGGATTTGCCGGACCCGTCAATACCCTCAAAACTGATGAAACGCCCTGCGCTCGCACCCACCATGATCAATTGATGACGTCGCGGCTCGCGCCCATGATCATGCCTGCCAGCCGGCTGGCCGAAGCGCGGGCGCGGATCATGAAGCCCCCTTCGGGCACATCGGCCCCGGCCAGCAGGGGCAGGGTGACCGGCTCCATATCGGGCACGTCGACCACCAGCGTTGCGACCTGCTCGCCCGCCGCGATCGGCGCCGGGATCGGACCCTCATAGACCACACGCGCGTCGAGTTCGCGCCGTGCGATCGCGGGCATGAGAATATCGCCCATCTCGCCCAGCACCAGCGGCACGCTCGGCGCGTCGCCCAGCCAGACCGGAGCCTCGCCCATCACCTGACCCTCTTCGCCGACGCTGACCCTTGCGAACTGACGGAAGGCCCAGTTGATGATCGCCTCGGCCTCGCGCACGCGCTCGGCCTCGCTACCGAGCCCGCCAAAGGCAAAGACGATCCGCCGCTCGCCCTGACGGGCCGAGCCGGTCAGCGAGTATCCCGCTGCCGAGGTAAAACCGGTTTTGAGCCCATCCATCCCGATCCCGGCGCCCAGAAGCGGCACGCGATTGTTCTGGGTGATATCGTTCCAGGTGAAGGAACGTTCGGCAAGATAAGGATAAAACTGCGGAAATTCGGTAATCAGATGTTCCGCCAGAATACCCAGATCGCGCATCGACATCAGGTGATCGGGATGTGGCCAGCCCGAGGAATTGGCAATCGTGGTGTTGCGCATGCCCAATTCGCGCGCACGCCGTGTGGCGAGCTGGGCAAAGGCCTCTTCGGTGCCCGCCAGCCCTTCGGCTGCCACCACCGAGGCGTCATTGCCCGACAGCACGGCGATGCCACGGATCAGATCCTCGATCGTGGGCTGGTCCGTCGGTTCGAGGAACATGCGCGAACCACCCATCCGGTAGGCTCGTTCAGAGACCCCGAAGGTTGTCTCAAGCGTCATGCGGTCATCCTCGACCGCCTCGAAAAGCATCAGCAGTGTCACCAGCTTGGACATCGAGGCAGGGGGCAGGGGGACATCGGCGGCCTTGTCCAGCAGGACCGTCCCGGTCGTGAGATCGCGGACATAGGCCGATGAAGCGCGGGTCTCGAAGCCACCGACCGACTGCGTCTGTGCCGGTTGGACGGTTCCGGCCATACCCAGCGCCAGAGCGAGTCCGGCGGTTTGAATCAGCTTGCGCATGGGCTCCCCCGATAATTGTTTCCCTGTCGCGTTGCCAGGTCCTAGCGACGGACAGTATAGGCGTCATTAAAGCCCAGCGACTTGACACGCGCAAGCATCTGGCGCTGCGCAGCGGCATCGCTGGCAGGGCCCACGACCACACGCCAGAAACTGTTGCCCTGCGCGCTGCCGGTCACGACCCGGGCCGACAGATCGGCGCCTTGCGCCATGCGTTCGGCATTGCGGGCATTATCCTCGACGCTGAAGATACCGAGCTGGATATATGGCCGCTCCAGGCTGCTGGCAGCGGCAGGGGCAGGGGCCGGTGCTGCGGCGGGTGCCGGGGTCGGGGGAGGCGCGGCCGGGGCCTCTGCCATCGCGGTCTGATCGACGGGTGCTGTCGGGTCAAGCGGCATGGCCTCGATGCTGTCATCGGGCGCAGTTTGCTGGTCACGACGTCCGAAGAGGCGCCCCAGCAGCCCCTGACTGCGGGGCTCGGGCTCGGCTGTTGGCATGGCTATCTGGGTCTGCGCAATGTCGTCCGGAGCGGCTTCTGTCACTTCGGGCTCTGAGGGCTCTGGTTGTGTCTCTGTTTCCGCCACGGCGACAGCTTCGGTGGCTTCTTCTGGCACTTCCTCAGGTCCCGGCTCCGGCGCTGGCTCTTCGACACGCAGGGCGACAACTTCGAGCATTGTTGGCGCACCGGCGAGCATTCCGATGGCGGTTGCGGCCTCGCCCGAGACCTGAAAGGCGGGGCCGGGGTTCATGCGCTCGCGGGTGAAGAGCGACCCCACGGCCTCTTGTCCGTTCTCGGTGTTGCGGATGATTACCCGTTCGGGCGTGCGCGCATCGGGATGCGCGACCCAGACCCCGCCGAAAGAGGGGCGACCGTCCCATAGCCCGTTTTCGCGTTTCGAGAAGATCCCCGGGTCCTCGACATCGCGCTCGACGCTTGCGGTGCTGCGGGTGCCCTCGCGGGATGTGGTGCCGGAACTGCCTTCCATGCAGGCTCCGAGGCCAAGGCTGGCGGTCAGGCACAGGCCCAGATACCGATAGGTCGAACTGCTCATGACTGCCTCTTTAAGCCTTTACGCCTCGTTTCAGCCCTGATCTTGCGTCAGGTGTTCTGTGCACGCGAATGGTGTGTGGCAGCTTATACTCCAGAAGCCCGGGTAAAACAGCCCGCCACTGGTCGATTGTCCTGCCCGCGTTGCATCTTAGCGCCAGCCTGCCGCAGACGAAAGCGCGATTGCCCGGCGCGACTGGCACTCGCGCGGAAGATCGCGCGCTTGTGACCGGCGCAGCGCGCGCGACATGGCGCTCAGTCGGTATCACCGCTTCGGTCGCGCCAGCGATTGACCAGCGGATAGCGCCGGTCCAGCCAGAAGGCGCGGTTGGTCAAACGCGGCCCCGGTGCGGACTGGTAGCGTTTCCATTCCGAGATCGCGACCAGATGCGCAACCCGCTCCACCGTCTCACGCTCGAACCCCTGCGCGACAAGATCCGAGACCGACTGGTCCTGCTCGACCAGCCGCTCGAGGATCGCGTCGAGCACCGGATAGGGCGGCAGGCTGTCCTCGTCGCGCTGATCGGCGCGCAACTCGGCCGAGGGTGGCTTGTCGATGATGCGCGTCGGGATCACTTCGCCGCTCGGACCAGCCATCCAGTCGCGGTGATGGGCGTTGCGCCAGCGGCAGGTCTCGAACACGCGGGTCTTGTAGAGGTCCTTGATCGGGTTGTAGCCGCCATTCATGTCGCCATAGATCGTGGCATAACCGACCGCGACCTCGGATTTGTTGCCGGTTGTCAGCAGCAGTGCGCCGGTCTTGTTCGAGAGCGCCATCAGCAGAGTGCCGCGAATCCGCGATTGCAGGTTTTCTTCGGTCACATCCGGCTCCAGACCTTTGAATAGCGGCGCGAGCGCGGCTTCCATCGCGGCGCGGGGGCCTTCGATGCCGATCTCGTCGAGCCGCACGCCAAGGCGGCGGGCCAGATCGGCAGCGTCCTCGAGGCTCTCCGGCGCGGTGTATTCGGAGGGCAGCATCACGCAATGCACATTCTCGGCTCCCAGCGCATCCACTGCGAGAGTGACCACAAGCGCCGAGTCGACCCCGCCCGAGAGGCCCAGCACCACCTTGGAAAACCTCGATTTTCGCAAGTAGTCGCCAAGGCCCACCAGCATTGTGCGATAATCCTGCTCCACTGCGTCGGGGAGGCGCGCGCGGTTGCCCTTCTCGGCCTGCCAGCCCTCGGATGTGCGAATAAACTCCACTGTCTCGACCGCCTCATCATGCGCGGGCAGTTGAAGCGCCAGCTTGCCGCCGGGGTTGAGCACGAAACTCGCCCCGTCAAAGACCTGATCATCCTGTCCGCCGACAAGGTTGAGATAGACCAGCGGCAAGCCGGTCTCGACCACGCGCGCGACCATATGCGCCATGCGCGTGTCGTAGCGCTCGCGGGCATAGGGCGAGCCATTGGGCACCAAGAGCATCTCGGCCCCGGATTCGGCCTGCGCCTCGGCCACATCCTCGTTCCAGGCATCCTCGCAAATGGGCGTGCCGATGCGGATCGGGCCTGTGCGATAGGGCCCGGAAATGTCACCCGGGGCGAAGAGGCGCTTTTCGTCAAAGACCGAGGTATTGGGCAGGTGATGCTTGCGGATCACGACCTGCACTTCGCCCCCTGACAGCACCGTCCAGCAATTATGCAACCGGCCACGCTCGGCCATCGGCAGTCCGATGCCCAGCGCCGGACCATCGGCGCAATGCTGCGCAAGTTCCATGAGGGCTGCGCGCAGATCGGCCTGAAAGGCCGGGCGCCAGACCAGATCCTGCGTCTGATAGCCCGAGAGGAACATCTCGGGCAGGGCGACCATATCGGCACCCGCCGCGCGCCCCTTGTCCCAGGCAGCGCGGGCCTTGGCGGCATTGCCCGTGATATCGCCAAGCGTGGGGTTCAACTGGGCAAGCGTCAGGCGGAAACGGTCAGACATGGGCAGATCCAGCGGCTGTTTCGCGCCCACATATCACGTTGACCGCCTGAGGGAAGCCGAAAGGGCGCGGCAGGGGCGGGGCAATGCTTTGCGAGAAGCACTAACTAACTGGGAAAAAGTGATAAAATTGAGCATAGGGGTGTGCGGTGCAGCTTTGTAATGGCGCAATAGGGCGCTATTGGCCCAATATTTCGACGGGGCAGATCTGCGCAATCGTGGCTCAGGGTCCGGGCGAAGCCACCGCCTGCTCGGAAAAGCCTCGATGACAAAGCATTCATCGCCCGGAATATGCAGTTTCAGGCCCGACAGACGACCGCTGGACCTGTCGTTGTTGAACCAGAGTTGCGCTTGTCGGGCCAGCCGCGGGTGGGTAAGGCTGTAATCAGCACGTCTTCACACAGGCAGAATGCACTTGCGCAAGCGCCTCGTCCTCATGGCCGGATATCTGGGCCTCCTTGTGTTCGCCCTGTTCATCCTTGGCTTTGCGGCTTATTCCTTGCGCTTTGGCTTGCGCGGTATCAGCCTCGATCTGTCAGACGAGACCTATATCTACACGTCCGACAGTGCGTTCACGAATATCGCCATCTTCTCGCACATGATCCTCGGAGCCGTGGCGATGATCCTCGTGCCGTTCCAGCCGATTGAGCGCATTCGCAGACGCTATCCGTTGCTCCACCGGATAGTGGGCCGCGTGATTGTCGTCGCATCAATCGTGGTTGCGCTTGGCGGGCTGGCCTATATTGCGATACGCGGAACGATCGCGGGTCCGCTGATGGATGCAGGTTTCGCCTTCTATGGTGCTCTGATGCTCGGCTGTGCGATACAGACGCTGCGCCATGCCCGCGCCCGCAATGTCGCGCTTCATAGCGTGTGGGCGCTGCGCCTGTTCGTTCTCGTGATGGGGTCGTTGATCTTCCGGCTGCATTACGTGATCTGGTACAGCCTGACCGATGGCTTGTGGAGCAATGAGCAACTGACAGGCGGCTTCGATCAGGTCCAGTATGTCGCCTTCTACCTGCCCTATCTCCTGGCGCTCGAGATCTGGCTGAGGAGGCGCGCGAGAGCTGGACCGTAATCCGCGGGTCAGCCCACTGGCACTGGCCCGACGCAAGCGAATGGCCGACTTGAACCTGTCCTGATGCGGTTCGCCGAAAAGGGAAGCCCGTCAACCGCACAGATCGAGTCATGGATCGCGCTCAGGTTCCGAACATATATACGCCATGCGCCATGTAGCGGCGCCTTCTCGCCGCGCCTCCACTCTGACCCCCGCGCAAGGGAAAAGCCCTTGCCAGCCCTTGCCCGCCCCCTTACCCTCGCGCCGAAAGTTTCAGGGAGTTCCGCGACATGCCCATTCGCCCCCCGCACGCGCGCGCACTCATCGCCGGCCTTGCGCTGGCTCTTGCCGCGCCGCTCCATGCCCAGATCGACGGGGTGCAGACCCGCCAGTATGAGGATGGCGGCATCTATGAGGGTGAGTTCCGCGACGGATTGCAGCATGGCATGGGCACCTACCGGCTGCCGAACGGGTTCGAATATACCGGCGAGTGGGTCGCGGGCGAGATCAGTGGCGAGGGCGTGGCGCGCTACCCCTCGGGCGCGGTCTATGAGGGCAGTTTCGCCGCTGGCCGTCCCCATGGCACCGGCCAGATGACTTTCGCCGATGGCTCTACCTATGAGGGCGAGTGGGTCGATGGCACGATCTCGGGGCAGGGCGTGCGCGTCTTTGCCAATGAATCCGTCTATGAGGGCGAATTCGTCGATGGTCAGCCCCATGGCACGGGCGTGCTGACCCGTCCCGATGGCTACCGCTACGAGGGTGACTGGGTCGCAGGGCTGCGGCAGGGAATGGGTCGAATCACCTATCCCGATGGTGCGGTCTATGAGGGCGAATTGCAGGCGGACCTGCGCCATGGGCGCGGCATCCTGACCAACCCGGACGGGCTGCGCTACGAGGGCGACTGGCTGGAGGGCGAGTTGCACGGTCAGGGTGAGTTGCGCCAGCCCAATGGCGATCTCTATATCGGCGGCTTCCGCGCCGGGTTGCGCGAGGGTGAGGCGCGGGTGGAACAGGCGGATGGGCTGGTCTTCGAGGGCACTTTCGTCAATGACATGCGCGAGGGCGAGGGGCGGCTTTCGGGGCCGGATGGCTATCTCTACGAGGGTACATGGGTCGCAGGCCGGATCGAGGGCGAGGGGCGGCTGGTGCAGCCCGATGGCTCGGAATATGTCGGTCAATTCCGCAATGGCCTACCCGATGGAACGGGGCAGATCACCTATGCCGATGGCTCCATCTATGAGGGGGAATGGAGCGAAGGCCAGTTTCACGGGCAGGGCCGCGCCGAGTTCGCTGATGGCTCGGTCTATGAAGGCGGTTTCGTGCAGGGCCTTGCCGAGGGCGAGGGCGTGATGACATTTGCCGATGGGCGCGTCTATAGCGGTCAGCTTGTTGGGGGCGAGCTGCACGGGCAGGGCGAGATGGTCTATCCCGATGGCTCGGTCTATGTTGGCGAATTCTCGGAAGGCGCGCGCGACGGGCAGGGCCGGATCGAGATGGCGGATGGCTTCATCTATGAGGGCGAATGGTCCGGCGGGCAGATCACGGGGGTTGGCGTGGCGACCTATGCCACGGGTGATGTCTATGAAGGTGCCTTTGTTGACGGGCAACGCCACGGGCGGGGCGTGCTGCGCTACGCCACCGGCGAGGTGCTCTCGGGCGACTGGGAAGACGGGCGCATGACCGTGCGCGACAGCGACTGACAGCCCATGGCGAAGATGCGCCGCAAGGCGGACTTGCCAGAGAAACCATGCACCAATTGCGGTCGCCCATTCAAATGGCGCAAGAAATGGGCTAGGGTCTGGGACGAGGTGCGTTACTGCTCGGATCGCTGCCGAAACGAGGCGCGGCAGGACAAAACCGGTCAGCGCAACCGCGACGGGTCGGCGCCCGATTTGCGATAGGCAGAGGGCGGAACACCGACGGCCTGATTGAAAGCGCGCGAGAAATAGCCCGGGGTCGAGAAGCCGAGCTTTCTGGCGATTTCCTGCACCGGGATATCGGTGTCGAGCAGCATCCGCCGCGCCTCGAACAGACGCCGTTCCTGCATCATCTCCAGCGCCGTGCGTCCGCAGGACGCGCGGCAGGCGCGCGACAGATGGGTGGGCGTCACGCCGAGCGCGGTCGCGTAATCGGTGACATTGAGCGAAGAGCCGAATTCGCGTTCAAGCAAAGCGGCATAGCGCGCGGTGAGCTTCTCATTGGCATTGAGCACGGGTGTCGCCCGCGCGCTCTCGTCGTCGCCATTCTGGCTGTTCCGCGCCAGCCAGATCGCCAGCAGCCCAAGCTGATGATACGCCGCCTGCTCCGCCATGGCGCGGGCACCGTCGAGTTCGCGCTGGACCGCATCGATCAGATGCGCGACTTCGGCATGACGGGTGGCATCGCGCAGGCGCAGATGGAGCGGGCGGTCGGGCAGGTCGAGCCCGTGATCCGCCCCAAAAAAGACGCCTGTGCCCTGGATGCGGGTCATGGAATGAAAACTGTGCATCGTGCCCGCGGGCAGGAAAACTGCGTTATGCGGGTGAAAGCCGCGAGTCGAGCCACCGATATTGATGCGTCCCTGACCATGGGTGAACCACAGAAACACAGGCTCGCGCAGCGCGCGAATAGTCTCGAGTTGCCATTTCGGCGCGGCAGCAAGTTTGGCAAGTGGGAGCAGACGCAAGCGCGCGGGCTGTTCGGGTATGGTTGTCATTTTTGTCCTATCCCCCCGGATAGCGGCAAGATTACGACCTGACCGGCACATGAAAAGGCAAATTCTTCACGCGGCCGTTATTCTTCCGTGAGTTGTGCGAGAGGCGTTGCAAAACGGTGACTCTGCGCGGGCGCCATCAGGGCAGCTCGGTCCAGTCGGCCATGCGGTTGCGGAACCATGTCCGTTGACGTTTGGCATATTGGCGGGTGGCCAGTGTAGCGGCATTGATGGCCTGTTGCCACGAGATATGGCCTTTCAGATGCGCGACCAGTTCCGCCGCGCCAATCGCGCGCGCCCATGGGGCGCGTGGCTGCCAATAGGGCAGGACGGCACGCACTTCCTCGATCGCCCCTTGCGCCATCATTTTGTCGAATCGTGTGGCGATTCGGTCATCCAGCCAGTCCACGGGCGGGCGCATCACCAGTGCGGTGCATTGACTGCGTGGAAGGAGCGGAGGTGGCGTCGCGTCCTGCCATGCCGCGAGTCCCCGCCCGGTCGCACGCCACACCTCCCAGGCGCGCTGAATGCGCGCCGGGTTGCGCTGGTCGATCCGCGCCCGCGTCGCCGGGTCCAACTCGGCCAGCAGGCTCTCGGCGCCTGCTTCTGTCATCCGGGCATCGCCCTCGGCCCGGATCTCGGACGGGATTGGCGGGATCTCGACCAGCCCCTCGGTCAGCGCCCGGAAATAGAGCCCGGTGCCACCAACAATCACCGCATTGGGGTGGCGCACCAGCAAGGGCTCGACCGCGCGCAGCCAATGCCCGACCGACCAGGGTTGACCGCGCGTCACCATGCCGTAGAGATGATGCGGCACCTGCGCGCAATCCTGCGCGTCGGGCCGTGCCGAGAGCACGCGCCACATCGCATAGACCTGCAGCGCATCGGCATTCACGATCACGCGCCCCTGCGCCTCGGCCAATTCCAACGCCAGCTCTGACTTGCCGCTCGCCGTTGGTCCGGCCAGCAGCACGGGCCGCGCCGGGTCAGGGGGTGTGCGGCGCATCCGCGCGCGCGCGCTTGCAAGAGGATCGCGGCGATCAGCCATGAGAGGGCGGCTTTCAGATTGAACCTGTCCGCGTTTTCCGACATTTTGCCGCCACAGGAAAGCGCCTGCAGTGCTGCCCGCCATTTGCCAGAGGATATCTCCATGCCCGATGACGCCCCCCAGACCACCTACAAGCGCGTCATGCTGAAGATTTCGGGCGAGGCGCTGATGGGGGATCAGGGCTTCGGGCTGCACCCGCCGACCGTGGCGCGAATCGCGCAAGAGGTGAAATCGGTCCATGACATGGGGGTTCAGCTCTGCATGGTCATTGGTGGAGGCAATATCTTCCGGGGGTTGCAGGGGTCGGCGCAGGGGATGGAGCGCACCCAGGCCGATTACATGGGGATGCTGGCTACTGTCATGAATGCGCTGGGCATGCAGACTGCTCTGGAAGCCATCGGCGTCTATACCCGCGTGATCTCGGCCATTCCGATGGATCAGGTCTGCGAGCCCTACATTCGCCGCCGCGCTGTACGCCATCTGGAAAAGGGCCGCGTATGCATTTTCGCGGCAGGCACGGGCAACCCGTATTTCACCACCGATACGGCGGCGGCGTTGCGCGCCTCGGAAATGGCCTGCGAGGCGATCTTCATGGGCAAGCAGGTCGATGGCATCTATGACAGTGACCCCAAGACCAACCCGAATGCCAAACGCTTTGACCATATCAGCTATGACGAGGTGCTGCGCGCCAATCTCAAGGTCATGGACGCTTCGGCGATCGCGCTTTGCCGTGACAACAAGATGCCGCTGATCGTCTTCTCGCTCGATGAGCCCGGCGGCTTCAGTGGTATTCTGCGCGGTGAGGGGACCTATACGCGCGTGCATCCCTGAGATGCGCGCCATCTTACATTTACGCCCGCATCACGCTAGAAAACTTGGGCAGCGTCGGCACAGGCAGAACAGTCGAGGGAGATGAGTATGTCGGAAGAGTTGGAAATCGATCTGGATGACCTCAAGCGCCGGATGGATGGCGCGATAGCCGCATTACGCACCGAATTCGGATCGCTGCGCACCGGCCGTGCCTCGGCCGCGATGCTCGAGCCAGTGATGGTCGAGGCCTATGGTCAGATGACGCCGATCAATCAGGTGGGCACGGTCAACGTGCCCGAGCCGCGCATGGTCACAATCAATGTCTGGGACAAGTCGATGGTGGGCAAGGTCGAGAAGGCCATCCGCGAGTCAGGGCTTGGCATCAACCCGCAGCTCAATGGCACGATCATCATGCTGCCGATCCCCGAGTTGAACGAGGAACGCCGCCGCGAGCTGACCAAGGTCGCCGCACAATATGCCGAACATGCCCGCGTCGCCATCCGCAACCTGCGCCGTGACGGGATGGATCAGGTCAAGAAGGCCAAGGCCGCTGGCATGAGCGAGGATGAGCAAAAGCTCTGGTCCGAGGAAATCCAGGAGCTGACGGACAGTTTCATCGAGCAGGTGGATTCGCAGCTTGAGACCAAACAGGCGGAAATCATGCAGGTCTGACCTGCGCCCGAGCCCGATTGCACAGCATGACCCTTGATCAGATACCGTCCATGCCGTCCCCGCCCGCCGCAAGCAATCTGCATGTGGCGGTGATCATGGACGGAAACGGGCGCTGGGCGGCGAATCGTGGCTGGCCGCGGTTGGTCGGGCACCGCAAGGGGGTCGAACGGGTGCGCGGTCTGGTCGAGGCCAGCCCGGAACTCGGTATCCGTTACCTGACGCTCTATGCGTTCTCGACCGAGAACTGGAAACGCTCGACCGAAGAAGTGCTGGGTCTGATGTCGCTTCTGTCGCGCTACATCAAGGCCGAAGCCAAGCGGCTCAACAAGGAGGGTGTGCGGCTGCGGTTCATCGGTGACCGGACGCGGCTGGAGCCGAAACTGATCAAGCTCATGGACTGGATCGAGCGGCAGACCGAGGCCAACACGCGGCTGTTCCTGACCGTTGCCATCAATTATGGCGGGCGGGACGAGATCACGCGCGCGATGCGGCTGATTGCCAGCAAGGTCCAGAAAGGCGAGATCTTACCCTCCGCGGTCAATGATGCGCTGATAGCTGAGCATCTCGACACGTCTTTCCTGCCCGACCCGGAACTGATCGTGCGCACCTCGGGCGAAACCCGCGTCTCGAATTTCCTGCTCTGGCAGTCGGCCTATTCGGAATATGTCTTCACGCCCATTCTCTGGCCCGATTTCACGCCCGAGAACATGCGCGCGATTCTCGACACCTTCCGGTCGCGCGAGCGCCGTTTCGGCGGTGTGAAGACATGAGCAGCTTTGCCGACCTGCGCGACCGCACGCTGTCGGGGGTCGTAATGGCCGTGCTGGGCATTGGCGCTGTCTGGGCAGGCGGGATGGTCTTTACCGGGCTGGTCTGCCTGCTTTGCGGGGTTATGATCTGGGAACTGACCCGGATGCTCGACCCGGACGCGCCCTCGGGCAAGGCCGAAGCCGCAGGCTTCACCGCAGCGGTGGCACTTCTCGTCTTCACGCTACAACTCTCGGGCTTCTGGCTTCTGGGGGTAGTCGCACTCTCGGTCGCGCTGCTGGCGTGGCGCTTCCCCAAGGATCGCGGCATGGCGGCCGCCTATCTCGCTCTGATCCTCTTTGCCGGGCTGGGGCTGATCGCGCTGCGCGGGGTCTATGGCTGGGACTGGGTGCTGTGGCTGGTGCTGATCGTGATCGGCTCGGATGTGGCGGGCTATTTCGCGGGCCGCCTGATCGGCGGGCCGAAGCTCTGGCCGCGCGTCAGCCCCAAGAAGACCTGGTCGGGCACAGTTGCAGGCTGGGTCTTGGCCGTAGCGATCGGCTGGGGCTTCATGGGCGTGCTGGGCGCGGGGGCAGGGCTGATCGTCGTCTCGGTGCTGGTGGCAATGGCCGGGCAGGCGGGCGATATTGCCGAAAGTGCCATCAAGCGCCATGCCGGGATCAAGGACAGCTCCAACCTCATCCCCGGTCATGGCGGCTTCATGGATCGGTTCGATGCCATGATCGCGGCGGCGCTGATGGTGCTGGTACTGGCCGAAACTGGCGTGCTGGGTCTGGTGCGCACCTGCGTCGGGGCAGGGTGCTGAGCGATGCGGGTCTCGGTCTTTGGTGCGACAGGCTCGATTGGTGAGAGCACCTTCGACCTGCTGTCGCGCCGCGATGATCTCGAGACAGTCGCGCTGACCGGCGGGCGCAATGTGGCCCGATTGGCCGAGCAGGCGCGCGCGCTGCGCGCGCGCGTCGCCGTCACCGCGCATGCAGACTGTTATGACGCGCTGAAAGAGGCACTCGCGGGCAGCGGGGTTGAAGCGGCCGCTGGCACCGAGGCGCTGATCGAAGCCGCCGAGCGCCCTGCCGACTGGGTCATGTCGGCCATCGTCGGGGCCGCCGGGCTGACGCCCGGCTTTCGCGCCCTCGCGCAGGGGACGACTCTGGCGCTGGCGAACAAGGAGTCGCTGGTGACGGCAGGGCCGCTTCTGATGCGCGAGGCTGCGCGGCATGGCGCGCGCATCTTGCCTGTCGACAGCGAGCACTCAGCCGTGTTTCAGGCGCTGGTGGGCGAGGATGCGGCAGCGGTCGAGCGTGTGATCATCACGGCCTCGGGCGGGCCGTTCCGCGACTGGCCCCTCGAGCGGCTGGAGCAGGCGACATTGGCCGAGGCGCAGACCCATCCCAACTGGTCCATGGGCCAGCGGATCACGATTGATTCCGCGACCTTGTTTAACAAAGCTCTGGAACTCATTGAAACTCGAGAGTATTTCGGCTTTGAGCCGGACCAGATCGAGGCCGTGGTCCACCCGCAATCCATCATTCATGCGCTGGTGGGCTTTCGCGATGGGGCATTGATGGCCCATCTCGGCCCGCCCGACATGCGCCACGCCATCGGCTATGCGTTGAACTGGCCCGAGCGCGCCCAACTGCCCGTCGCCCGGCTCGACCTCGCGCGGCTTGCGCAACTGAGCTTCGAGGCCCCGGACCCGGTGCGCTTCCCGGCCCTGCGGCTGGCGCGTGAGGTGATGGAGACGCGCGGCCATGCGGGCGCCGTCTTCAATGCTGCCAAGGAAGTGGCGCTTGATGAATTCATCGCCGGACGGATCCGATTTCTTGACATGGCGCGGTTGGTCGAACGCACAATTGACGCGCTTTCGACCGACTCCTGCCTCACAGATCCGGTAGAGGCGCTTGAAACCGTTGTAGCAATGGACCAAATGGCCAGAGATCATGCGCGCAGGCTTGCGGCTGCGCTGAATTAAGTGCGGCCCGAGAGTCGCAAGCAAGACAAAGGGGAAATCGAGTGGATCTGATCGGGCTGTTGCCGAGCTTCGGCAATTTCTTCCTCACCATCGCGGTTTTCGTCGTTGTCCTGTCGATCATCGTCTTTGTGCACGAATACGGCCACTACATTGTCGGGCGCTGGACCGGCATTCATGCCGATGTGTTCTCGCTGGGGTTTGGCCCGGTTCTGGCCAGCGGCACCGACAAGAACGGCACCGTCTGGCAGGTCGCAGCAATACCTCTTGGCGGCTATGTGAAATTCGCCGGAGACTCGGGCGCGACCTCCAGCAAGGATGCCGAGGGCATGGCCGAGATGGACGAGGAGGCGCGGCGGCACACCATGCATGGCGCGCCGCTCTGGGCACGTTCGCTGACGGTTGCGGCCGGGCCGTTCTTCAATTTCATCTTTGCCTTCTTGGTCTTTGTCGGGCTCTTGATGTTCGAGGGCGTGGCAGTGGACGAGCCCATTGTGGGGGAGATCACACCGCTGCCTGCGCAGCCTTTCGAGTTGCAACCCGGCGACCGAATTCTTGCAGTCGAAGGTATCGAGACCGAGACCCTTTCTGCCTTCATGGCCAGCGCCGAGGAGATGCCGGCCGAGCCTGTGCTGAGCTATACAGTCGAGCGCGACGGGCGGGTGATGGAGGTGACCGGCCCCCATCCGCAACCGCCCCTGGCAGGCAGTGTCGCCATCCAGTCCGCCGCCCGCGAGGCGCGCATGCAGCCCGGAGACGTGATTCTCTCGATCGACGGGCGCGAGATCGCAACCTTCACCGAGTTGCGCGATATTGTCGCCGAATCAGCCGGCGCGCCGCTGGCGCTGCGTGTCTGGCGCGGTGGTGACGAGTTGGACCTGACGCTGGAGCCGCGCAGCACCGACCTGCCACTGGCCGAAGGCGGGTTCGAGACCCGTTTTCTGATCGGCCTGACCTCGGGGGCTGTTTTTGAATACAGCACGCGCAGCCCCGGTTTCTTCGAGGCTGCGGGCATGGCGGTGACCCAGGTCTGGCGCGTGATCCGTACCTCGCTGGAGGGGCTCTACTACATGGTGGTCGGCCAGATCAGCACCTGCAACCTTTCCAGCCCCATCGGCATTGCCGAAGCCTCGGCGGCGAAGGCGAGTGACGGTGTGATCGAGTTTGTCTGGTTCATTGCGGTGCTGTCCGTGGCCATCGGCTTGCTGAACCTTTTCCCGATCCCACCGCTGGATGGGGGGCACCTGATTTTCCACGCCTATGAGGCCGTGATGCGACGGCCAGCGGGTGACAAGGCGATGCAGATCCTGATTACCATCGGGTTGGCGCTGGTGCTCTCGCTCTTCGTATTTGCAATTTTCACTGACCTGACCTGCTGAGCTGAACGCAGCGGCAGGGCAATGTCACAGCGCCGACGCGCTGCTGCCCCATTCTTGCCCGATTCTACGGCCATCACCGTCACGAAGGAGAGTGGAATGGCCTATATCGAATCCGAACTTCGCAGCATGCGCATTGTCTGGTCGACCGTTGGGGATCGCGTCATCGTCATCGGGCTGATCGTGACAGCTATAGTCTTTGCCAGTGCCTTGGCGCATTATCTGAGCATGCCTGCCTCCGATTTGCCACTCACCCGCTGACCGCGCGGGTCGCATTGACCGCGTAGAATGGGCCAAGACCCGTCGCTTGATTGACGCCGCGCTGTCGCGCGGTGTCTTGCCATTCAGGGTGATCAATCAGGTATCACTCGGGCATGATGAGAACTTCTCCGCCGGTATTGTTCAACTGTGCCCCGGGCGCATCACCACCCACGCCGATTGCTTTGACAAGCCCGCTCTGACCCGATAGGCAGAAAGAAACAATAATGCGGTAATGATGGGGCCCGACATGCGCGGAATCATGGGGATGCTGCCTGCGCACAAAGGGGGTGTGGCGCAGGGTCCGCACGTCTTTTCTGCAGCAGTTCTGGGACTTTTGTCTTTTCTTTTCATAGCCTTCGCGCCCGCAGCTCAGGCGCAGGACTTTCGCTTCTCGTCGATCGTGATCGACGGCAATGTCCGGGTCGATGATTCTACGGTGATTGGGCTTGCGGGAATCGGAACGGGTCAGGCCGTCAGCGCCGGACAACTCAACACAGCGGTCAGCAACCTATCCGCTTCGGGCCTGTTCGAGTCTGTCGATGTCGTTCCGCAAGGCAACACATTGCGGATTCAGGTGCAGGAATTTCCGATCATCGGGATCGTGAATTTCGAGGGTAACCGTCGCATCAATGACGAGGATATCGAGCCGGTCGTGCAAACGCGCGCCGGGCGCGTGCTCTCGCCCTCGCAGGTCGAGGCCGATGCCCGTGCCATCGCCGACCTCTATGCACGCCGTGGTCGCACTGGTGCGGAAGTGACGCCCGAGATCATTCCGCGTGGGAATAACCGCGTTGATCTGGCGTTCGTGATCCGCGAGGGGACTGTGGTCGAGATTGAACGGCTTTCCTTCGTCGGCAATCAGGCCTTCTCGAACTACCGTCTGCGTCAGGTTCTGAGCACCAAGCAGGCCGGACCGCTGCGCTGGATCATCCAGAGTGATACCTTCGTGGCGGAGCGCATCGCGCTCGACCGTCAGTTGCTGACCGATTTCTACCTCTCGCGGGGGTTCATCGATTTCGACATCCTCTCGGTCACTTCCGAGATGGCGCGTGAGCGCGATGGGTTTTTCCTGACCTTCAACATTCGCGAAGGTCAGCAATATCGCTTCGGCAATATTACCGTGGTCAGCGAGGTCGAAGGGGTCGACGCGGATGACTATATCGGCGCGCTGCGCCTGCGTCCGGGCACGATCTTTGCGCCCACGACGCTGGACCGCAATATTGCCCGGCTAGAGCAGGTGGCGACCCAACGTGGGCTGCGGTTCATCCGTGCCGAGCCACGTTTCACCCGCAATGACCGCGAGCAGACGGTCGATGTCGAATTCGCTCTGGTGCGCGGTGAGCGCGTCATTGTCGAAAGGATCGACATTCAGGGCAACACGACCACGCTTGATCGGGTTATCCGCCGTCAGTTCCGCTCGGCCGAAGGAGATCCGTTCAACCCGCGCGAGATTCGCGAGGCGGCGGAGCGCATCAGGGCCTTGGGATTCTTCGCTGATGTTGCTGTTGAACCGCGTCAGGGCTCGGCCCCGGATCAGGCCATCGTCGATGTCGAGGTTGAAGAAACGACCACTGGCTCGCTTGGCTTTTCGGTCAGCTATGGGCGGGCGCAGGGCGTCGGTTTCGGGATTGCCTTTGCCGAGCAGAATTTTCTTGGGCGTGGACAGCGGCTTTCGATCAATTTCAACACGGTCAGAGGCGCGCGCGACATTTCACTCGAATTCGGTGAACCCGCGCTCCTGGGGCGCGATCTCGACTATACGCTGGGTGTCGGGTATCGTGAAACACGTACCTTCTTCTCCGATTTCGACACGCGCGAGGCATTCCTCAACAATGCGCTGAGCTTCCCGGTGAGTGAATTCGCACGCTTGCAGGTGCGGCAGGGGCTCGTCCTCGACCGGTTGACCGGGCTTGACCCCGACCCGACCGTGAACTCGGCGCGGCTGTTTGCGGATCAGGCCGCAGGCTCCGCGATCACCGGCTCGCTCGGCTACACATACACCTTTGACACGCGCGGCGTCGGGGTCGACCCCTCGCGCGGCTGGGTGTTCAGCGTCGGTCAGGATTTCGCAGTCGGCAATAACAGTCGCCGCTTCATCAAGACCGAGGCGCGCGCTGGCTATGAGATCGCGATCTTCAACGAAGATGTCACCCTGCGCGGCGATGCGCGTGCAGGGCTGTTGCAGATGGTCAATGGCGAGTCGCGCAATCGCGAGCGCTTCCAACTGGCCAATGTGATGCGCGGTTTCGCCTTTGGTGGCGCGGGTCCGCGCGATTTCGGGACGGTCAATAATGACGTTCTCGGTGGCAACCGCTTTGCCTCGCTGCAGGTCGAGGCGCAGTTCCCGCTGGGCACGCCGGTCGAATATGGCCTCAGCGGTGGTGTCTTCGCCGATGTTGGTTCGGTCTGGGGCACCGATTCTGTGTCTGGCATCAACATGATCGACGGTGGCACAGATTATAACAGCGCCCGTCTGCGCGCGACGGTCGGGGTCTCGCTGTTCTGGGATAGCCCCATCGGGCCGTTGCGTTTCGATCTGTCGCGCGCTGTGCGCAAACTGCCGGCAGACCGGACCCAGAATTTCGACTTCTCCATCGTCTCGCGATTCTGATGCGTCTCTGCGTTGGTGCCGGGTCGTTCCTGATCGGGGCCGCAAGCTTGCTTGCGGCCCCTTTTCCGGCGCCGCTGCATGCGCAGCAATCCTTGGGCTTCGCCTTTGGTGAACCAGTCGGCGATCCGACCTCGCAGGCTGGCCGAGCACTGCGCACGATCGACGAAGAGCGCCTGTTCCAGCAATCCGAATTCGGCCAGCGGGTCGCGCGCGAGATCGAGTTGGCCTCACGCGCGCTTGAGGCGCAGAATGATGAGTTGCTGGCCGAACTGACCGCGCGCGAGGCCGAACTGACTGAGCAACGCGGCTCGATGACGCTGGAGGAGTTCCGCGCGGCTGCTGCCGAATTCGACGTCAAAGCCGAGACCACGCGCCGCGAACAGGCAGAGAAGCGCCAGCGGCTGGTGCAGTTCGAAGAGTCCGAGCGGCGGCGCTTTTTCACGTCTGTCGCACCTGTGTTGCAAGAGGTGTTGGCGCAGGTCGGTGCGCAGATTCTGATCGACGCGCGTGCGGTGGTGATCGGGGTGCCGGGCATGGACATGACTCCAGAGGCCGTCGCCGCGATTGACGAGGTTCTGGGCGATGGTGGCGAGCCACCCTTCCCGCTGAACCTGCCCTGACACGCGGGTCCTGCGCGCTTGTCAGCGCGCCAGCCTCTTGCTAGAGCAACCGACAAAACGTCGCAGTCCCGCGCAACGGGGTTTGCGTGATGCAAAGGAGCCGTCATGACCGATGCCCCCCTGCAAGAGGCCGATCTTGCCACCATCATGCGGGTCATCCCGCATCGTTATCCGTTTCTGCTGGTGGACAAGGTTCGCGATGTGGTGGCGCGACAATCGGCCGTGGGCATCAAGAATGTCACCTTCAACGAGCCGCATTTTCAGGGCCACTTCCCCGGCGCGCCGATCATGCCGGGTGTCACCATTGTCGAGGCCATGGCGCAGACGGCCGCTGTCCTTGTGGGGCTGTCGCTGGGCTTTGCCGAGAAGCGACCGCTGGTCTATTTCATGTCCATCGACAAGGCCAAGTTCCGTCGCAAGGTCGTGCCCGGCGATGTGCTGGAATTGCATGTGACCGTGAAGCGCGGCTCGACCAGGATCTGGAAGTTCGAGGGGGTCGCCAAGGTGGAGGATCAGATCGCGGCCGAGGCCGAATTCGCAGCGATGATCGATTTCAGCGCCGATCCGGTGGAATGAGCGCAGCATGATCGACCCATCCGCCCGCATCCACGCCACAGCGATTGTCGAGCCTGGCGCGAAGGTCGGCGCCGATTGCGTGATCGGCCCCTATGCCATCATCGGCCCCGAGGTGACACTGGCCGAAGGTGTCGAGGTAAAGCCCCATGCGCTGGTCACCGGTTGGACCGAGATCGGGGCCGGGTCGGTCATCTTCTCTTTTGCCTCGGTCGGCGAAGTGCCGCAGGACCTCAAATATGCGGGCGAGCGCACCCGGCTGATCGTGGGCGAACGCTGCCGTATCCGCGAGAATGCCACCATTCATATCGGCACCGAGGGCGGCGGCGGTGTCACCCGTGTTGGCAATGACTGCCTGATCATGGCCAGCGCCCATGTCGGCCATGATGCGCAGATCGGCAATAATGTGATCCTGGCGAATTATGTCGGGGTCGCCGGGCATGTGATCATCGAGGATCATGTGATCGTCGGCGGCTCGGCGGGGTTGCACCAGTTCATTCGCGTGGGCGAAGGGGCGATGATCGGGGCACTGACGCGGGTTGCGCATGATGTCATGCCCTATGGGCTGGTGTCGGCGGCAGATGGCACGTTGCAGGGGCTCAATCTGATCGGGCTCAAGCGGCGGGGCGTGCCGCGCGAGGAAATCGCGGCGCTTCGCGCGGCCTACAAGCGCCTCGCCGAAGGCGAGGCGGCCCTGGTCGATCTGGCCCAAGCACTGGGTCAGGAGACCGACTCCGAGGTGGTGGCGCAGGTGGCGCGGTTTTTCACCGAGGGCTCGCAACGCAAGTTCTTGCGCCCGACATGAACCGGATCGCGCTGATCTGTGGTCGCGGGCGCCTGCCGCAGCTACTGGCGGAGCGTCTGGAGGCCGAGGGCCGCGCGCCGGTCATGTCGGAGTTGGAGGGGTTCGAGAGCCTGAGCCGCACGCGCGAGAATGTCGTCGTGTTCCGGCTGGAGCGGCTCGTGCCGTTTCTCGATCATCTGCAGGATCTTGGCGTCACTGAAGTGGTTTTCGCGGGCACGCTGCACCGGCCGAGGCTCGACCCCGCGCTGATCGACCCCGGCACAATGCAGCTTCTGCCGCGCATCATGGCGGCGATGCAGCAGGGCGATGACGGCACGCTGCGCGAGGTGATCGCGCTGATGGGCGAATGGGGGATGGCGGTGCGCGGCGCGCATGAGGTCTATCCTGAATTGCTGCCCGATGAAGGGGTGCTGGGCGCTGTCGCGCCTAAAGGGCAGGACAAGGACGACGCGGCTCGTGGCTTTGAAATCCTGCAGGCGCTTGGCGTCGCGGATGTCGGGCAGGGCTGCGTGGTCGCGCGCGGGCAATGCCTCGCGCTGGAGGCGCTTCCGGGCACGGATGTGATGCTCGCGCATCTCGCCGGGCTGCGCGAGGGCGGGGCGGAACTGCCCGCAGGCGGGGTTTTCTGCAAGGCGCCGAAGCCCGGTCAGGACCGCCGCGTCGATCTGCCTGCGCTCGGGCCCGAGACTGTGATCGCCGCGCATCGCGCCGGTCTGCGCGGCATCGCCTGCGAGGCCGGTGGCGTGCTGATGATCGACCGCGCCGAGATGGTCGCGCAGGCCGATGCGCTGGGGCTGTTCCTCTGGGCGCGGGCGTGAAGGTCTTCCTCATTGCCGGAGAGCCCTCGGGCGACAGGCTGGGCGGCGCGCTGATGGCGGGGCTGAAGACGCTGGTGCCTGAGGT
This sequence comes from Paracoccaceae bacterium, assembly GCA_007134865.1. Taxonomy (GTDB): domain Bacteria; phylum Pseudomonadota; class Alphaproteobacteria; order Rhodobacterales; family Rhodobacteraceae; genus Roseinatronobacter. The sequence goes on along the minus strand of SLJW01000018.1, from coordinate 4,747 downwards.
CCAGTTCGATGGTGTGGGCGGCGAGGCGATGGCGGCCGAGGGGCTGAACCCGCGCTTCCCGATGTCCGATCTCTCGGTCATGGGGCTGCTGGAAGTGCTGCCGCGCCTGCCGCTTTTGCGCCGACGCATCCATGAGACCTCAGAGGCCATTCTCGCGACCGGCCCTGATGTGGTCATCACCATCGACAGCCCGGATTTCTGCCTGCGGGTGCTGCGCCGGGCGCGCACAGCGCGCCCGGCCTTGCCGACCGTTCATTATGTTGCGCCCTCGGTCTGGGCCATGCGCCCGAAACGCGCCGCGAGGATGGCGCCGCTGGTCGATCATGTGCTGGCCCTCCTGCCATTCGAGCCGCCCTATATGCAGGCCGCTGGCATGTCCTGCGATTTCGTGGGCCATCCGGTCGTGGCCGAGCCGCCCGCCTGCGCGGACACCGTCGCGGCGCTCCGCGCCGCGCATCCGGAGCCGGTGATGCTGGTGCTGCCCGGCTCGCGCCGGGGCGAGATCGCCCGCCTTGCGCCGCGCTTCGGCGCGGCGCTCGGTCAGGCCTTGCCCGAAGGGATGCAGGTGCTTGTGCCCACAGTGGCGGCGCAGGCCGGTCTGATGCGTGAAGAGGTCGCGCGCTGGCCGGTTCCGGCAGAGGTTCTGGCCGAACCGCGCGCGAAGCGCGCGGCCTTCGAGATCGCCGATCTGGCGCTGGCAGCCTCGGGCACGGTCTCGCTGGAACTGGCCGCCAGCGCCACGCCCATGGTGATCGCCTATGACATGAACCCGCTCACCCGCTGGCTCGCCGCGCGGCTGTTGCAGATCGACACGGTGACGCTGGTCAATCTGGTCTCGGAGACGCGCGCGGTGCCCGAATGCCTGGGCCAGAACTGCACGCCCGAGCGGATCGCCGACGCATTGCGGAAGCTGATGCAGGACGAGGCCGCACAAGCCGCGCAGCGCGATGCGATGCGCGTGACGCTGCAAAGGCTGGGGCAGGGGCAGGAGGCACCGGGCCTGCGCGCGGCGCGCTCGGTGCTGGGCTTTCTGCACCGGCGCAAGGGCCTCGAAGCCGGGCAGGGTGGGTGAAACCCACCCTGCCCGGAGCGGCGCGTCCTGCCCCCCTCAGGGTTTCGCCAGCGGGTGATGCTCCAGCACCAGCGCTTTCAGCCGTTCATCGAGGACATGGGTATAGATCTCGGTGGTCGAGACATCGGCATGGCCGAGCAGCGTCTGAATCGCACGTAAATCCGCGCCTCCGGCCAGCAGATGCGTGGCAAAGGCGTGGCGCAGCACATGCGGGCTGATCCGGGCCGGGTCGAGCCCGGCCTTGAGCGCGATTTCCTTGAGCAGCAGGTAAAACCCCACCCGGCTCAGATGCCCCTCGCGCCCCTTCGAGGGGAAGAGATGGCGCGGTTCGAGCTGGCGCTTCGCGCGCAAAGCTGCCGCCTGCACGTCCCATTCCCCAAGCCAGGCCGCCAGAGCGTCACGTGCGGGCGCCGAGAGCGGCACCATCCGTTCCTTGCCACCCTTGCCACGCACGAGGATCATGCGGGGATCCCCCCGCGCGGCGGCCACTGGCAGGCTGACCAGCTCGCTCACCCGCAGCCCGGTGGCATAAAGGAGTTCCATCAGGCAGGTGTTGCGCAGCCGCTCGCTTGCGCTGCGCCCGGTCTCGCGCGCGGCCCTGAGCAGCGCTTCGACCTCTTCGGGGCTGAGCGTCACCGGCAGTTTCTGGCTCTTGCCCGGCCCCGCGATGCGGCTGGCCGGGTCATCCTTGCGCCAGCCCTCGGCATAGGCGAAGCGGAACAACTGCCGGATCGCCGAGAGGCGGCGGGCGCGGGTGGATTTCGCCAGCCCCTGCGCATCGCAATGGATCAGATAGGCCTCGATATTACCGCGCGCGAGTGTCGCGAAGTCCAGGCCCTGATCCGTTGCCCATGCTGCGAAATCGCGCAGATCGCGGCCATAGGCGAGAAGCGTGTTGCGCGCGGCACCTGTCTCGGCGGCGCTGGCATCGAGAAAGCCGGAAATCCAGCGATGTGCCAGATCCTGCGCCATGCGCTAGCCCCGCCGTTCGAGTAGCAGAAGTTCGATCGCGATCTGGCGGGCATCATCATCCAGCCCAAGGGCGCGCAGCCGCTGCAGCCCGCGTGTCGCGGCCTGCTGGTCGCCCGCCACAGCATCGGCGATGAACCCGAGCGCATCGAACAGCACCATCGCAAGGGCGCCGTTGTCGATCTGCTGGCGGACCTCATCCGACAGCATCTCATCGGCAAAACCAAGGGCGATGGCTCCGGCCATGCCGCTTGCAGCGATGTCGGGAGGTGCAGAACCTTGCGCCAGCGCCGTCATGAACTGGCCAAACTCATCCTCGGGTGCGAGGCTGGCCGCGCGCTCGGGCGCTTCCTCGGTCAGAAGCAGTATATGCCACAGCCGTTCGGCGGCCTGCCCGGTCAAGGCCATATGGGCCAGATCGGCAGCCATCATCTCGGCCAGCGCATGTTCCAGCTCGACAGCGGCAAAGAGCGGCCATGCCCGCAGCAAAGCCCCGCCCACCGCCTCGGCATCACGTGCCATGCGCGCCTGTTCCAGTGCTTGAACCGCTGCCACCCGTTCCCAGAGCCCACCTGACGCGGCTGCGCGGCGCTGGGTATAGAGCCCCAGCAGCCGGTTGGGCTGCATCGCCCCCGCGCGGGTCAGCCTCTCGGCGGCGTCAAGCTGTGCGCGCCAGCCACTGGTGCCGCGCAGATCGGCATGAGCATAGGCCAGCGGCAGGTTGGCTGTGGTCACGGAATCGCCCAGCGCCTCCATCATGCGCCACAGAAGCGGGGTCATGTCCTGCGGTGGCGGCAAGAGCGACTCGGCTTCCTCTTCTTCCAGAAAGCGCGTGAGAATCGCGTCTTCGGAGCCACTGAGCAACCCGAGTGTTTTTGCTGCCTGCAGACTGGCATAGGCAGCGGGCCAGTCGCCCCGCCGTGCCGTGCAGAAGATCTGCGCGGCCTGCCCATGATCCTGCGCGATCTGCCCGCTCATCCGGGCGCAGGCGGCGTCTTCCTCGCCCAGCAGCAGGGCGATGTCGAAGGCGCGCGCATTGAGGCCGGCAGTGCGTTCGGGCGCGGCGTCGATCAATTGCCCGGCTTGCTCCAGCGCGCCGCGCGCGATCAGTTGCTCGACGCGGGCCGCAAGGAGCAGGCCCCTGTCTTCGGGCGCAAGCGACCAGGGCGGGGCGAATTCCGCGGTCAGCACACGCAGCGCGAGCTGCTGGGCGCGGGGCAATGTATCCTGCGGTAAATTTTCAAGTGCATCGAGAATATCGGGCAGCGGCGTCGGGCCCCAGACGTCGCGCGGAAGCCCGATCCGTTCGGCTCTGAACAGCCCGGTCGAATCTATCTCGACACTGTCGAGCGGTGTCGCGGCGATCTGTCCGGATTGAGCCTGCCCGCTATCCGGCGCAAGTATGACGGGGGCTTCAGAAGGCGCTGGCTCGGGCTCTGGCAAGGGTGCCGCGAGCACCTGATCCAGCCACTCGATGGCGCTGAGCGGGGCCTCCGCCTCTTGCGCTGGCAGGGAAGCGGGCAATGCGCAAAACGCGAGGCCGATGCAGGACAGGCGCAGCGTGGTCAATTCACCTCCAGCGTGATCGGAGTCTCGACCGGGGCACGTTGCGGCGAGAGATCCCCCACGAATGTATAGCCGGTGACCGCCAATCCGCCCAAAATCACGAGAATCAGCACAAAACGAAAGATATAGCGCATGATCCTGCCTTTCCGGACTGCCTGCCCTCTCTCGCACCGGCGTTTTGCAAGTGCCTGCGGGGTTTTGTGTTCGACATTGCCGCATTAACACGACAATAGAAAGGCAGGCCACGAAAACTTGAAGCATGGCAGGGAAAGGGGCAGGGTGTCGGCATGAAACTGCACAAGACTGTTGTGCTTGTCGGCATGATGGGCGCAGGCAAGACCGCTGTCGGCAAGGAGCTTGCCCGGCTGCTTGGCGTGCCCTTTCTGGATTCGGATGAAGAGATTGTCGAAGCCGCGCAGATGACCATCGCCGAGATTTTCGAGCGCGATGGCGAAGAGTTCTTCCGCGCCCGCGAGGCCGAGGTGATCGCCCGGCTGTTGCGCGGGCGGCCCGGGGTGCTCTCGGTCGGTGGCGGGGCCTATCTGAACGCAAATACGCGCTCGCTCATCTCGGCCGAGGGGGTGGCAGTGTGGCTGAAGGCGGATCTTGATCTCTTGTGGATGCGGGTGCGACACAAGACTTCGCGCCCGCTCTTGCGCACGGCTGACCCGCGGGCAACGCTGGCAGGCTTGCTCGAGGCCCGCACACCGCATTACGCGCAGGCCGATCTGGTGGTCGAAGCGAATGCGGGCTATGCGATTGCCGATATGGCGCGGGCCGTGCTGGCAGAGTTGGCCACGCGCCCGGATGTGCTGGAGATGGACAAGGTATGAGCTTCGACCGCGTGCATGTGGCCTTGGGCGCGCGCGCCTATGATGTGGTGATCGGGCAGGGGTTGCTGGCGCAGGCTGGCGGGTTGATCGCGCCCCTGCTGGCGCGTCCCCGTGTGGCGGTTCTGACGGAGGCCCGCGTTGCGGCGTTGCATCTGGAGGGTTTGCAGGCGGGGCTTGCCACAAAGGGTGTCACGGCTCAGGCCCATGCGCTGGAACCTGGCGAGGGCACCAAAAGCTGGGACGGGCTGCGCGAGTCGGTCGAATGGCTGCTCGATGCTCAGGTCGAGCGGCGCGACATGGTGCTGGC
>SLJW01000232.1 GCA_007134865.1 Paracoccaceae bacterium | reverse complement strand
TGGCGGAGAGACAGGGATTCGAACCCTGGGTCCCCGTGAAGGGACAACGGTTTTCGAGACCGCCCCGTTCGACCACTCCGGCACCTCTCCTCACCGCGCATGCAAATAGTCGCTACTGCATATTGATGCAAGGCGAAAAGAACAACTTCACGCTCGTGAATTGATCGCTGTTTCGGCGCCCTAGCGCATAAACGGAACCGACCAACTGGCCCCGCGCGAAAGTGTGTGGTCTCGCTGCGAGCGATTGCGTAGAGTGATGTGTAACGACAGTTCAGGACCTTGCATGCAACCTTCACCGATCCGCGCAGCTCTCCTCTCGATCCTTCTTACAGTCCTCCTTGTTGTGGCGCCGCACACCGCGCGCGCAAACGACATCGCACGTGCCTTCCTGCTTGAGGAACTCTTTGAGATCATGGCCGAGGAAGGGCGTCGTTCGGCGGTCATGGATGATGCGACACCGCTCCAAGGCCGCGCATTGGACCAATTTGCCATGGATGCCGAGCGGCTCTACGACCCCGACGTGATGTTGCGCGCATTTCTCGCCGAACTCGATGTCGAACTGGCCACCCATCCAGAGATGCGCGCCGATGCGCTCGAATTTGCGGATACCGAGCTTGGCAAACGTGTCCTGCAGCTGGAAATCTCTGCCCGGTCTGCCTTGCTCGACGACGCTGTTGACGAAGCGGCGCGCCTGGCACTGGAAGAAGCGCGGGCGGCGAGCAAAACGCAGCCCGAAGCCGTCCGTCTCGCCCTTGTGCGCGAGCGGATCGCGGCGAATGATCTGATCGATCTGAATATTTCGCTGGGCCTCAATACGAGCTTTTCCTATTACCGAGGGATGCTTGACGAAGATGCGGTCGAGGGCATGACGGCAAATGAATTGTTGCAGCTTGTCTGGGCGCAACAGGACGAGATTCGTGCCGAGATCGAGGATTGGAGCGAGTCCTTTTTCTTGTTGGCGTATGGGCCGTTGAGCGAGGATGAAATGCGCGCCCTGATCGACTATGCGCGCACTCCGCTGGCTGTCGGCTTCAATCAGGCGATGTTCCGGGCGTTTGATACTGTCTTCACCGAGCTCTCGCTCAGGCTGGGTCAGGCGCTTGGCCGGCGACTGCGTTTCGAAGAGCTCTGAAGGTTCGCAGCGACTTACGTAATCTGGCCTTGAGCCAGCCGATCTGCGAGACGCTCAAGCATCTGCAGGCACTGGGCTAACTGTTGTAGACTCAGATATTCATCCGGCTTGTGTGCCTGGTCAATCGCGCCGGGCCCGCAGATGACCGAAGGGATGCCGATCGACTGAAACAAGCCGGCTTCGGTGCCGAAGGGAACCAGACCAGCGCCATTGACTCCGGTCAGCGCCATGACCAGATCGCGCGCGGCGTTCCGCGGCCTGCGCTCCAGCCCGGCCACTTCGGCCACGGTCTCGGTCTCAATCTGCGCTTCCGGAAAGGCGGCGCGCATCTCCGGCAGCAACTCCCCGTCGATCAGCCGAGCCAGCCCCGCCTTGACGAAGTCGGCATCGCTGGCCTGAACCGGGCGCATTTCCCAGTCGATTCTTGCCTTGCCGGGGATGACGTTATGCGCATGCCCTCCGGTCAGCGCGCCCATGTTGATCGTGCTGTATGGCGGATCGAACGGGCAGTCTTTGGGGGCGCGGGTCCTAAGAGCGCTTCGCAACCGGACCAGTTCCATCACCAGGCGCGCGGCATATTCGACTGCATTTACGCCCTTTGCCGGTGCCGAACCATGCCCTTCCAGCCCGGTCACCCATGTGGTGTATTCGTAGCAGCCCTTGTGCCCGTCCACCGGTTGCATCATCGTAGGCTCACCGACGATTGCCGCAGCAGGTTCAATGCCGCGGGCCGCGAGACTGGCGACCAGCGCCTGCGCGCCGAAACAGCCGATTTCCTCGTCATAGGTGAAGGCGAAATGCACGGGCACCCGCAGTTCGGCCTTTGCAAAACGAGGGGCCATCGCAATGCAGGCCGCAACAAAGCCTTTCATGTCGCAGGTGCCGCGCCCGTAAAGACGGCCCCTTCGCTCCACCAGGGCAAAAGGATCACTGCTCCAGGGCTGATCCTCAACTGGCACGACATCGGTATGGCCGGAAAGCACGACCCCGCCGGGCCGGTCGGGGCCGATGGTGGCAACGAGATTGGCCTTCTGACCCGTCGCGTCAGGCTCGGTCCAGAATCGGGCACCAGCGGCGTCAAGCGCGCCCGACAGATAGGTAATGATATCGAGATTGCTTGCCGAAGAGACTGTCGGAAAGGCGACCAGATCGGCCAATATGGCCTTGCAGCGATCCATTGCCTCGGGTTGCCTTGCCTGATCCATTCTGTTCCCCTTGTGCGAGCCGTCATCGCTAACGGGACCGAGGATACAGGTCAATCCTTCGAAGCTTCCGAGCCTGCATCGTTCTGCAACTGCTTCTGCAACCAGCGAGCCCGCCCCAGCATCTCATCTGCAGCGTCAATCTTGTGGGCTAGACGTTCGGTTTTATGCGGAGCGGTTGCGACCTCATCCAGAAGCTTCGCGCGGCGTTTTTCCAGCTTCGCGATGATCTTGCCGACATCGGTAGCCTTGATCTTGCGACTGCTGCCCTTGGCCAGAAGCGTAAGATGGCGCTCAAGCTTGGAGTTTAGCTTCTCAAAAGGCATCTCTGGATCTTTCGTACCCGTGTTCCATGCTGCCCTGTGTCTGTGTCATTATCATGACACACGCTCTTTTTGATCGGTTTCCTCATCCTCCATGGTCAACAGACGCTCGATCTCCGCCAGCGTCTGGTCATCGTCACGATAGAGCAGTTCGGCCGCATCCAGCAGCGCGGTCATCGCCTCTTGCGCATAGCGCGCATCGTTGAGGAAAGATGTGGCATTCGCGGCGGATATCTTGCGCGTCTGCAAAAGCCTTTCGAGGGTCTCGCTGACCTTCTGATCCTCAAAGCGCAGTGCGCGACGCTCTTCCTCGATCGAAAGCGCAGAGCGCTGCTCGGGCTCGGTCTGGTCGAGCATCTCGATCTCGACAAGGATTTGCGCAATGGATTGCCGGATCCGGTCATAGAGGAGTGAAACCTCTCCGTTCGCCTGCTCAGTGAAGCGGCGCGCATTCTCGTGCAGGTGTTTCACTGCCTTGACGGCACGCACCAGCGCATTGGCGCTGTCGCGCAATTCCTGCAATCTGAGCGCTGCCGTCCGAGGCATGCTGAGAGCCGATTTCTGCGCTGCAAATTCGACAATAGCGGAATGCAGGCCCTTGATCTTCTCTTCGTAGCGCTGCTCGACATTCAACCCGATAGCGTCCCGGCTGCGCTCGACTGTCAGGCGCAAATCCTTCGAGGCCATCAGATCTTCGAGCCGCAGGTTGAGTGCCTCTGCGACAAGATTTGACGTATTCCGTGCAAGATGGCGGACCTCGTTCTTCATCGCCGTCAGCAGCGTGACCGGAAACGCGCCCAGATCGGCATTGATGAAGCGCGGCATGCTGACCGAAGGCGAGGGTGTTGCAATGCGTCGCTCCAGATAGGTGAGCAGGCGCGGCATCTGCGGCACCATCAGTGCTATGCCCAAGAGGTTGAAGAGCGTGTGGAAAACCGCCAGCCGCAGCGCGAAATCCTCGGCACCGATGCCGACCAGATCACTGATCCCGTCCACCAGTATCCGAAGCGGCACAATCAGTGACAGCGCGGCCAGCGCTGTGACGGAGTTGAAGATCAGATGCCCCAGCGCGAGCCGCTTGCCCTGATAATTCGCCTGTGCCGCCCCGATCAGCGCCGTCACTGTTGTGCCGATATTGGCGCCAATCGCCACAGCCAGCGCATTTTCATAGCTGATCTGCCCTGTGGCCAGCGCGGTGATCACCAGCAGCATCGTGGCATGGCTCGACTGCATCACCACTGTCGCCGCCGCCCCCACCAGCGTATAGATGACCAGCCCCAGAATGCCACCAAGCGCAAGCCGGGTCAGATCGAAGCGCGCGCTGAACGCATCGAACCCGTCCTTGATGAAGGCGATGCCAAGAAAGACGAGGCCAATGCCCAAAAGCGCCAGCCCCGCGCCTTTGAGCGCCGCTGACCGCTGGAACATCAGCACGGCACCGAAGGCCAGCATCGGCATGGCATATACTGCGATATCGACCCTCAGACCGACCCCGGCGATCAGCCAGGCACCGGTTGTCGTGCCCAGATTGGCGCCGAAGATGATGCCGATCCCCGCGGCGAGTGAAATCAGCCCCGCGCTGAGAAAGGAAATCGCGATCACCGAGACGAGCGAACTGGATTGCGTGACGCTTGTGGCGATAATCCCGAAGCCCATGGCACGCGGCAGACTGCCGGTGCTCGCCGCCAGAAGCCGCTCCAGCAACCCGCCGCCCAAGGCCTTGAGGCCATCCTCAAGCAGCATCATTCCAAGCAGGAACAGCGCGATCCCAGCCGCGATCTGCTGGAAATCGCTACTGAGCCAGAAGGCGAGGAGCAGCAGTCCGAGGATCAGCCCGAGCTGGAACAGGGAAGCATATTGTTTCATGGTGGCTCTCTAAGACGCAGGCGCAGCATAGCAAGGCGCGCGCGCAGGTCCATGTCTCTTTGCCGCTTGAAGACTGCGACCGAAAGGCCAAGTATGATGCTGCGTTGAAGGATGCTCGCCATGCCCCATAACAATCTCAACATGCCTGTCGCCCGACCCGATGTGCTGACCCGCCAAAAGCTGGAAGGTGGGCAGCGCTTTCGCATGGCAAGCCCGTTTCAGCCCGCAGGCGATCAGCCGACAGCGATTGCAGAGCTGGTCGAGGGGGTGGGTTCGGGCGAGCAGAATCAGGTGCTTCTCGGCGCGACCGGTACCGGCAAGACCTACACCATGGCAAAGGTCATCGAAGAAACCCAGCGCCCCGCGATCATCTTGGCGCCCAACAAGACGCTGGCCGCGCAGCTTTACGGCGAATTCAAGGGGTTCTTTCCGGATAACGCGGTCGAGTATTTTGTCAGCTACTACGACTATTACCAGCCCGAAGCCTATGTGCCGCGCTCGGACACCTATATCGAGAAGGAATCCCAGATCAACGAACAGATCGACCGGATGCGCCACTCCGCCACCCGCGCGCTGCTAGAGCGTGACGATGTGATCATCGTGGCCTCGGTCTCGTGCATCTACGGTATCGGCTCGGTCGAGACCTATTCGGCCATGACGCAGGATTTCAAGGTCGGCGAGAGCTATGACCAGCGTCAGGTGCTGGCCGATCTGGTCGCCCAGCAATACCGCCGCAATGATGCGGCCTTCCAGCGTGGGTCGTTCCGTGTGCGCGGCGACGTGGTCGAACTCTGGCCCGCCCACCTGGAGGACCGCGCATGGAAATTATCGTTTTTTGGTGAGGAACTGGAGGGGATTACCGAATTTGACCCGCTGACAGGTGGCAAAACGGACAGTTTCGAGCAGATCCGCGTCTATGCCAACAGCCACTATGTCACGCCCCGGCCCACGATGCAGCAGGCCATCAAGGGCATCAAGCATGAGTTGCAGCAGCGGCTGGACCAGTTGGTGGCCGAGGGCAAACTGCTCGAGGCGCAACGGCTGGAGCAGCGCACGAAGTTCGACCTCGAAATGCTTGAAGCCACTGGGGTTTGCAACGGGATCGAGAATTATTCGCGCTATCTGACTGGCCGCGCCCCCGGCGAGCCGCCGCCTACGCTGTTCGAGTTCATTCCCGACAATGCAATTGTCTTTGCCGATGAGAGCCATGTGAGCGTGCCCCAGATTGGCGGCATGTATCGGGGCGACTACCGGCGCAAGTTCACTTTGGCGGAACATGGTTTCCGCCTGCCCTCCTGCATGGACAACCGCCCGCTGAAATTCGAGGAATGGGACGCGATGCGCCCGCAATCGGTGTTTGTTTCCGCGACCCCTGCCGCGTGGGAGTTGGAGCAGACCGGCGGTGTCTTCACCGAACAGGTGATCCGCCCCACCGGGCTGATCGACCCCGAAGTCGAGATTCGCCCCGTCCATATGCAAGTCGATGATCTGCTGGACGAAATCCGCAAGGTTTCTGCCAAGGACCTGCGCGTGCTCTGCACCGTGCTGACCAAGCGCATGGCCGAGGATCTGACCGAATATCTGCATGAACAGGGTATCCGCGTGCGCTACATGCACTCGGATATCGACACGATTGAACGGATCGAGATCTTGCGCGATTTGCGCCTCGGCGCTTTCGACGTGTTGGTCGGCATCAACCTGCTGCGCGAGGGGCTGGATATTCCCGAATGCGGGCTGGTCGCTATTCTGGACGCCGACAAGGAGGGGTTCCTGCGCTCGGAAACCTCACTGATCCAGACCATCGGGCGCGCGGCGCGCAATGCCGATGGCCGCGTGATCATGTATGCCGACCGTGTGACTGGTTCGATGGAGCGCGCGCTGACCGAGACCAACCGCCGCCGCGAGAAGCAGATCGCCTATAACACCGAGCATGGTATAACTCCGCAAACAGTTCGTAAAAATGTCGAGGATGTGCTGGCAGGGCTCTGGCAAGGCGACACTGACATGTCCCGCGTGACCGCGCAGATCGAGAAAGTGAAACCGGGTGCCAACCTGCAGGCCCATCTCGAAGGGTTGCGCAGCGATATGCGCAAGGCCGCCGAGAACCTCGAATTCGAAGAGGCTGCCCGGTTGCGAGATGAGATCAAGCGGCTGGAGGCTGTGGAACTGGCCGTTGCGGATGATCCGCTCGCGCGGCAATCGGCTGTGGAGGAGGCGGTGGATCACGCCGTGAAACCGCGTTCGACCGCAGGCCGTCCGGGGCAACGGGGCGGGGTGAAGCGGCGGGGTCGAAAGTAAAGCAGCACGAAAAATGCACCTTTTGACCCGGTGATCTGCCCATCCCGGACCTGCATTGATCCGTATCAAGGCAGGCAGCAAGACTCTTGGCCACCATGCCCTTCAGTTCGGGACCGCAATCTGTGCGCAGGCGTCGCAGTGGTCCAGCCTAGGAGGAATCGCATGAGCCACTCGCAACCGCATGTCATCGCTTTCGAAACCCTGGACCGCAGTCAGGTCGCGCTGGTCGGTGGCAAGAATGCCTCGCTGGGGGAAATGGTCTGCCACCTCGGGGCCAAGGGCGTCGACGTGCCGACGGGCTTTGCCACCTCTTCGGGTGCCTATTGGGCTTTTGTCGATGCCAATGGGCTCCGTGAGGTCATCGCTGAGGCGCTGAAGCGGATGCATGCGGGCAAGGCGAGCCTTGCCGAAACCGGCACGCATCTGCGCGCGGCCTTTCGCCGGGGCGACTGGCCCGAGGATGTCGCGCAAGCGATCCGCGAGGCCTATGCCACGTTGTGCCAGAAGGCAGGGCGACCGGAGGCCGATGTCGCGGTGCGCTCGTCAGCCACGGCCGAGGACTTGCCCGATGCCAGTTTCGCTGGTCAACAGGAAACCTATCTCAACATCTGCGGCGCTGAGGCGCTGTTGGAGGCCTGTCGCAATTGTTTCGCCTCGCTCTTCACTGACCGTGCAATCAGCTATCGCGAGGCCAAGGGTTTCGAGCATCTGAAGGTCGCGCTCTCGGTCGGAGTGCAGCTTATGGTGCGGGCGGACAAGGGCGGGTCCGGCACGATGTTCTCAATTGACACCGAGACCGGCTTTGACAAGGTCGTGGTCATCGACGCGGCTTGGGGGTTGGGCGAGACCGTGGTGCAGGGCACTGTGGAGCCCGATGAATACAAGGTGTTCAAGCCGCTTCTGGCTGACGCGACGCTCCGACCGATTGTCGAGAAGCGGCGCGGTGCCAAGGCATTGAAGATGATCTATTCCAGCGCGGGCGGTCGCCAGTCCACGCGCACGGTTCCGACCTCCAAACTTGAGCGCGCGGCCTTCGTGCTGGAGGATGACGAGATCGTTCAACTCGCGCGCTGGGCCTGCGTGATCGAGGAGCATTACGGCTGCCCGATGGATATCGAATGGGCCAAGGATGGCGACACGGGCGCGATCTTCATCGTTCAGGCCCGCCCCGAAACGGTCCAGTCGCGGCGCGAGGCCGGCGCCTATCGCAGCTATTCGGTCAGCGCCACAGGGGCAAAGCTGGTCACGGGGCTGAGCATTGGTGATGCGGCGGTCGCGGGGCCGGTCTGCATTCTCGACAGCCCGGCCGAGATCGACCGTTTTGTCGATGGCGCCGTGCTTGTCACCTCGAACACCGACCCCGACTGGGTGCCGATCATGAAACGCGCCGCTGCGATTGTCACTGACCGGGGCGGGCGCACCTCGCATGCGGCGATTGTCAGCCGCGAGCTGGGTCTGCCTGCAGTCGTCGGCACGGG
>SLJW01000047.1 GCA_007134865.1 Paracoccaceae bacterium | reverse complement strand
TGGAGAGCACATTGGCGGTTTGCCGGACGCCCAGCGCCGAGGTCGGCTCGTCCAGGATCAGCACCTTGGCGCCGAAATAGACGGCGCGGGCAATCGCGACGGTCTGCCGCTCGCCGCCCGACAGCGTGCCCACCGCCTGATCGGGAGAGCGCAGGTTGATGCCCATCTTGCGCATCTCGGTCATGGTGACATCGTTGGCCTTGGCGAAATCCATGAAGCGGAAGGGGCCGACCCTCTTGACCGGCTCGCGGCCCATCCAGAAATTGCGCGTGACCGACATCAGCGGAATCATCGCCAGATCCTGATAGACTGTTGCGATGCCGGCGGTCATTGCATCGCGCGGGCTGTCGAAATGCATCTCCTTGCCTTCGAACAGGATCGTACCCTTGGTCGGCTTGTGCACCCCGGACATGGTCTTGATGAAGGTGGACTTGCCCGCGCCATTGTCGCCCAGCAGGCAATGACACTCGCCCGGGCGCACGTCGAAACTGACACCGTTGAGGGCGATCACCGGGCCGAAATGCTTCTCGATATTCTTCATCTCGACGATGGGGGCATGGACGGTTTCACTCATCTCAACGCTCCCCGGTGATGATGCGGCGGATATAGGTGTTCAGGATCACTGCAAAGAGCAGGATCACGCCCAGGAACACCCGGAACAGGCTCGATTCCACCCCGGCAAAGAACAGCCCCTGCTGCACCACGCCAAAGATGATCGCCCCCAGCGCCGCGCCGATGACAGAGCCAAACCCGCCAGTCAGCAGCGCGCCGCCGATGACCACGGCGATGATCGCCTCGAACTCCTTCAACAGCCCCCGGTCGGCCCCCGCCGAGCCAAATTCCATCACCTGGCAGGTCGCAAAGACCGTTGCGCAGAAGGCAGTGAGCATGAACATCAGGATCTTCACGCGGTTGACCGGAACGCCGACATAGCGCGCTGCCTGCGCATCCCCGCCCGAGGCGAAAACCCAGTTACCGAACTTGGTGCGCGTCAGCACGACATGCGCGACGATCACGAGCACAAGCGCCCAGACAATCAGCATGGGGATGCCCTCGACCACAGGCTGCCCGGCGCGGGTGCCGCGCCCGAATGTGTCGATCAATCCGATGTCGGCGAGCCACACGAAGATAGGTTGCCCGATCTTGCCGCCGAAGATCGGCGCCAGCCAGTCGCCTTCGGCGCGTTCGGAAATGCCGCCGATGATGGTGCGCCGCTCGATGGTCTGGGGCAAGAAGATGGTGAAGCCGCGCAGAATGAACAGGAAGGCCAGCGAGACAATGAAGCTCGGCAGGCCAGTGCGCACGACGATGGTGCCGGTCAGCGCCCCGATGGAAACGCAGATGGCAAAGGTAAACAGGATTGCCATCCAGACCGGCCAGCCCAGCGTCACCGACATGATGGCAATGGACATGCCCGCAAAGCCGATCATCGAGCCGACAGAGAGGTCGAACTCGCCCGCGATCATCAACATGCAGGCGCCTACCGCGATGATGACGAATTGAGCGGAAACGGTCGACCAGTTCAGCACGCCCTGCGGATTGAACATGCCGCTGTCGCCGGCAAAGACGATGAAGAACGCAAAAACCGCGACCACACCCACAATCGCACCCAGTTCGGGCCGGATGAAGGCGGCGCGCAGCTTTGAGGTCTGTTTGATACGCTCGTCAGCAGTCGTGGCAGCGCCAGTGCTGGACATGGTGATCCCCTCCCCAAGGTCACGAAATACTTCGCAAGGCGGGCCGTTGGCCCGCCTTGCCTGTCAGAGGCTCAGCGCCATTCGCCTGCCAGTTCGGCAACAAGATCAAGGTCGTCTGCGGTCACGAAACCCGGACCCGAGTTGATGTTGTTGCCCGGCAGCACCCCGAAGCGATGGCGATTGGCCAGTACGATCACCGGCAGATAGGCCTGCAGGAAGGGCTGCTGGTCGATCCCCCACTGGATCACCCCGTCGCGGATAGCCGGAACGATGTCACCGCCCAGGTCGAAGGTGCCGAAATAGATATCCCCGGCCAGCCCCATCTGATCCAGCGCCCGGATCGTCGGGTCCGCCGAGGTCGGGCCAAGGGCGAGCACGGCATCGGTATCGGGATTGGCGTTCAGATAGGCCATGACCCGGTTCTGCACTTCGGACGGGTCGGTGCCGCTGTCGATCATCTGGTTGCCCAGTTCGACCCCCAGACCATCGGCAAAGCCCTGGCAGCGTTCGCTCGAGGCCGGTTGCGCGATGTAATGATTCACACAGAGGAAACTGGTGATCCCGTCCCCGGCCGCACGCTGCCCGGCGGCGAAACCGGCGTCATACTCGGGCTGGCCGATATACATCAGCGCGCCCACTTCGCGGGCCTGCTCGGGCGTGCCCGAGTTGATGATGATGACGTCTATCCCCGAGTCCACCGCTGCCGAGATCGGCCCTGAAAGCACATCGAAATCCGCCAGTGTCGTGATCAGACCGTCCGGCGCACTCGCTGTCACTTGCTCGATGATGCGTGCCATATCGGCGAGGTCACCCGTCGGCGGGTTGCGATATTCCACAGACACATCCATCTGCTCGCCGCCAAGGGCAAGGCCATTCTGGATCGTGTTCCACCAGGCATCGGCATCGTCGGCATGACTGACGAGCACATAGCGCAGATCATCCGCCGCCGCAGGGGCGGCGCTTAACAGGGCCGTGACCGCGAAAGCGCTGACCGCCATCGTCTTGAGTGGTGATTTCATGATGTCCTCCCAAAAATTTGCCGGGCGATCCCGGATATTTCCGATTCGCCCTGAAGCCAGTGTAGCAGCGGATCGTTTTTTTGCAACCGGTTGCAATTCAGGCCTGATGAGGCTAGTTTTCTTGCTGCGTGGCACAGCCTATTATCCGGCTGTGCGAGAGGATGTGCAGAAATGGGAGTGACGCTGAAAGACGTGGCCGAACTGGCGGGCGTATCGCGCTCGGCTGTGTCGCGCACCTTCACGGAGGGAGCGTCGGTCTCGGCCCGCACGCGCGCCAAAGTCGAAAAGGCAGCGCGCGAGCTTGGCTACAGCCCGAACGCACTGGCCTCTTCACTGACGACAGGCCGTACCAAGCTGATCGGACTGGTGTCGAATAACTTCCACAACCCGATTTTCCTCGAGGTGTTCGACCTCTTCACCCGTGGCCTGCAAGAGCGCGGGCTGCGCCCGCTTCTGGTCAATCTGAGTAATGAAACGGATCCCGCGAATTCGGTGCGGATGCTACGTCAATATTCAGTCGATGGCGTGATTGTCGCCTCTTCGACGCTGCCGCCCAGCTTTGCCGAAGCGTTTCGCGATGCCGGCGTTCCTGTTGTGCACTCGTTCGGACGCTATACGACCAGCCCGCATGTGCATGTCGTCGGCATCGACAATATCGCCTGTGGACGCATGGCAGCACAGGCTCTGATCGCCCGCGGGCATCGTCGCGTGGCCTTCCTTGGTGGCCCGCAAAGCGCCACCTCGACCCAGGACCGCGAACGCGGGTTTCTGGAAGCAATGGCCTCACATCCCGAGATCACGGTAAGCGTGACCCATGCGAACGCCTATTCGTTCGACGCGGGTCGCGCCGAGATGCAGCGTCTGCTTCAGGGCTGCCTTGCCGAGGCCTATTTCTGCGGCGATGATGTGCTCTCCATCGGGGCGCTGTCGGCGATTCAAGAGGCCGGGCTGCGGGTGCCCGACGATATCGGTATCATCGGGCTCAATGACATGGCCATGGCGCGCTGGCAGAACATCGACTTGACCACCATCCGCCAGCCGCTTGCCGAAATCATCGAGGCCTCGATCGACCTCGTGGTCGCCACAATCGAACGCCCGGAACGTCACCCGGAAACGCGGCTGTTCCCTTGCAGGGTGGTGGAGCGCGGGACGCTGCGGCAGATATGACACGGCCCGAAAGGCCACCGCCTGCGCGCCGCTATTGGCAGGCGTGGCGTCGAGAGAGCGCTCGCCCCGCCAGAGGTCAGCGGAACATCGGCGGTCGCGCGTCCACCCATGCCCCACCGGACCGGGCCGACTCGACCGCTGCCATAACCGCCGCCATAGACCGCAACCCATCCTCCGCCCGCGGCAACCCGTTGCGTGTCTCACCCAGAATGGCGGCGGCCAGATCGACATAGATATTGCCCACGGCAAAGGCGAAGCCTTCGGGGTGCGCAATCGGCAGGCGGGTCAGGCGCGCGGCATCCTCGCCCAGAGCCGGTTCGGCCTTCTCGATGATCTGGGTGCGCCCGCCCAGTGGCGAATACCAGACCTGATCGGGGCGTTCCGAAGCCCAACGCATGCCCCCGTTTTCGCCGAACACCTGAATGTCGAACCCGTGCTGCCGTCCGATCGCCACCGCCGAGGTCCAGAGCCGCCCCACGATGCCGCCGGACAGGCGGAAATTCACCATGGCATCATCTTCCAGGACGCGGCTTTCGATGGTCGATGCGAAGTCGGCCGAGAGGGTTTCGACCTCATCCCCCGCGATGAAACTCGCCATGTGCAGCGCGTGGATGCCACAATCAGCGAACTGACCCGAGACACCCGCCTGTGCCGGATCATAGCGCCAGCGCACGCGCGGGTTGTCGGCGTTGGCGGCGTCGGCGTGGTGGCCGTGGCTGAAACTCGCCACCACGACCCTGATCCGCCCCAGCGCGCCCGAACGCACCATGGCCCGCATCTCGCGCACCATGGGATAGGCGCTGTAGCAGTAATTCACGGCGCAGATACGCCCCGTGGCGCGGGCGATGCGCACGATCTCTTCGCCTTCCTCCACCGTCATGGTCATGGGCTTTTCGCAGAGCACGTGAAAGCCGGCTTCGAGAAAGGCCTTGGTAATCTCGAAATGCGTGGCGTTGGGTGTGGCCACGGTCACGAGGTCGACCCGGTCCGCGCGCGCGCGCTCGCCTTCCAGCATCTCGCGCCAGTCGCCATAGGCGCGGTCCGGCGCCACGCCGAGGCGCTGCGCATATTCGCGCCCCTTGGCTGGGTCCGCGTCCAGCGCCCCGGCGGCCAGGGTGAACAGACCGTCCGCCTGCGCCCCGATCCGGTGCGCGGGCCCGATCTGGCTGCCCTCGCCCCCGCCGATCATGCCCCAATTCAGTTTCATCCCCTGCCCTCCTCAGAAGCCGATGCTGCGCAGATAGGCGCGGTTCGCTCGCGCGTCGTCGATGGGCGAGATATCGAGCGTGGGGTCGCAATCCTGCTCCACCGTGCACCAGCCCTCGAAGCCATGATCCAGCAGGATCTGCCGCACCGCCGGGAAATCCACATCGCCCTTGCCCAGATTACAGAATATCCCCTGCCCGCAGGCGTCATAGAAGCCGGTGCCGCGCGCGATCACATCCGCCTTCACCACCGGATCGATATCCTTGAAATGCATATAGGAAATACGGCCCATGTGGCGGCGCAAGAAATCCACCGGGTCGAACCCTGCATAGGAATGGTGCCCAGTGTCGAAGCAGATCTTCAGCACCTCCTCGGGCACCTCGTCCAGCAACCGCTCCAGTTCCGGCTCGAAATCCATGAATCCGGCGGCATGTGCGTGGATACCAACCGTAAGCCCATACTCCTCGGCCCCCATGCGCGCCACATGCGCGATCCGGTCGCGGAAGGCCGCCCATTCCGCCGCGTCCATCTGCTCGGCAGCCTCCGCCCTTCCGGCAGTTGGCGCGCGGCGCGGAGAGATGGAATCGATCAGCACCAGATGCTGCGCGCCATGCGCCGCCAGCGCGCGGCAGGTGCGCACCGCGCCGTCCAGCACATCGTCCCATTGCGCCGGGTCGTGGAAGGCCCGGAACACCACGCCACCGATCAGCGCCAGCCCGTGTTCGTCCAATGCGTCAGCCAGCACGGCGGGGTCCTCGGGCATATAGCCCACCGGGCCA
This sequence comes from Paracoccaceae bacterium, assembly GCA_007134865.1. Lineage (GTDB taxonomy): Bacteria > Pseudomonadota > Alphaproteobacteria > Rhodobacterales > Rhodobacteraceae > Roseinatronobacter. The sequence goes on along the minus strand of SLJW01000047.1, from coordinate 2,490 downwards.
AGCTCGATGCCTTCATAGCCGGCCGCAGCGCAGTCGCGCAGCACATCGCGCCAGGGCGGGTTGCGCGGGTCATGTGTGAATTCGACACCCCAGGAACAGGGGGCATTGCCGATGCGGATCGTCATGTGGTGCGCCTTTCAGTGCGTGGGAAGAGTATGCCAGCGGCCATCCTCGGCCGAGACGAAAGCAGTTTCGATCACCTGCGCGACCCTGAGGCCCTCGCGGAAGGTCGGCCATACGGGTGCGCCTGTCTCGATCGCGCGCAGAAAATCGCGCGCCTCGATGATGATCTGGTCCTGATAGCCGGTGCCGTGCCCGGGCCCCTGACAGAAGGGAAGATAGTCAGGGTGTGCGGGACCGGTCAGGATTTTCGTGAAGCCGCGCTGCGCCTCGGGGCCGTCCATCCGGTAGAGCCAGACAGCGTTCTGATCCTCCTGATCGAAGCGGATCGCGCCCTTTGTGCCATGAATTTCATAGGCATAGCCCATCTTGCGCCCCGTGGCGATGCGACTGAAATACAGATGCCCCATGGCGCCGGAGGCGAAGCGGACCATCATCTGCCCATGGTCGTCATTGTCCACCGTGACCGGTCCGTCCGGGCCTGGGCGGGTCGCATGCACGGTCTCGACCCGCGCTGAAAGCTCAGCCATCGGCCCCATCAGCGCCAGTGCGCAATTGATCATATGCGGCGCGAGATCACCCATGCAGCCATTGGCGCGTCCTTCGCAGCGCCATGTGTGTTCTGCCGCCGGGTTGGCGAAGAAATCCTCGGTATGCTCGCCTCGGAACCACGTCACATCGCCGATCGCGCCTTCGACCAGAAGTTGACGGACGAATTGCGTGGCCGGGGTGCGGACGTAGTTGAACCCGACCATGTTGGCCACCCCCGCAGCTTCGGCGGCGGCGACCATGGCCTGCGCATCGGCGAGAGAGGCGCCCAGCGGCTTCTCGCAAAAAACTGGTTTGCCACGCGCGAAAGCTGCTTCAGCAATCGCGCGGTGCGTGGTCTGGGGCGATGCGATGACCACGGCCTCGACAGCCGGATCGGCGACCAGCGCCTGCCAGTCAGGCGCGGCGCGAGCAAAGCCAAAGGCTGCACGGTAGCGCTCTGAGGACTCAAAAGTGGATCCGGCGACCAACTCCAGCCGCGGGCGCAATGCGGTGTCGAACACGGCACCGACTGCCGAAAGCGCGACAGCATGGGCCTTGCCCATATAGCCCCCGCCAATCAGGCCGATGCCGATCTCGCGCATGATCGCCTCCATTTTTGCACAAGGCCGGTTGCAACCGGTTGCAAATTCGCTATCCTGAATCACGAGAAGACGCAAGGCGGGAGATGATCATGGGGGCGACAGGCGGCACCATTCGACTGACGACAGCACAGGCCATTGTACGCTACCTGCTCAATCAGTTCATCGACATTGACGGAGTCGAGACGCGCATCTGCGGCGGCGGCTTCGGCATCTTCGGGCATGGCAATGTGCCCTGTCTGGGCGAAGCGCTTTATCCCCACCATGCCGAAATGCCGCTCTATCGCGGCCAGAACGAGCAGAGCATGGGGTTCGCGGCGGCCGGATACGCGAAATACCATCTGCGACGGCGGTTCATGTTCTGCACCGCCAGCGCCGGTCCGGGGACGGCAAACCTGCTGACCGCCGCGGCGCTTGCTCATGCCAACCGCCTGCCCATGCTGATGCTCTGTGGAGACACCTTCCTCACCCGCCTGCCTGACCCGGTGCTGCAGCAGTTGGAGCATTTCGGCAACCCGGCGTTGGGGTTGAATGATGCCTTCAAGGCGGTCAGCCGCTACTGGGACCGGATCACCCACCCCGCACAGGTCATCCAGTCGCTGCCCGCCGCCTTTGCCACAATGCTCGACCCCGCCGCTTGCGGCCCGGCCTTCCTCGGGCTGCCGCAGGATGTGCAGGGCTGGGCCTATGACTACCCTGAGGAGTTCTTTGCCCGCCGCGTCCACCGCATTCGCAGCCAGGCCCCCGACATGGCCGAGATTGCCGACGCGGCGGAGGTGCTGCGCAGCGCCGCCCGCCCGATGATCATCGCTGGCGGCGGCGTGCAATACGCGCAGGCCGTGCCCGAACTGACGGCGTTCGCCGAGGCGCATGGCATCCCCGTGCTCGAAACCATCGCGGGGCGTGCGAACATGCTGGCCACACACCCGCTCAACACCGGCCCCATCGGCGTGACCGGCTCGGACAGCGCCAACACGATTGCCGAGGCCGCCGACGTGGTGCTGGCGGTCGGCACGCGACTTCAGGATTTCACCACCGGTTCCTGGACGGCCTTTGCCAAGGATGCGCGCTTCATCGGCCTGAACGTGGGCCGCCATGATGCGATGAAACACCTTTCGCTGCCCGTGGTGGGCTGCGCGAAACGGTCGCTGCCGCTGCTGGGCGCCGCCATGGGCGACTATCGCGCGCGCGAGGACTGGACGGCGCAGGCGCGGAACGAGCGCGCCAAATGGGACGACTA
>SLJW01000088.1 GCA_007134865.1 Paracoccaceae bacterium | reverse complement strand
GGAGCGGATGCCAAGAGTCTGTCAAGGCATTAATTTTCTTGCAAAAAATACTCGAACTTAACGCGTCAGATTGAAACGCGTTCGAGGATCTGTTCCCGCGTCACTGCGCTTGAGGGCTGATCCAGAACTACCTCGCCCCGGTTGAGCACGCAGAAGCTGTCCGCCAATCCGTAAGCGAAATCAAAATACTGCTCGACCAGCACGATGGCGATCTCGCCCTCGTCGCGCAGAAGTTCGATCACCTTGCCGATCTGCTTGATGATATTGGGCTGGATACCCTCGGTCGGCTCGTCCAGCAACAACACCTTGGGACGCGCGATCAGCGCTCGTGCAATCGCAAGCTGCTGTTGCTGTCCACCCGAGAGATCACCGCCGCGCCGATTCTCCATCTGCTTCAACACCGGAAACAGCTCGTAGATTCGCGGTGGAATCAGATGCTCAAACCGCGGCAGGCAGGCAAAGCCAGTCTGCAGGTTCTCGGTCACAGTGAGCAGAGGAAAGACTTCGCGCCCCTGCGGCACGTAGGCGATCCCGGCTTGCGCCGCCTGCGCGGCGCTGAGATGGTCCAGAACCTGCCCATCGAGCCTTATGGTCCCGCCCGAATAGGGATGCCGCCCGGCGATCGCACGCAAAAGCGAGGTCTTGCCGACCCCGTTCGTGCCCATCACTGCCGTCACCGCGCCTGGACGTGCCTCCAGTGACACACCCCATAGAATCTGCGAGGCGCCGTAATGCAGGGTCAGGTTCTCGACTTTCAGCATCCCTCAGCGCCCCAGATAGACATCGATCACCTGTTGGTTCTTCGTGACATGGTCGAGCGAGCCCTCGGCCAGAACCGACCCTTCGTGCAGCACTGTCACGCGGCACTCAAGGCGGCGGATGAATTCCATATCATGCTCGATCACCATCACCGCTCGCGTCTTGGCCGCACGCTTCAACAGATCCGTGGTATGCTCGCGCTCTGCAGGCGTCATGCCCGCAGCAGGTTCATCAACCAGTAGCAGGCGCGGGTCCTGCGCGAGCAGCATCCCGATCTCCAGCCATTGCTTCTGGCCGTGACTCAGGTCGCCCGCGCGATGATCCAGCCGTTCGGTCAACCCGATCTCTTCGGCAAGTTCCTCGATCCTCGCCCGGTCCTGCGCGCCCGCTTTCCAAATCAGCACCGAAAGGGGGCCACGCTTGTTCTTCAGCGCCATGGCGAGATTGTCGCGCACCGACTGTTCTTCGAACACGGTCGGTTTCTGGAATTTCCGCCCGATCCCGATTTTGGCAATGTCGCTCTCAGAGAGCTTCAGCAGATCCGTGGATTTTTCGCCCCAGAGCACCTTGCCCTCATCGGGCTTTGTCTTGCCGGTCACGATATCCATGAAGGTGGTCTTCCCCGCGCCATTTGGACCGATCACGGCGCGAAGTTCCGGTTCGCCAATCGCGATGGACAGGTTGTTGATTGCCCGGAACCCGTCGAAGGTGACAGACACGCCCGAAACCTCCAGCAGCGTGCTCATGATTTCCTCACCAGATAGTCAAAGAGGCCACCAATGCCCTTGGGGAAGAACAGCGTGACCAGCACGAAACCCAGCCCAAGCAACACCAGCCACCAGTCAGTCCAGACAATGCGGAAGAAACCAAGGTCGATATTCGGCGCGCCACCGCCAGTGAGCCAGCTAGACAGCAGCGACACCAGCGCCGCGCCGATGACCGCGCCGTAAAGTCGTCCACGCCCACCGATGGCAACCCAGACCGCGAGGTAAATCGACGCAATCGGCGCGATCTCGGCGGGGTTGATGATGCCGGCCTGCGGGTAGTAAAGTGCGCCTGCAATGCCCGAGATGATGGCCGTCACAGTAAAGACGAAAAGCTTGTAGCCCTCGACATTATAGCCGAGGAAGCGCACCCGCGCCTCGTTGTCGCGAATGGCGCGGATGACCGAGCCGAACTTGCCCGACACCAGCCACGCAAACAGCAGATAGCCTGCGCCCAGTGCAAGGCTTGATGCCCAGAAGAACCAGACCGAGATGATGGATTGCGGCACATCAAGGAAACCGGGGATATTCTGCAGCCCCGACAGCCCGTTATTACCGCGCAGGCCGGTGTCATTCTGGAACAGGTAGAGCGAGAGCGCCAAGGTCATCGCCTGTGTCAGGATCGAGAGATAAACCCCTGTCACGCGCGAGCGGAACGCGAGCCAGCCGAAAACCAGTGCCAGCAGCCCCGGCACCAGCACCACCATGGCCAGTTGAAACGGCAGCGAGCCGGCGAAACTCCAGATCAGCGGCAATTCGCTGGAGCCAACCACGCCGAAAATCTGCGCGGCGACTGCCTCGGAGACCTCGGTCTCTGTGGGTGGAATTGTCCCACGCCCAAGCGAATCGCGGATCACGATTTCGGTGCGCGCATACATCAGCCACATGCCGATGGCATATCCCCCAAGCCCGAAAAAGGCGAAATGCCCGAGCGAGAGGATGCCGCAATAGCCCCAGACCACATCCATCGCGATAGCGATCAGGCACAGGCATAATGTCATACCGAGGATCTTGACCAGATTGGTAGAAATGACCCCGATCCCGAACGCCTCGGACAGGATCGTAACGCCAAGCGTGAACAGCCCCAGAAGCCCCATGAACCACAGCACGGAGGGGTTTTCGCGGAGGAAGCTTCGGCGGGTCTGGGCGGCTGTCTGACGGGGAATATACATCGCCTCAATCCCCCGCTGCGCGACCCTTGAGGGCAACAATGCCCTTTGGCCGGAACTGGATGAAAAGGATGATGAACAGCACCATATAGGTCTGCGCCGCGAGCGTATTGGCCGGGTTGAACCACTCGATGCCCTTCTGCAGCGCGCCGATCAACCCGGCACCGGCGAGTGTGCCAAAGACAGAGCCGACTCCGCCCACCACCACGGTCATGAAGCTCTGCACAATGTAATTCGCTCCCATTTCGGAGGTGACCTGCGCCACCAAGCCGATGGAGACGCCGGCCACCCCCGCAATCCCCGACCCCAGCCCGAAGGTGAGCATGTTGATCCGGTCGGGGTTGATGCCCATCGAGGCCGCCATGCCGGGGTTCTGGGTGACAGCGCGCACCTCCAGCCCCAACCGGGTGCGGTTCAGGATGAACAGCAACAGAAGCAGGAATCCGATCGCCATGACAAAGATCGCCACCCGGATCGAGGCGACCGAAACCACGTCATTGATCTGGATCGCGCCCGCCAGCCAGTCGGGCGAGGTCAGCGGTCGTGCCTGCGTGCCGAAGATGTTCTTCGCCAGTTGCTGCAGCGCAATCGAGATGCCGAAGGTGGCAAGCAAGGTCTCGAGGGGTCGGGTATAGAGGTGACGGATCACCAGCCGCTCCATCGCCACGCCAGCCGCGAAGGTGACCGCAAAGGCCAGCGGCAGCGCCACGATCAGCGAGGTTGTGAGGTTCGGTATCACGGTTTGCACGACATAGCCGGTATAGGCGCCCATCATGATGAACTCACCATGCGCCATGTTGATCACGCGCATCACGCCAAAGGTAATGGCCAGCCCGATAGCCGCCAGAAAGAAGATCGAGGCGAGCGAGAGCGCATCGAGCGAAATGCCCAGAAACTGCCAGAGCGAAATCGCCGTGCGCGTACTGTCGAGGCTCGCGCGGGCGGCGTCGGTTACCGCCTGATCGGGTTCAATATAAGCATCGAAAAACACATACTCTGCGACAGCGGCTTCCATGTCAGACTGGGTGACAAGCGGGGCAACGCTGCCCGCTTCTTCCAGCGCCGTATAGGCCGCGCGCCGCATCTCATCGGTGTCGAGCTGATGCACTGGAATACCGCCAACTTCGCCATCGACCACATTCGCGCGCAGCGCATCGCGGATGGCATTGCGGCCTTGGCGCGGGGGCACAAGATCAGCTTCGGCCAGACGCGCATAGGCGGCAATCAGGTCAAGATCCTCGCCGGGCGTCCGTATGCGCGCTACATTTACTCCCTCGGGGATTTCGGGCGCGAATTCCGACCGCGTGCTGAGGATCTGGTTCAACGCGCGCCGCGCTTCGGTGGTGATATCGCCCGACAGCCCTTCAATCGCGGCAACGCGGGCCGCGCCGTCGGTCGCGAAGCGGGCGTTAAGAAGATCGAGCACGCGCGCCATCCGTTCGGCAACGGCGCCATCCTGTTCTTCCGCCAGCGCCGATTCCAGCACCGGGATGTGTTCGGCCTCGGGGCTGCGGGCGATGGTGCGCACGGCGGCCAACCGGCGAGCGCGATCCGGGGCCAGCAACTCGAAGGTGACCAGTGCGCCCTCGATCTCGCGCCGCACCCCGGCATTGACGCGGATCTGGTTGACATCGCGGCTGGTTACTTCGGCCACATCTGCGCCCGTGTCGAGGTCGATCAGTGTCAGACTACGGCTCTCACCCTCGCGAGCGTAGAAAAACAGCCCATCCTCGGGGCGTTCAAACACGTCGCGCGCGGCCCAGCGGTTCAGGAACTCCATGGTGCCAGGCGCGTCAGCTGCCTGTAGGGCATCGAGCACAGCCGCGACCTGTGCACGCGAGGGGCGTGCGACCTGCTCTTGTACCGTTTGCAGCACATCTTGAAGCGGCGTTTCAGATTGCGCAGCAACCGATGCAGGGGTCCATAGGAACATCAAACAAAGGGCAAGCGTCGCGAGCAGGGCGTGGCGCGGCATAGTCATGTCTTTCGCAACAAGGAGATCAGGCAGGGGGAATTCTGCCCCCTGCCCTGCATCCTGCTTCAGTAGTTCGATGTAAGCTGCACGCAGCTCTCGGTTGCAGTGTCGAACATACCGCATCCCAGCGCCTGCCAATCGCTGGTCAGCGTTGCGCTCTCCTCAAGGAAGGGCGACCATGCCTCGCCCGGCACTTCCTCGGTCTGGCTGATGATGTCGAACTGACCATCAGCCCGAATCTCGCCAATGAGCACCGGTTTCGACAGGTGATGATTGGGGTTCATAACCGCCATGCCGCCCGTCAGGTTCGGGAATTCCTGCCCCCACATCGCTTCGCGGACAGCGTCCACATCGGTGGTGCCAGCTTCCGTAACCGCGTTCACCCACATGTTGAAGCCGATGTAATGCGCCTCCATCGGGTCGTTGGTCACACGGCTCTCGTCGCCAATGAACTCGTGCCAGGCTGCGATGAACTCGTCATTGGCCTCGGTATCAGCGGACATGAAGTAGTTCCACGCCGCCAGATGGCCGACCAGACGCGACGTGTCGAGGCCCGAAAGCTCTTCCTCACCGACCGAAAACGCCACCACAGGCAGATCGAAACTGTCGATACCCTGAGCGGCCAATTCGGTGTAGAAGCCCACATTGGCATCGCCATTGATGGTCGAGATCACGCCGACCTGCTTGCCGCCAGCGCCCATGGCAACCACATCAGACACGATAGTTGACCAGTCGGAATGACCGAAGGGCGTGTAGTTGACAAAAATATCGTCAGGGTCGATCCCCTTGTCGATCAGATAGGCTTCGAGAATGGCATTTGTGGTGCGCGGATAGACATAATCGGTGCCCAGAAGGGCAAAGCTTTCGACACCGAGTTCCTCGAGGAAGTAATCCACCGCTGGAATTGCCTGTTGGTTGGGCGCAGCACCTGTGTAGAACACGTTGCGCGAACTCTCCTGACCCTCATACTGGACCGGGTAGAACATCAGGCCGTTCAACTCTTCCAGCACGGGCAATACCGCTTTCCGCGCAACCGAAGTCCACGCCCCGAAGATGACATCGACCTCATCCACGGTGATGAGTTGCCGCGTCAGTTCGGCGAAAAGCGGCCAGTCCGAGGCCGGGTCCACGACCACGGCTTCCAGCTCGCAGCCCAGCAGTCCGCCGTTGGCGTTCTGTTGCTCGACCAACATCAGCATCACGTCGCGCAGCGTGGTTTCCGAAATTGCCATGCTACCCGAGAGCGAATGCAGCACACCCACTTGGATCGGACAGTCGGCTAGCGCAGGCGTGGCCATGAGCGCCGAGGCAGCGGCAGTTGTCAGCAGGGTTTTCTTGATCATCAGGGCAGGGCTCCTCTGGGTCGCGCTGCCCAAACTTGCAACAGGCGTTTTGCGCGCCTATCTCCAAAGGGCAGCAGTCATATGTTGCACATGTCCGGCGGCCAGCATCTGCCAGGATCACGCTGCCGGACATGGTTCTGATATCGCATCAGCAACGCGACTATTCACTTGCGCATATGCTTTGGCGAGTCGCCGGGCAGATTGACCAAGCCGGAAAGCTCGCAGGTGCAGAGAGCTGCATCATTTTTTCGCAGCCCTGAGATGCTGCGGCGCAGAATTAAGCGCTTTTCGGCTGATTTAACGCCTCCATAACCGACTCCAGATTGCTGCCACGCAACATCTCTCTCGTCGGAAGGTCGTCTGAACTCGAATAGCACGACAGGTTCAACCTGCGCTCGGGCCAAAACATGGAACCGAGATAGCGCATCAACACAGGGTAGGAAAAATTTTCCTGTAAATCGGCTTTTCTGGCAGCACAGTGGTCTTTTTTTCCGAGTTACCTTCTATTCTAAAGCCTATTGTTCTAACCTTTCTGCAAGAGAGGGTATCCCATGCAGCATTTTCCAATCTATCTGAACATGACCAACCGAGATGTCCTGCTGGCAGGCTCAGGCGAGATTGCCCTGGCAAAGCTGCGCCTGCTCGCACGCACGCCTGCGCGGCTGACGCTCTTCGCACCGAACCCCGAACCGGAGCTTGCGGATTTTGCCGCCGAAGTCGGCGCAGCGCTCCTGCCCCGCATGCTTTACGCAAACGACCTGCATAACGCCGCTCTGGTCTACGCCGCGACAGGCGACGCTGCCGAAGATGCACGCATCGCCCGTCTGGCGCGCGGGGCGGGGGTTTTGCTCAACATCGTGGACAATCTCGCCGGCAGCGATTTCATCACGCCAGCGATTGTGGACCGTGCGCCAGTGACGGTAGCAATCGGCACCGAAGGTGCCGCCCCTGTTCTTGCGCGGGCGATCAAATCCGAGCTGGAAGAGCGCCTGCCAGAGTCGCTCGGCACCCTCGCGCGGGCCGGCAAGATCGCCCGAGAGGCCGTCGAGGCGCTGCCCCAAGGGCGCGCACGCCGCGATTTCTGGGCCGAGTACTACTTCGAGACCGGCCCACACGCGCTTGAGACCACAGGTGCAGGCGGGCTTGGCGATGCGCTGCATACGCTATTGCAGCAGCATCTCTCCCAAGCTCCGGAGGCCGGGCGAGTTGATCTGGTCGGCGCGGGCCCCGGTGCGGCCGACCTGATGACCCTGCGCGCACGCAAGCTGCTCGATCAGGCGGATGTGGTCATCCATGACGGGCTGGTGCCGCAACCGATCCTCGAGCTTGCGCGCCGCGAAGCGCAGTTCATCGCTGTCGGCAAACAAGGCTTCGGCCCCTCGACACCGCAGCACCGGATCAACGAGCTGATGGTCGCGCATGCGCGCGCAGGCGCGCGCGTCGTGCGACTGAAAGGGGGCGATCCGAGTATCTTTGGGCGGCTGGATGACGAGACCGAGGCGCTTAGCGCCGCCGGGATCGACTGGGCCATCACCCCAGGCATCACGGCGGCAAGCGCCGCCGCAGCCTGCATTGGCACCAGCCTGACCCGGCGCGGACGGAATCAGGCGCTACAACTGCTAACTGCGCAGGATGTGGACGGTCTGGCCGAGCAGGACTGGAAAAACCTCTCCCTGCCGGACTCTGTGGCCGCCATCTATATGGGCAAGCGCGCCGCGCGCTTCGTGCAGGGACGTCTGCTCATGCATGGCGCGGACCCGGCCACGCCGGTAACAGTGGTCGCCAATGCCAGTCGCCCCGACCAGCGCATCCTGCCGCTGATGCTTGAGTCGCTCGCCACCGGCATGGCCGACTCCGCATTGAAGGGACCCGCGATCCTCCTGCTCGGCCTCGCGCCCGCTGCTGCGCGCGCGGAACTTCCGCAGCTTCTGGCGGAGTTGGGCTGATGCGCATGGGCTATGTCATCACTGCCAATGCGCTTTTGGAAGGCGATGTCGTCTGGCTGACCGCGACCGGCGCGCTGACCCGGACGCTCGCAGAAGCGCAGGTCTTCACCGACCGCGCCGAGGCCGAGGCCGCTCTAGCGCAGGCCAGCGCACGCACAGCCGAAATTATCGGCGCTTATCTGGCCGATGTCCGGCTTACACCAGATGGTGCCATGCCCGCCCATTTCCGCGAAACCTTCCGCACGCGCGGGCCGTCCAATTACCACCACGGCAAACAGGCCGACACAGGAGCCGAGTCTCATGTATCGCTATTCTGAATTCGACCACGCCTTCCTCGCCGAACGCAACCGTCAGTTCCGCGCGCAAGTCTCCCGCCGCATCGATGGCAGTCTGACCGAAGAGGAGTTCCGCCCGCTGCGGCTGATGAACGGGCTGTATCTGCAACTCCACGCCTATATGCTGCGCGTGGC
>SLJW01000041.1 GCA_007134865.1 Paracoccaceae bacterium | reverse complement strand
CTTCGGTGGACCGCGAGATTGCCCGCGAGGCCGCCGAGAAGAAGGCGCTGGATGCCGAGGTCGCTGCAATCTTCGCAGAGTCCGAAATGGTCGAAGTGACCCAGCGCGGCACCGGTGGACTTCAACTGAAGGCAAAATTCGCCACGGTCGATGACCTGCGCGCCGCCCTCGAACGGCTGGATCGCGGAAAATCGCAACCCGCTGAATAGCATTCAAAATCTGGCCCGGCATAGACCGGGCCAGCCAAGACACGGCCCTGCAAGGCACTGACGCTGATCAGTCGCACCGGCCCCAGGAAGGACAGGAAATAATGGCTAAGGACATGGAAAAATGGGACGTCGAGGATACGGCGTTCTGGGAGCAGACGGGAAAGGGGGTGGCCAATCGCAACCTCTGGATCTCGATCCCCAACCTGCTGTGCGGTTTCGCCGTCTGGCTGATGTGGGGCATCATCACCGTTCAGATGCTGAATGCGGGCTTTCCGTTCACGCAGGCTGAACTCTTCACGTTGACAGCGATTGCCGGTTTGACGGGGGCGACGCTGCGTATCCCTGCCTCGTTCATGATCCGCATTGCGGGCGGGCGCAACACGGTCTTCCTGACCACCGCGCTCCTGATCCCGCCGGCGCTGCTGACGGGCCTGTTCCTGCAAGACCCCGAAACGCCCCTGTGGAAATTCCAGTTGGCGGCGCTGCTCTCGGGCATCGGTGGCGGCAATTTCGCGGCCTCGATGAGCAATATCAGCACCTTCTTCCCCCGTCGTCAGCAGGGACTGGCACTGGGTCTGAATGCGGGTCTGGGCAATTTCGGCGTGACCACCATGCAGATCCTCATCCCGACGGTGATGACAGTCGCCATCTTCGGTGCCGTCGCTGGTGACCCCATCGCACTGGTGCGCGACAGCGGCACGCTGATCGGCCGAATCGAGGTTGGAACGCCCACCTATATCCAGAACGCCGGCTTCATCTGGGCGGCGATCCTGATCCCGCTGGTGACGATTGCCTGGTTCGGCATGAACAATCTCAAGCCGCTGTCGCCGGACATGACCGGCACGCTGAGCTCCTTCGGTAAGGTTCTGGGCCTCTATGGCGTGGGCCTTCTGACCTCGGTGATTGGGCTCTATTTCTTCCTCCCCGCGCCCTCGGGGCTGGGCGTGCTGAATGTCTTTGTCGCGGTGGTGCTGATCTGTGTGCTCACGCTGGTGCTGCTGCGGATCATACCGGGCCGTGTCGGGGCCAGCATGGGCACCCAGTTTGCCATCTTCAAGGACAAGCACACCTGGGCGATGACGATCCTCTATATCCTGACCTTCGGCTCGTTCATCGGCTATTCGATGGCGCTGCCGCTGGGCATAACGGTGATCTTCGGCTTCACCAGCGTCGAGGTAGAGGGCGTGATGCAGCGGGTGGAGAACCCCAACGCCCCCAGCGCGCTGACCTATGCCTGGATCGGTCCCTTCATCGGCGCGCTGATCCGCCCGCCCGGGGGTTGGTTGTCGGACAAGTTTGGCGGGTCCATCGTAACGCAATGGGTTGCGGCGGTGATGGTCGTTGCCTCGGCTGCAGTGGGCTATGTCATGATGCTGGCTTACCAGTCGCAGACGCCGGAGCAGTATTTCTTCATCTTCCTCGTGCTGTTCCTCATCATCTTCGCGGCCACAGGCATCGGCAACGGGTCGACCTTCCGCACCATCGGCGTGATCTATAATCGCGAGCAGGCAGGCCCGGTGCTGGGCTGGACCTCGGCAGTGGCCGCCTATGGCGCCTTTGTCGCCCCGATCATCATCGGTGAGCAGGTGCGCGGCGGCACCCCGGAATATGCGATGTATGGCTTTGCAGTGTTCTACGCGCTCTGCCTGATCCTGAACTGGTGGTTCTACCTGCGGCCCAACGCCTACGTGAAAAACCCCTGAATGACGCGCGGGTGCGCGGCATTCCCCGCGCGCCTGTCCTCTCAACCTCAAGAACGGAGACAGCCATGAGCCATCTTCTTGACCGGCTGAACTTTCTGAAAAGCGTGCGCAAGGACACGTTCTCGGATGGACACGGCCAGACCACTATCGAAAACCGCGATTGGGAAGACACCTATCGCCAGCGCTGGCAGCACGACAAGGTTGTGCGTTCGACCCATGGGGTGAACTGCACCGGGTCGTGCTCGTGGAAGATCTATGTCAAATCGGGCATTGTGACATGGGAGACGCAGCAGACGGATTATCCGCGCACGCGCCCGGACCTGCCCAATCATGAGCCGCGCGGCTGTGCGCGTGGGGCGTCTTATAGCTGGTATCTCTATTCTGCCAACCGCGTGAAGACGCCTCTGGTGCGTGGTGCGCTGATGCGGCTGTGGCGCGAGAAGCGCCGCACCATGACGCCCGTGCAGGCCTGGGAAGCGATTCAGAAGGATCCCATTGCCCGCGCGAGTTACACGCGCAAGCGCGGCACGGGCGGGTTTGTGCGCGCGACCTGGGACGAGGTGACCGAGTTGACGGCGGCGGCCAATGCCTGGACGGCCAAGGAATATGGCCCGGACCGTGTGTTCGGCTTCTCGCCGATCCCGGCGATGTCGATGGTCAGCTATGCGGCAGGCAGTCGCTATCTGTCGCTTCTGGGCGGCACCTGCATGAGCTTCTATGACTGGTATTGCGACCTGCCGCCGGCCTCGCCCATGACCTGGGGCGAACAGACTGACGTTCCCGAAAGCGCCGACTGGTACAACGCCGGCTACCTGTTGCTCTGGGGCTCGAACGTGCCGCAGACCCGGACGCCGGATGCGCATTTCTACACCGAGGCGCGCTATCGCGGCACCAAGTCCGCCGTGATCTGCCCCGACTATTCGGAAGCCGCGAAATTCGGCGATGTCTGGCTGAACGCCAAGCAGGGCACCGATGCAGCGCTGGGTATGGCCTTTGGCCATGTGATCCTGCGCGAGTTCCATCTCGACCGTCAGGTGCCCTATTTCGAGGAATATGTCCGCAAATACAGCGACATGCCGATGCTGGTCCGTCTGGACAAGAAGGGTGACAACTACATTCCCGGCCGCCAGTTGCGCGCCAGCGATCTGGCCGACAATCTGGGCGAGGAAAACAACCCCGACTGGAAAACCATCTGCATTGATGAAAACTCGGGCAACATGGTCGCGCCGAATGGCTCGATCGGGTTCCGCTGGGGCGAGCAGGGCAAGTGGAACCTCGAGGAGAAGGCCAAGGGCAAGGACACCGCGCCCAAGCTGTCGCTGGTGCTTGAAGAAGACCGCGATGACGTGGTCGGCGTCGACTTTCCCTATTTTGGCGGCATGGCCACGACCCAATGGCACAAGGATACGCGCGGCGATGTGCTGACCCGCAACGTGCCGGTCAAGAAGATCAAGCTGGCCGACGGCTCCGAGGCGATGGTGGCCACCGTGTTCGACCTCTTCTGCGCCAACTACTCGCTCGACCGCGGGCTGGGCGGCGATCATGTCAGCGATGACTACAACGCCGATGTGCCCTTCACCCCCGCCTGGGCCGAGAAGATCACCGGCGTCAGCCGTGACAAGATCACCCAGGTGGCGCGCGAATTCGCCGAGAACGCCGAGAAGACCAATGGCAAGTCCATGGTCATCATCGGGGCTGCGATGAACCACTGGTACCACATGGACATGAACTATCGCAGCGTGATCAACATGCTGGTGATGTGCGGTTGCGTGGGCCAGTCGGGCGGTGGCTGGGCGCATTATGTGGGGCAGGAAAAGCTGCGCCCGCAGACTGGCTGGCTGCCGCTGGCCTTCGCGCTCGACTGGGCGCGCCCGCCGCGGCACATGAATTCTACCAGCGCGTGGTATGCCCATACCGATCAGTGGCGCTACGAGACGGTCTCGGCCAAGGAAATCCTGTCCCCGACTGCGCCCGAGGGCGACTGGGACAAGCTGTCGCTGATCGACTACAACATTCGCTCTGAGCGGATGGGCTGGCTGCCCTCTGCACCGCAGCTGAAGACCAACCCGCTGGAGGTGGGCAAGGCGGCGAAGGCGGCGGGCAAGGACATTCCCGCTTATGTGGCCGAGCAACTCAAGTCCGGCGAGCTGGAGATGTCCTGCGAGGACCCGGACGCGCCTGAAAACTGGCCGCGCAACCTCTTTGTGTGGCGGTCAAACCTGCTGGGCTCCTCCGGCAAGGGGCATGAGTATTTCCTCAAGCACCTTTTGGGCACCGATCACGGGGTGTTGGGCAAGGATCTGGGCGAGGAAGGCCGCCAGAAGCCGATTGAGGCAAAGTGGCATGACACCGCGCCCGAGGGCAAGCTGGACCTCTTGGTGACCATCGACTTCCGCATGTCCACCACGGCCGTCTATGCCGATATCGTGCTGCCGACTGCCAGCTGGTATGAAAAGGACGACCTCAACACCTCGGACATGCACCCCTTCATCCACCCGCTGCAAGCGGCGGTGGATCCGGCCTACGAGTCCAAGACCGACTGGGAGATCTTCAAGGCGATTGCCGAGAAATTCTCAGTGGTCGCGCCGGAGATCCTCGGGGTGGAAACCGATGTTGTGCAACTGCCGCTGCAGCATGACAGCCCGGGCGAGATCGCGCAGCCCATGGTCAAGGACTGGAAGCGCGGCGAATGCGACCTGATCCCGGGCAAGACCGCGCCTGCCTATATCGCGGTGGAGCGGGATTACCCGAATCTCTATGCGCGCTTCACCTCGCTCGGCCCACTCATGGAAAAGGTCGGCAACGGCGGAAAGGGGATTGCCTGGGACACCAAGACCGAAGTGCATCACCTCAAGGCGCTGAACGGCACGCATCGCGACGGGCCGACCAAGGGCATGGCGAAGATCGAAACTGCCATCGACGCCTGCGAGGTGGTGCTGATGCTGGCGCCCGAAACCAACGGCGAGGTGGCGGTCAAGGCCTGGGAGGCGCTGGAAAAGGCCACGGGGCAAAAGCACGCCCATCTGGCCGCGGTCAAGGAAGACGAGAAGATCCGCTTCCGCGACATCGCCGCGCAGCCGCGCAAGATCATCTCGTCGCCCACCTGGTCGGGCATCGAGTCCGAGGAGGTCTGCTACAACGCCGGCTGGACCAATGTGCACGAGCTGATCCCATGGCGGACGCTCTCGGGGCGGCAGCAGCTTTATCAGGACCATGAATGGATGCTGGCCTTCGGTGAATTCTTCGTCACCTGGCGGCCTCCGGTGGACCTGAAGACGATCACGACGGATGCCACAAAGGCGCTGAAATCGGCAGACAAGCATGTGGTGCTGAACTTCATCACGCCGCACCAGAAATGGGGCATCCATTCGACCTATTCGGACAACCTGCTGATGCTCACGCTGAACCGTGGCGGGCCGGTCATCTGGATTTCCGAGAATGACGCCAAGACCGCCGGGATTGTCGATAATGACTGGGTGGAGCTGTTCAATTCCAACGGGGTCATCGCGGCGCGTGCCGTGGTCAGCCAGCGGATGAAGGACGGAACAACCTTCATGTATCACGCTCAGGAAAAGATCGTGAACACGCCCGGCAGCCAGATCACCGGTCAGCGCGGGGGCATTCACAATTCGGTCACGCGCACCGTGACCAAGCCGACGCACATGATCGGCGGCTACGCCCAGCAGAGCTACGGCTTCAACTATTACGGCACTGTCGGCGCGAACCGCGACGAGATGGTGATCGTGCGCAAGATGGAAAAGGTGGACTGGCTTGACCGTCCCGCAAAAGTGGAGGCAGCGGAATGAAAGTACGTGCCCAGATCGGAATGGTGCTGAACCTAGACAAATGCATCGGGTGCCATACCTGCTCAGTGACCTGCAAGAACGTCTGGACTTCGCGCGAGGGCGTTGAATATGCATGGTTCAACAATGTCGAAACCAAGCCGGGCATTGGATACCCGAAGGATTGGGAAAACCAGAAGCGCTGGAACGGCGGCTGGAAGCGTGACCCTTCGGGACAGTTGGTGCCCAAGCAGGGCGGCAAATGGCGGATTCTGGCGAATATCTTCGCCAATCCCGACTTGCCGGAAATCGACGATTTCTACGAGCCCTTCGATTTCGACTATGACCACCTGAAATCGGCCCCTGAAATGCAGGCCTTCCCCACCGCACGCCCGCGCTCCAAGATCTCGGGCGAGCGGATGGAAAAGATCGAATGGGGCCCCAACTGGGAGGAAATCCTGGGCGGGGAGTTCTCGAAGCGTAGCCAGGACTACAACTTCGAGGGCATCCAGAAGGACATCTATGGAGAGTATGAAAATACCTTCATGATGTATCTGCCGCGGCTGTGCGAGCATTGCCTCAACCCGACCTGCGTGGCGTCCTGCCCGTCAGGCGCGATCTACAAGCGCGAGGATGACGGCGTTGTCCTGATCGATCAGGAAAAATGCCGCGGCTGGCGGATGTGCGTCTCGGGCTGCCCCTACAAGAAGATCTACTACAACTGGTCGAGCGGAAAATCCGAGAAATGCACGCTCTGCTATCCGCGTCTGGAAAGCGGCCAGCCGACGGTCTGCTCGGAAACCTGCGTGGGGCGTATCCGCTACTTGGGCGTCATGCTCTATGATGCCGACAAGATCGCCGACGCCGCGAGCAAGGAGAACGAACAGGATCTCTATGACGCGCAACTCGGCGTGTTCCTGGACCCCAACGACCCCGAGGTGATCGAAGCCGCGCGCGCCGAGGGCGTGCCGGAGGACTGGATCAAGGGCGCGCAGAATTCGCCGATCTGGAAGATGGCGATGGAATGGAAGATCGCCTTCCCGCTGCACCCGGAATACCGCACGCTGCCGATGGTGTGGTATATCCCGCCGCTCTCGCCGATCCAGAACGCGGCCGAGGCGGGCAAGATCAGCGCGCAGGACGATATGCCCGATGTGAGATCGCTGCGTATCCCGGTGCGGTATCTCGCCAACATGCTGACCGCGGGCGACGAGGCCCCGGTGATCAGCGCGCTGGAGCGGATGCTGGCCATGCGGTCCTACATGCGGTCGAAGACCGTGGATGGGGTGGTCAATCTGGGCGTGGCGAAACGTGTCGGCATGACGCCAAACCAGATCGACGAGATGTATCAGTTGATGGCGATTGCCAATTACGAGGATCGTTTCGTCATCCCGACCACGCATCGCGAGCTGGTGGAAGATGCCTATGACTTGAAGGGGGGCTGCGGCTTCACCGATGGCAATGGCTGTTCGACCGGCACCACCGGAATGTCGCTCTTCTCGGGTGGCAAGAAATTCCGCAGCCCGCAGGAGTTCATCAAGTCATGAAGACATATCGCGCATTCTCGGCCCTGCTGAGCTATCCGAGCACGGATCTGCAGGCGGCCATCCCTGAAATCTGGCAGATCCTCTCCTTCGAGGGTCTGCTGAAACCGAGCCAACTGGCGAAGCTGGAGCCACTTCTGACCGAGTTGGAAGCGGGCGACATCTACGAGTTGCAGGAACGCTATGTGCTGCAATTCGACCGCGCGCGCACGCTCTCGCTCAATCTGTTCGAGCATATCCACGGCGAAAGCCGGGACCGGGGCAGCGCCATGGTCGATCTTCTGGAGACCTATCGCGCGGGTGGATTCGATCTGGTCGGGACGGAACTGCCCGACCACCTGCCGGTGCTGCTGGAGTTCCTGTCCACGCAGACGCCCGAGCAGGCGCGCGCGATCCTGAGCGATGCTGGCCATATCCTTCTGGCGCTTGCGGAACGGCTGGCGCGGCGCGACAGCGTCTATGCGCCGGTGCTGGCGGCGCTCGTCGCGCTGGCGCAGGTCGAAACCTCGCCTGAGGCTGAGGCGCTTTTGTCCGAAAACGATGATGATCCCGAAGACCTCGAAGCACTCGATGCGGTCTGGGAAGAAGCGATGGTCACTTTCGGCCCTGACCCCAATGCCGGATGCCCGATCAGCCGGGACATTCTGGCGAAAATGGACATGCCTGCCGCCCCGCGCACCACTGCGCCGGACCAGATGTAGGAGCACAAGACAATGTTTGGAAACTTTAGCCTAGACTACCTGATCTTCGGCATCCTGCCCTATGCGGTGCTGGCCGTTGCGCTGATCGGCACCATCGCGCGCTATGAGCGCGACCCGTTCACATGGAAATCCTCCTCCAGCCAGCTCTTGCGGCGCAAGCAGTTGATGTGGGGCTCGGTGCTGTTCCATGTCGGAATTATCGTGCTGTTCTTCGGCCACCTGATCGGGCTATTCACCCCGATCTGGTTGCTGGACGCGCTTGGCATCAGCTATGGGCTGAAACAGTGGATGGCGGTGATCATCGGTGGGGCAGCAGGGCTTGCAGCCTTTGTGGGCTGCACCATGCTGCTGCATCGCCGCCTTTACGACCCGCGCATCCGCAACAACTCAAGCTATGCCGATATCGGCATTCTGGCGATCCTCTGGGTGCAGATTGTCGTCGGCATGGCCACGATCTTCCTTACGCTGGGCCATATGGACGGCGAGAAGATGATCCAATTCATGACCTGGTCACAATCGGTCATGGGGCTGCAGATCAATGCATGGGAGCAGGT
>SLJW01000181.1 GCA_007134865.1 Paracoccaceae bacterium | reverse complement strand
TATGCGGCACAGGCGGACGGCGCAAGGTGCCGCGATGCTGTCGCCGCAAGATCAGCACTTGCACACTCCGAGGCTGGCACATCAATTCTGAATATCGGCTTCATCTTGCCAGAAATACGCATTGATCCGATCAGCACCGAAGAATTTCGGGGCGATGCGCGGCAGTATGCCTCGCCCGGCAGGTCCAGCGCCGTGATCTGAACCGCCCCAAAGGGGCAAGCGCCCGCGAGCGGGTCATGGGCGGGTGGGCGGGGACCCCGAGCGGGCGCTTCTTGCAAGGGCTTGACCCGGCGCAGCGCCTGCCTCAGTCCCCCGCTCGCGCGATCTGCGCGCCCAACCCGCCCATCAGCGCCTCGAAGACCGGGAAGGATGTCGCGATCGGGCTGCCATCATCCACGCGGATCGGGTTGCGCGATGCCAGCCCGAGGCAAAGGAAACTCATCGCGATGCGGTGATCGAGACGGCTTGCGACCGTCGCGCCCCCCGGCACCTCGGCCATGCCATGCACGGTCAGGCTGTCCTCGGTTTCCTCCACCCGCACCCCGCAGGACTCCAGTCCGCGCGCCATAGCGTCGATACGGTCGGATTCCTTCACCCGCAATTCCTTGATGCCGCGCATCACGGTCTTGCCATCTGCAGTCGCGGCCAGCGCTGCCAGAACCGGGTATTCGTCGATCATCGAAGCCGCCCGCTCGGGCGGGACCTCGATGCCCTTGAGCGCCGAGAAACGCACGCGCAGATCGGCCACCGGCTCGCCGCCCTCGTCGCGCGGATTCTCCATCACCAGATCCGCGCCCATATCCTGCAATGTCAGGAATATGCCATTTCTGGTGGGGTTCTGGCTCACTCCCGGCACCAGAATATCGGAATCCTGCACCATCAGCGCCGCGCAGACCGGAAAGGCCGCCGAGCTTGGGTCACGCGGGACGGCCACGTCCTGTCCCCGCAGCTCGGGCTGACCCGTGAGCGTGATCACCCGCCCCTCGGCGATTTGCTCGACGGCAACCTCTGCCCCGAAGCCGCGCAGCATCCGCTCGGTATGGTCGCGCGTGGGCTCCTGTTCGATCACCACGGTTTGCCCCGGCGCATTCAGCCCCGCCAGCAGTACCGCTGACTTCACCTGCGCCGAGGGCACCGGCAGCGCATAGCGCACCGGCAAGGGCTGCGCCGCACCGATCAGCGTTAACGGCAACCGCCCGCCGCGCCGCCCGAACGCCTGCGCGCCGAACAGCGCCAGTGGCTCCGTCACCCGCCCCATGGGCCGCTTGTTGAGGCTCGCATCGCCGGTGAATGTGGCGGCGATATCTGTCGTGGCCATCGCGCCCATGATCAGCCGCACGCCTGTGCCGGAATTACCACAATCAATGACTGTCTCGGGCTCAGCAAACCCGCCAACGCCCACGCCATGCACAGACCACGCTCCGGGCCCATGCTGCGTAACCTCGGCGCCGAAGGCGCGCATCGCGCGGGCGGTGTCAAGCACATCCTGCCCCTCGAGCAACCCCGTGATCCGCGTCTCGCCCACCGAAAGCGCACCAAGGATCAGCGCGCGATGCGAGATCGACTTGTCGCCGGGCACCTCGGCCACACCGCGCAGCGGGCCAGAGCGGTGGGCGATCATCGGGAGAGCAGTTCCGTGGCCGGACATGGGCAAGCCTTTCGCAGACGGGATGTCGCGGCGCTCTTAGCGCAGCCGGCAGGCGCCGTCCATGGGGGCTCAGTCTTCGGGCAATTCCGCCAGCACTTCGGCCAGCAACGCCTCCAACTCGGTGCGGATGGCGGGGCTGCGCGCCCCTTCGACCCCGCCAAGCCCCTGACCCAGCGTCTCGGCATAGGCTACCCGGTTGGCGATCTGCGTCTCGGCAATCGCAGCCTCGAGCACTTTGGTGGCCTCGGCAATCTCGGCCCCGAGACGCGTACCGGCCCTTGCGCGATTCAGCACCACCAGTACCGCGCAATTCTCGCGACGTGCGAGGTCCAGCACACCATCCGTGGCCCAGAGATCGACGTGGCTGGACGCGACTGGCACCAGTACCAGATCGGCCGCGCGCAGGGCCGGGCGCAGGTCGCTATCGGCCTTGGGCGGCGTGTCGATGATGACGATATCTGCTGCATCGCGCAGCTTGCCGACCTCATAGCCCACACCCCAGGCCGACGCCGTGGAGAACTCCATCCCATCGGCGCGGCCCACTTCATGCCGGGTCATGAACCAGCGCCCGAGCGAGCCTTGCGGGTCAATGTCGAGAAAGGCGACCGTCTTGCCCGCCCGCGCCAGCATCACGCCCAGATTGACCGCGAGCGTCGTCTTGCCAGAGCCACCCTTCTGCTGTGCGATCGTGATAACCTTGCCCTTGGCCATGCGCTCATCCCCTTTGCTGCGCTGCAGCATAACGGTTTTTTCCGCAGATGCACGCAGAATCTCTCACCCGCGCATATCCTTGGGCGAGGCCATCACAACCATGGTTGTGATCGTGTTCAGATGCGGAAAGGCACCGAGATATTCCGTGTGGAAATGCTTGTAGGCCGGCAGGTCCGCCACCTCGACCCGAAGCAGATATTCTATGGTGCCGGTTATGTTATGACACTCGCGCACCTGTGGGGCCGCACGCATCAGCCGCTCGAAGGCATCCTGCGCCGATTTGGTATGCTGCGAGAGCCCCACAGTCACATAGGCAATGAAACCGATCCCGAGTTTCGCCGGGTCCACCACTGCGCGATAGCCGGTGATGACCCCGCGCCGCTCCAACTCCTGCACACGGCGCAGACATGCCGAGGGAGAGAGGCCGACCTTTACGGCCAGGTCGAGATTGCTGATCCTGCCCTCGCGCTGGAGAACCTGCAATATCTTGTCGGACATACTGTCTATTTCACTCATGAATTGCAGAATTACCGCAAGTTACGCAGCATTTGCAATCTCTCGCCTTTGCGCGCGGCATAGGGTTGCCCGAAGAAACACGGAATGCGCCCATGCCAATCGACCTCTTTCTGGCTCTCACAGCCTATGCGTTCGTTACCTCGGTGACGCCGGGGCCGAATAATGTGATGTTGCTCGCCTCTGGCGTGAATTTCGGTTTTCGAGCCACGCTGCCGCATATGTGCGGCATCGCGCTGGGACATGCCTTCATGGTATTCTTGGTGGGCGTCGGGTTGGTCGGTGTCTTCGTGACCTATCCGCCCGCGCGGATGGCGCTGACGGTCGCCTCGGTCGGCTACATGCTGTTTCTCGCATGGAAAATCGCCAATTCCGCCCCGCCAGAGGGCAGCACCACCCGCGCCCGACCGCTAACCTTCCTGCAGGCAGCGGCCTTTCAATGGGTGAACCCCAAGGCGTGGATCATGGCGCTCGGTGCAGTGACGCTCTATGCGCCGGGGCAGGAATGGCTGGCCGTGGCCTGGGTGGCAGGCGTGTTTGCGATGGTCAATTTTCCCTCGGTCGCTGTCTGGGCGGGTTTGGGTGTGGGTCTGCGGCGCTTTCTCGACCGCCCGGACTGGCTGCGCGCCTTCAACTACACCATGGCCGCTCTGCTGATCGCATCGCTGATTCCGGTGCTGGCTGCAGGCTGAATGCTTGCGCGATGCAACCTCCCCGGCTAGTCTGACGTCTGATCGTTCGCGATCCGAAAAGAAAAACAGATATCCTTGGGAGGATAGACATGACCATCAGACTGACTGCGCTCGGCCTTGCCGCAGCGCTGACGGCAACACCGGCTGTCGCGCAAGAGCTTTCCATCGCCACTGGCGGCACCGGCGGGGTGTATTTCCCCTATGGCGGCGGCGTGGCCGAAGTCATCAACCGCCATGTCGATGGTGCCAGCGGCAGCGCCGAAGTGACCGGCGCTTCGGTCGAGAATGTGGCTCTTGTTTCGCGCGGCGACAGTGATCTGGCACTGGCGCTGGCCGACACGGTCTATCAGGCCTTCAATGGCGAAGGCGCGTTTGAGGGTCGTCAAGTGGACGAGATCCGCGCGCTGATGTCGATCTACCCCAACGCGGTGCAGATCGTCACGCTGGCCGATAGCGGCATCACGTCGCTCGAAGACCTGCGCGGGCAGCGCGTCTCGGTGGGTGCACCCGGTTCGGGCACCGAGGTCAGCGCGCAGACACTGCTGGCGGCCAATGGCATCACCTATGACGATTTCACGCCCGAGCGGCTGAACTTCAACGAGACCGCCGATGCGCTGCGCGACGGCGACATTGCGGCCGGGTTCTGGAGTGTGGGTCCGCCCACCTCGTCTATCATGAACCTTGCGACGACCCGCGACATTGCCATCATCCCGATGAGCGATGAGGAAATCGCCAATGCCATCGAGGTCGAGCCGACCTTCGCGCCCTATACGCTGCGCGCTGGCATGTATGACGGGGTCGATGAGCCCGTGCAGACCATCTCGACACCGAACGTGATGATCGCGCATGAGGATATGGACGAAGAGCTGGTCTACAACATCGTGCGCGCGATCTATGAGAATGTGGACGAGCTGATCGCCATCCACCCGGCAGCGAATGACACCACGCCGGAATTCTCCATCGCCTCAACCCCGATTCCCTTCCACCCCGGCGCGCTGCGCTATCTGGAAGAGATCGGCATGACCGTGCAGGATCATCAGCGTCCGTGAGCGGCGCCTTGGCGGCGCGGTGGTTGACTGCCGCGCTTGCACTGGCTCTGCCCGCGGGGGCAGAGCCTTTTCTGGAAATCTCGGTCGAGGGCAGCGTGCTTCGCACGTTGCCCTTGCCTGAAGACCAGGAAATCTGCCTGACTTGGGCGCATTCGGTGACAGGGGGCAAGGTGGCCGATTGTTTCGAGAACCGCGCCGGGCAACTGGTGCTGACCCGATCCTACCTGCATGATTTCGCTGCCGGGCTGGGCGAGGTCGAAGGCCGCGGCAAGCTCACTTCGGCGCCCGGGGGCGGCTACTGGATCGAGGACATGGACGAGCCGCTACCCGACAACCGCCTGCACCTGCGTGTCGGCGCGCCGCAAGTCGGCCATCGGCTGACGGGCCGAGAAGTTGATATTCCCCTTTCCGAGCTTGCGCCAGGCGCGCGGGCCATTCTGACCCTATCAGCCGAGTGACCAAAGCCGATGAGCACGACACCAGAGCGCCACGACAGTTTCGACACGCCCCCGGTCAATGAAGAGCTGATCCCGTCGAACCTGCGCTCTGCCGATGCGATGCAGCCGCGCCCGGTGCTGTGGCTGATCAGCGCTGTCGCGGTGTCGTTGTCGCTGTTCCAGCTTTACACGGCGGGCATCCAGCCTCTGGGGCTGTTCTATCAGCGCCCGGCGCATCTGGCCTTCGTGCTGGTGCTGGCCTTTCTGATCTTCCCCGCCTTCGGCCAGACGCGCCCACGCGGCGTGCTGGGCTGGATCATCGACGCGGCCTTTATCACGGCTGGCTTCCTGAGCGGCTTCTACATCATCTGGAACCTTGACGCGATCATCGCGCGTGCTGGCTGGTGGAGCCAGACCGATATCATCGTGGGCATCATCTGCACCGTCGCGGTGCTGGAAGCCAGCCGCCGCGCCGTGGGGCTGGGCATGACCATCATCGGCGCGATCGCCATCCTCTACGCCCTGGCCGGGCCGCGCGGGGCGCTGCCGGGCTTGGGCGAGTGGATGCCGGGTGTGCTGTCGCATCGCGGGGCCAATGTGGACCGGCTGGTAGGGCAGCTTTATCTCGGGCAGGAAGGTATTTTCGGCCTGCCCTTGGGGGTGGCCGCGACCTTTGTGTTCATGTTCGTGCTGTTCGGGGCCTTTCTGGAAAAGACCGGCGCGGGCAAGTTCTTCATCGATCTGGCCTTTGCCGCCACCGGGCGCAAGCCCGGTGGCCCTGCGAAAGCGGCCGTCATCGCCTCGGCGGGGATGGGCTCGATCTCGGGCTCGGCGATTGCCAATGTGGTCACGACCGGCTCTTTCACCATCCCGCTGATGAAACGGCTGGGCTACAAGCCCAAACAGGCGGGCGGCATCGAGGCCGCCGCCTCGACCGGTGGCCAGATCACCCCGCCGCTGATGGGGGCAGGCGCGTTTCTGATCTCGGAATACACACAGGTGCCTTATATCGAGATCGTGATGGTTTCGATCTTCCCGGCCATCCTCTATCTCGGCACTGTCTATCTCTTTGTGCATATCGTGGCGATGAAGCAGGGCATGCGCGGGCTGTCGCCTACCGAATTGCCGTTGGTGCGGCAGGTGCTCAAGGCGGGCTGGCAATTCATCGTGCCGCTCGTGCTGCTGGTCTGGCTGCTGGTCAACAATATCTCGCCCATGCGCGTTGGCTTCTGGGCGATCATCGCCGTGATCGGAGTTACCGGGTTGCGCGGGCTCTGGGCACTGGTGGCCGAGGGGCCGTTGACGGGCGCGCGGGTGCAAGCCTCGGTGATGCGCGGGTTGCGGATGATCTTCGAGAGCCTGGAGCTGGGCGCGCGCAACGCGGTTGCGGTCTCGATTGCCTGTGCGGTTGCGGGCATCATCGTGGGCGTTGTCGGGCTAACCGGGCTGGGGCTCAAGTTCTCGTCGATGATGGTCGCACTCTCGGGCGGCAATATCGTGATCGCGCTCGGGCTGGTGCTTATCGCCTCGCTGATCCTCGGGCTGGGGTTGCCGGTCACGGCAAGCTATATCGTGCTGATCGTGCTGGTGGGCCCAGCCCTGCATGTCGAGTTCGGCATCCCGCTTCTGATCGCGCATCTGGTGGTGTTCTGGTATTCGCAGGACAGCAATGTCACGCCCCCGATTGCGCTCGCAGGGTTCGCGGGCGCGGCCGTCGCAGGCTCGAAACCGATGGAAACATCGGTTCAGGCGTGGAAATTCGCCAAGGGCCTGTATCTGATCCCGCTCTTCATGGTGTTCAACCCCGAGATCATCTATGGCGGCCCGCCGCTACATGTACTCTGGACAGGATTTACCGCAATCCTCGGCCTGGTGGCCTTCGCGGCCACAATCGAGGGCTTCCTGTTCGGGCGGATGGATCCGGTCTCTCGCCTGCTGGCACTTCCCGCCATCGCGGCGCTGTTCTGGCCCGATTTCAGGGTCGAGGTCGCCGGGGCGGGGGTGATCCTCGTGTTGCTGGCAATCAACTGGCTGAACGCGCGCGAGCGGCGCGCTGCCTTATGATTCTGACAGCGCGACCTTCATGTCGGTGACTTGGTAGATCACATCGCCATCGGCCTGGACAATGCCATTAGCCACACCCATGGTCAGGCGGCGGGTCTGGATCGCCTTGGTGAAATCCACCTTGTAGGTCAGCATCTTGCGGTCGGGGCGCACCATGCCGGTGAGCTTCACCTCACCCACGCCCAGCGCATAGCCCCGCCCCTGCCAGCCGCGCCAGCCAAGGTTGAACCCGGTCAGTTGCCACAGACCGTCCAGCCCCAGACAGCCCGGCATGATCGGGTTACCGGGGAAATGGCACTCGAAGAACCACAGATCGGGGTTGATGTCGAACTCGGCCACGACATGACCCTTGCCATGCTGCCCGCCATCGCCCGAGATATCGGTGATCCGATCCATCATCAGCATGGGCGGCTCGGGCAGTTGGGCATTGCCCGGACCGAACAGCTCCCCGCGCGCGCAGGCAAGCAGGGCGTCCTTGTCGAACGAGGTCGGGAACTGGGTCATCACGGTCTCCTGAAGGGTTTTCCCCCTCTAGCATCGCGTCCTGAACAGAGGCAAGGGGAGCCCGCGCCACAGTTGCGACCTGTTTTCATTTGAAATCCGGCGCCATCATCCTTTATATGAAGGTATGGAAATAAGTTTTGCATCAGTGACCGATGACGCGCTGAAGGCTGGTCAAGCATGGCTGGCCCGCGGCAATGTGCGCCCGACCCGTCAGCGTGTCGCGCTGGCAAGCCTGCTTGTGGGGGATGGCGCAGATCGCCACGTGACTGCCGAAGGGCTGTTCATGGCGGCAAAGGCGAGCGGTGAGTCGGTCTCGCTCGCAACCGTTTACAACACCCTGCGCGCTTTCTGCGATGCCGGTCTGATGAACGAGATCACGGTCGATGCGACCCGGTCCTATTTCGACACCTGTACCGAGGATCACCCGCATTTCTTCTGGGAAGACACGCAGGAATTGACCGACGCGCCCTCTGCCGAAGTCGCCTTTTCGCGCCTGCCCAGCCCGCCCGAAGGGGCGCGCATCGCTCGCGTCGATGTGGTCATCCGGTTGCGGCAGAATTAGGCGCCCGCTCGGATCGCTTGCTTTCCGATAGTTTAGGCGCTGAGCGTGGCCCCGCTCTAACCACCCGCCATCTCATCAAGCAGATGCCGCCCGCGCGCATCCTCGACCTCGATCACCCAGAGATCCGGATCAAACCCACATTGCCGCATCACTGCCGCGTCAACCTCGGCCTCTGGCCCGGCGCAAAGCTCCTGCCAGACCCTTGCGCCGCTCTCGAGATCGAAACTGCGCGTGAAGGCCTGCGCCTGCCCGTCCATCCGTGCGAGCTTGACCAGCACGGCACCCGCTGTCGCATCGCCTTTGCGGATGATATAGGCCGGGATGCCTTCGAGTTGCAGCCGTCGCAGATAGGCCGCGACCCAGACATGCGCTGCCAGCCGCGCGCTCATGTATTCCCGTCGCGGAACTCCAACCCCATCTCGGAGTAGCGCGC
>SLJW01000192.1 GCA_007134865.1 Paracoccaceae bacterium | reverse complement strand
GCGAGGCCGCGCGCGACCAGCCCTATCCGCGGCTTGATCCGATGCGACCGGGACCGGACCTGACTGCGGATCAGGCGCACGCGGCCGAGGCACTGCGCGCGGGGCTGCGGGCTGGGGGCTATGGCACGACGCTGCTGAAAGGGGTGACAGGGTCAGGAAAAACCGAGGTCTATCTGGAAGCGGTGGCGGCCTGCCTTGCGGCAGGCCGTCAGGCGCTGGTGCTGCTGCCGGAAATTGCCTTGACCTCGGAATTCCTGACCCGCGTCGAGGCGCGTTTCGGCGCGCGGCCTGCGGAGTGGCATTCGGGCGTTACCCAGACCGAGCGGCGGCGCTGCTGGCGGATGCTGGGGCAGGGGGAGGCGCCGCTTGTCGTCGGTGCGCGCTCGGCGCTGTTTCTGCCGTTTCGCGACCTCGGGCTGATCGTGGTCGATGAAGAGCATGACTCCTCCTACAAGCAGGAGGAGGGCGCGCTCTATCATGCGCGCGACATGGCCGTGCTACGGGCGGCGATCGCAGGCGCGCAGGTGGTGCTGGCCTCGGCCACGCCCTCGCTCGAGAGCTGGGCCAATGCCGAGGCGGGGAAATATGCCCGCCTCGACCTGCCTGCCCGCTACGGCGAGAGCGTGTTGCCCGAGATGCGCGCGATTGATCTGCGGGCCGAGGATCTGCCCTCCAGCCGCTGGATTTCGCCTACATTGCAGGGCGCTGTCAGTCGACGTATCGCGCAGGGTGAGCAGGCGCTGTTATTCCTCAACCGTCGTGGCTATGCGCCGCTCACGGTTTGCCGCGCCTGTGGCCATCAGATTGAATGCAGTGACTGCGACGCGCGGATGGTGGAGCATCGGTTTCTGAAACGCCTCGTCTGCCATCAATGTGGGGCCACGGCATCTATTCCCACGGCCTGCCCCAAATGCGGGGCCGAGGACCGGCTGGCCCCTGTCGGCCCCGGTGTCGAGCGGCTGGAGGAAGAGGCGCGCACGCTCTGGCCCGAGGCGCGGGTGGCCGTGCTGTCCTCGGACCTGTTTGCTTCGGCGCGCGCGCTGAAAGAGCAGATCGGGGCGATCGCAGCGGGCGAGGCGGATATCATCATTGGCACGCAGATCGTGGCCAAGGGGCATAATTTCCCGCATCTGACACTGGTGGGTGTGATTGATGCGGATCTGGGGCTCTCGGGGTCAGACCTTCGCGCGGCGGAGCGGGTGTTCCAGCTTGTGCGGCAGGTTTCGGGGCGCGCGGGGCGGGCCGAGAAGCCGGGGCTGGCGCTGATCCAGACCAGTCAGCCAGAGCATCCGGTAATCCGGGCGATTCTCTCAGGCGCCGAAGAAGAGTTCTGGCGTTCGGAATCCGACCAGCGGCAGTCCCTTGCCATGCCGCCCTATGGGCGGCTGGCCGGGATCGTGATTTCCTCGGGCGATCTGGAGGCCGCTTTCGCACTGGGTCAGGCGCTGGCCCAGACCGATGCGCCCTTGCGGCGCATCGGCGCGCAGGTCTTCGGGCCTGCGCCCGCGCCGATCGCCCGCATCAGGGGGCGTCACCGGGTGCGGCTTCTGGTCAAGGCGCCCAAGGGCGCGCCATTGCAGGGTGCGCTCGGCATCTGGTTGGCTCCGCATAAACTGACCCGCGACCTGCGGCTGAGCGTCGATATCGACCCGCAGAGTTTCTACTGAGCCGTTGCAGTGCGCGCATTGCGGGTTATTTGTATCTCAAGGCAACAGGAGGGTTTGCGATGTTCGGTTTCAGCTTTGGTGCGGAGAAGATGCGCATGGTCTCGCCCTCGGAGGCGCTGCCGGGGCGGCCTGAGCCGATCCCGACCGCCGAGACGCATGCGATTACGGGCCGCCCGCTGAAGGCACCTGTCCCCGAGGGGATGGAGGAGGCCATGTTTGGCATGGGCTGTTTCTGGGGCGTGGAGCGCAAGTTCTGGCAGCTGCCAGGGGTCTGGCTGACCGTGGTGGGCTATGCCGGGGGCTTCACCCCGAACCCGAGCTATGAGGAGGTCTGCACCGGCAAGACGGGGCATAACGAGGTGGTGCGTGTGATCTTTGATCCGGCGCAGGTCAGTTATGAGGAATTGCTGCGCGTGTTCTGGGAAGGGCATGACCCAACGCAGGGGATGCGGCAGGGCAATGACCGGGGCACGCAGTATCGCTCGGGGATCTATTGGTATTCTGAAGCTCAGAAAGCGACGGCGGAGGCCAGCCGCGCGGCATTCTCTCAACGGCTTTCCGAGGCAGGCTATGGGGCGATCACGACCGAGATCGTGTCGGCGCCGGAATTCTATTTCGCGGAAGACTATCACCAGCAATATCTGCACAAGAACCCGGCTGGCTATTGCGGCATTGGCGGAACGGGCGTGACCTGCCCGGTCGGCCTGACCACCTGAGCGCAGAACCGGGGCAGCCCTGCCTGCCCGGGCCCGCACGCCCGCGCGCGGCCCGGGCAGGTCGGACCGCCCCTGGTCGCTTGACCCCGCCAGAGCCGGTCGCTATCGGGGCCGAAACCCCGCTTATGCAGAGGCGCGCATGACCACCTTCACGGCACTGACCAAACTGTCCTCGGAAGCGGCGGCCTATGCGCTCTCGGAAGCGATGGAGAATATCGAGCCCGAGCCCATGGGCGTGGGCGTGTTCGAGCTGGAAGATGGCTCGGGCCTGTGGGAAGTGGGCGGCTATTTCACCGAAAACCCCGATCCCATCGCGCTCGATCTGCTGGCCGCGGCCTTTGACGCGCAGCCTTTCCTTGTCTCGGAGCTGCCCGAGATCGACTGGGTGGCCAAGGTCCGCCGGGATCTGGCCCCGGTTGAGGCAGGACGGTTCTTCGTCTATGGCAGTCACGACGCCGACAAGCTGCCCGAGGGGCGCGTGGGGCTGCTTATCGAGGCGGCGATGGCCTTCGGCACTGGCCATCATGGCACCACCTTGGGCTGTCTGCGCGCGCTCGACCGGCTGGACAGGGCCGGGTTTCAGGGGCGCAATGTCGTCGATATCGGCTGCGGCACAGCGGTGCTCGCCATGGCGGCGGCGAAGATATGGCCGGGGCTGGTGCGTGCCTCTGATATAGATGCAGTGGCGGTCGAGGTGGCGGAGGCCAATGTCGCGGCGAATGATCTGCGCGGTCGGGTGCAGTGCCTGGAGGCGACAGGCTTCGATCATCCGGAGTTGCAGGAGGCCGCGCCCTTCGATCTGGTCTTTGCCAATATCCTGATGGCTCCGCTGATCGCGCTGGCACCGGACATGGCCCGGAATACGGCCTCGGGGGGCTATGCCATCCTGTCGGGGTTGTTGGTCGAGCAGGCCGAGAAAGTGCTGGCCGCCTATATGGCCGAAGGCCTCGACCTTCATGAGCGCGAGGATATCGGCGAGTGGAGTACCTTGACGCTCTGCCGCGCGCCTGCCTGATCGCGCCAAAGTTTTGCCAAGGTTATCGCGTAACTCTCATCAGATACAGGTATGCGACCCCTGAGGTATGACGATGACGCCAGAGCAGCGTGATGATTTCGAACTCCGCCGGGATCTGATCCGGCACAAGCACATGAAGAATGACCCCAAGCTGCGCAAGGCGCGCCGCAAGCGGCGGTTGTCCGTCGTGGGGGCCGTCATGGGGGCTTGTGTTACCGTGGCGGTGATGTTGCTGCTTAGCAAGAGTTTCCTGATCGCGCTGCATGGTCCGCGAGACTATGCCGGCATTATGGTGCCCGAGGCCGTGATGCAGGTGCCCGATTCGCCACTGCATGTCGCGCTCATGCCCGATCCGATCTCGACCGGGATCGCCGATCTGATGCGCCCGATCCTGGTCCAGACTGGCGCTGTCGCTTCGGCATCACCTGCTTCGCCTGCGTTGTCAAACTGAGTCCGCACCAAAGTGAGTAGGGTGTCATGACGCTGCTGGGGGACCGCAGCGATGACAAAAGCCGCCCAATTGGGCGGCTTTTCGATCAATCTGCATGAAAGCTCTCAAGCGCGGCTCAGAAGCGGCCTTTGGCAACATCATTGATGTCATCGCGCGTCAGGCCGATATCGGCCAGTTCGCGATCGGTCAGGGCGTTCAGGTCGCGCCGGGTGATGCGTTCGTCGTTCCAGGTCTTGAGGGTGGCGAGCAGTGCGCCAAGCGACAGGCCCTGGAAACCGGACAGCACCT
The DNA here is from genome assembly GCA_007134865.1 of Paracoccaceae bacterium. GTDB lineage: Bacteria > Pseudomonadota > Alphaproteobacteria > Rhodobacterales > Rhodobacteraceae > Roseinatronobacter. Next base: position 4,505 of record SLJW01000192.1, on the reverse strand, counting down.
GTTCCGTGTGGACACGGCTTTGGGCATAGAAGGTCATTTCGGTCTCCGTGGGTTAAAATTTCAAAACCGCTGCTTTTTTCTGCGGCTGAGCGGGAGATATGCGTAATTCGCGTGCAGGAGTAGAATGAAAAAACGCAAAGCCATTATGCAGGCGCAGCATAGCTCGCCGCTCAGATGATTGCAGACAGGGCATACCCCTTGGCAGATGTTCACTTTTCGTGCTAAGTCTTGACCAGAGCAGAACAAAACAGGCAGGAAACTCCATGCGCGTGCTTGGCATCGACCCCGGATTGCGCAATCTCGGCTGGGGTGTGATCGAGGCCGACGGCGTGCGCCTGCGCCACATCGCCAATGGCGTCTGCCGGTCCGATCCTTCGGCGACCCTCGCGGCGCGGCTCCTGGATCTGCATGTGCAACTGACCCTTGTGATTGCACAATATGCGCCGCAGACCTCAGCGGTCGAACAGACCTTTGTCAACAAGGATGCCGTCGCCACGCTGAAACTCGGCTCGGCGCGGGGAATCGCGCTACTGGTTCCGGCGCAGGCGGGGCTTGAAGTGGGGGAATATGCGCCCAATGCCGTCAAGAAGGCCGTGGTGGGTGTGGGCAAGGCCGCCAAGGAACAGGTCGACCATATGGTGCGGATGCAGCTTCCGGGCGTGGTGATCGCGGGCCCTGATGCCGCGGACGCGCTGGCCATCGCGATCTGCCATGCCTTTCACTGCCAGACCGCGCGCTCGATGGCGCTGGCCGGGGGCGTGCGATGATCGGCAAGCTGACGGGTGTGGTGGATATGCGCGGGCCCGACCATGTGCTGCTCGATGTGCGCGGCGTGGGCTATATCGTCCATGTCTCCGAGCGCACGATGATGGCTCTGCCGGGGCGGGGCGAGGTGGCCGCGCTCTATACCGATCTGGTGGTGCGCGAGGATTTGATGCAGCTTTACGGCTTCCCGACGCTGCTCGAGAAGGAATGGCACCGGGTGTTGACCTCTGTGCAGGGGGTGGGGGCGAAGGCTTCGCTGGCCATCCTCGGCGCGCTTGGCCCCGAAGGTGTGTCGCGCGCGATTGCGCTGGGCGATAGCAGCGCGCTGCGCAAGGCGCCCGGGGTCGGGCCGAAACTCGCGCAGCGGATCGCCAATGAACTCAAGGACAAGGCGCCAGCACTCATGAGCGTGGAGTCTGGCGCGGTTGAGGTTCAGGAAAGTGTCGATACCCCCGCTGTAGCCCCCAAAGCCGCACCAGTGGCACCACCTGCTACGCAGGCGGTGCCCGACGCCATGTCGGCGCTCGCCAATCTCGGCTACTCCCCGTCCGACGCCGCCCGCGCCGTTGCCGAGGCGCAAGCCGAGGCCCCCGAGGCCGATACTCCCGCCCTCATCCGCGCCGCTCTGCGGCTGCTGGCGCCGAAAGGCTGACGCATGAGCACGCCTGACCCCACCCTGCGCGGCACCGACCTCCCCGAGGACAACCCCGATCTCGACCGTGCCCTGCGCCCGCAGGTGCTGGAGGAATTCATCGGCCAGGCCGAGGCCCGCGCCAATCTGCGCGTCTTCATCCAGTCCGCCCGCATGCGGGGCGAGGCGATGGACCACACGCTGTTCTATGGCCCGCCCGGCCTTGGCAAGACGACGCTCGCGCAGATCATGGCGCGCGAGTTGGGGGTGGGGTTCCGCATGACCTCGGGGCCGGTGTTGGCCAAAGCGGGCGATCTGGCCGCGATCCTGACCAATCTGGAAGCGCGCGATGTGCTCTTCATCGACGAGATTCACCGCCTCAACCCGGCGGTGGAGGAAGTGCTCTACCCGGCGATGGAGGATTTCCAGCTTGACCTCGTCATCGGCGAGGGGCCGGCCGCGCGCACCGTCCGCATCGAGTTGCAGCCCTTCACGCTGGTCGGGGCCACCACGCGGCTGGGGCTCCTGACCACGCCGCTGCGCGACCGCTTCGGCATTCCCACGCGGCTGCAATTCTACACCGAGGATGAGCTGTGCCTGATCGTCTCGCGCGGGGCGCGGCTCTTGGGGGTCAAGGCCGAGGAGGATGGCGTGCGCGAGATTGCGCGGCGCGCGCGCGGCACGCCGCGGATTGCCGGGCGGCTGTTGCGGCGGGTGGTCGATTTCGCGCTGGTCGAGGGGGATGGGCGGCTGACGCAGGGGTTGGCGGATAATGCGCTGACTCGGCTGGGGGTGGATCATCTGGGGCTCGACGGGGCCGACCGGCGCTATCTGCGGCTCTTGGCCGAGAATTACGGCGGCGGGCCGGTGGGGGTGGAGACGATTGCGGCGGCGCTGTCGGAATCGCGCGATGCCATCGAGGAGGTGATCGAGCCCTTCCTGCTGCAACAGGGCCTGATCGCGCGCACGCCGCGCGGCCGGATGCTCGCCAGCCGTGCCTGGACCCATCTCGGCCTGCCTGCGCCTGCGACTGACCCGCAGGGGCGGTTGTTTGAGGGGTGAGGGGGTGGGGTGTGCGGTGGGCGACGCAAACGAGCCCATCAGCGACATTCAGGCAGGCCGCAGCATGGAGCGGGGCGTTATTGCGGTTTGATCTGCCCGGATTCATCAACCTTCCCAACCGCAGACATCGGTCCGGGCGAAAACGCTTGTCCGGCGAGAAAAATCAGGCGATCTTCACGCCAGAAGGCACTCCACTCGGGGAATGTCAGGTAGAAAGTCAATTGATGGATGAGGGGACGGCGAGATGAGCTGGTGGGGCCGAGTCAAGAATACTGCCAATTTTTACGAACCTGCCAAGACGCGAATTTGCGCCTTATCAGGAGTAGAGAGAGCTTCTGCACATAGCTTTTTGGATGATCATGCTGATTTATTCCAGTCAGTCATTCAAGAAGGTGTCTCAAGTGATCTTGGCCTAATAATGGTTGCAAACTACATCTTAACAAAGGAACTTAATCAGGAGCCACACAGCAGCCCTCTTCTTCAGAAGTATGACTCTACTTTCAGACCAAAATACAATCAACTCTTTATCTGTTATAAAATACTCAATCAGGAGCGCGCAGATTTTATCGAGCTTCTTGAAGAAATTGAAAGTGACCAGAATGTATGGAGGAAAATTAGGAGTATTTATTGAGGTTGGGAAGGGATGTTATGAATGCTTTGGTGATAGATTTCTTCATGCTATATTCTAGAATTGAATATGCATTAGTTTTTTCACCCGGATTTCTCAACAAAGGGCGGGGCGGCGAAGCCAAACCAGACTGGGTTAAGTTTGCGGAAGTTCTTGGAGTTGAATTCTTCGAAAAACACAAGAGCGCAAAAGAAACTAGAGTGCTCTGGGACGATCCACCATGGCAACTCATTGCTTCAAAGGACGAAAAGGATGTATTAGTGCCGAAATTTGAAGACATGTCAAAGAAACATCGCAAGGATCAAGATTTTTGGCCTATCTGTCTTCTCAGAAATCGGATTTTTCATGGCCAAAGTCACGACTACTTGCCGCGTCACAAAATTTTATTGGAAGGCGCAATCATAGTGCTCAATGACGCATTGACACAGTCTCGCGATAAAAAAGAACTTGCCCACTTCATTCATAATTTCGACAAGTCTGCACTAAGAACCTAGAAGTTGATATTGATTGTCCATGAGAATGCAATCTTCCGACCCACTATGTTTCAGTTGCCGTGAATGACAGGAATGTCCCGCATTGCTGCCTCACAGGTGCTTTGGATGGGACCCCAACACCCTCGATCCGATCTTCACGCCACAACCGCCGATCCTGCGACCGCCAGCAGGAACCGCTTGACCGACCGCCCGGCACCCCAACCATACCCACCATGACCGCCACGAAAATCCTCTGGGGCCAGATCCTGGCCGTGGCCCTCATCGTGCTCGTCACGACCTGGGGTGCGACGCAATGGGTGGCCTGGCGGCTGGGGTTTCAGGCGCAGCTGGGCCCGGTCTGGTTCGACCTCTGGGGCGTCCCGGTCTACCCGCCGCCCGCCTTCTTCTGGTGGTGGTATTTCTTTGACGCCTATGCGCGGCGCATCTTCTGGGAAGGGGCGACCATCGCCGCGTCGGGCGGGTTCATCTCGATCGCCGTGGCCATCACCATGTCCGTGATCCGCGCACGCGAGGCGGCTGACCTCGACACCTATGGCTCGGCCCGCTGGGCGACCCGGGCCGAGGTGGCGGGCGCGGGGTTGCTGGGTGCTGACGGTGTGGTGTTGGGGCGGCTCGACCGTGATTATCTGCGCCATGACGGGCCCGAGCATGTGCTCTGTTTCGCGCCGACCCGGTCGGGAAAGGGCGTGGGGCTGGTGGTGCCGACGCTGCTGACCTGGCCCGGATCGGCTATCGTGCATGACATCAAGGGCGAGAACTGGGACCTGACCGCCGGGTTTCGCGCCCGCCATGGCCGCGTGCTGCGCTTCGATCCGACCACCATGGCCTCGGCCGCCTACAACCCGCTTCTGGAGGTGCGGCGCGGCGAGTGGGAGGTGCGCGATGTCCAGAACGTGGCCGATGTGCTGGTCGATCCCGAGGGCTC
>SLJW01000143.1 GCA_007134865.1 Paracoccaceae bacterium | reverse complement strand
GACCCGACCCATTCGCGCGCAAGGATCGTGGCAAAATCCGAACCGACCAGCAGCAACCCCGCCGAAAGTATCAGCTTACCGGTCGTCGGCAACGGCATCATGATCGAAGCCTTTGCGCGGCAACTTGCTGACCAACAGCACCGCGCCGGTCACGAACAGGACGTCCAGCCCGACCCGCAGCACGGTATCCACCAGGGCGTCGGGGAACACCATCGGGACAAAGGTCATGAACAGCGCCCAGTTGGCCCCGAAAACGCCAAGCCCGAAAGCCAGTGCGACGGCGGCCCGCGGAAGGCCGCGCATCGCATCGCCAAGAGCAAGGAACAGCGCGCCGACAGCAGCTCCCATCGCAAATGGCCAGATCAGGCTGGGCAGCAGCCGTTCCGCCAGCCCGGATTCGATCAAACCCAGCGTCTGAACTCCAATGCGGCCAAATCCGAAGACCAGCGCAAAGACCAGCAGGACCGGCAGCACCGACAGGCCGCTGCGCGCATCTGAATCGGGGCTGTCCGGGGCCAGCGTCCAGCCGAGCAGCACCATCATCAGGGCAATCGGCACCGCATCGGCCAGACCCATCAGGAATTCGCCGGCGAATGGCGTGCCCAAGAGGCCCACACCCTCGAACATCGCCACCAGGATCACCAGCCCCAGCGCAAGCCCGTAGCGCAGCCCCTTTTTCCATCCCTTGCCCGACATGCGCTGCGCCCAGAACAGGAAGAGCAGCCCCATGCCGATGAAGGCCAGCGCCACCCAAACAGCAACAACCGGGCCGAAACCGAAACGGTTCACAAGCGCGCTGAATTCGGGTGGCATCGGCATCAGATCGCCAGCGGCCATGTGCATGACAATATCCAGCGCGCCAGAGAGCGCGACGATCAGCAGGAAAGTGACGGCGCGGGACATGCGTGTTCCCTTCTCGGACTCTTGGTTTGGCGGGTCGCGCCTTCGGATGCGTCATCAGCGCTCAGAATAGAATGACGTGACCAAAACCGACATGACGCAGATCATTGCCAGTTCGCCGGTCGAGGGTCATGCTCGGGACCCTCACATCGCCGTCGGAGGCCACCATGCTGCTCTTCCTTGCCGTGCTTGCCGTGCAGATCCTGCTGCCGATCATGCTGATCGTGGGCCATACGTTCCTGCGCCCGGCCACTGTGCCGGGGCTGTGGTTGCGCTCTTTGTCGCTTCTGGGGCTTTGCGGGTTGCTGGTGATGGTCGGCTTCTGGGCCTTCCCGCCATGGTGGACGCCCTATGTGCTGATCGTCCTTGCCGCTCTGGCCACGTGGCACGCGGCGCGGCTCTTGCGGCACCATGGCCCACATCCGGGGCGCTGGCGGCGGTGGGGTGAGTATGCGCTGTCAACCGCGCTGCTGGCGCTGGTCGTGCTGGCACTGCCGGGGGTGATCGGGGGGCGCGCGGTGCCACCCGATGCCGTGGACATCGCCTTTCCGCTGGAGCCGGGGCGCTATCTGGTGATGAATGGCGGCCATCATCCGCTGCTGAACGCCCATTTCATGACACTCAATGACCCGGACATTGCGGAGTTTCGCGGGCAGAGCTTCGCCGTCGATCTGATCGGCATCGACCGGATCGGCTGGCGCGCAACCACCCCGCTGGGCACCGAAGACCCCGCTGATTACCTGATCTTCGGCAAGCGGGTGCTGGCCCCTTGCGATGGCACCGTGATCCATGCCGTGGGCGACATGCCCGATCTGCCGGTGCCGGAGGTTGACACTGTGGACCGCGGCGGCAACGAGGTGATGATCGACTGCGGCGAGGTCAAGGTCTATCTGGCGCATCTGCGGCAGAACTCACTGCAGGTGGATGTGGGCGACGTCGTGACAACAGGCATGACCTTGGCCGCAGTCGGCAATTCCGGCCATTCGGGCGAGCCGCATCTGCATATCCATGTCCAGCGCGGCACCGACCCGGAAGCGCCCCTGCGCGGCGAGCCGCTGCCGGTTACCTTCGACGGGGTGTTTCCGCTGAAGAATGCGCGGCTTGTCGGTAGCATTCGGGAGTAGTGCAGTGTCCACCCCTCGCCAGTCGCGACGGATGCTATGAACGGGTCAGGCACAGCCTGTTGACTGACATCCCTGATGCCGATGACACCTTCGCCAAGCCTGTCGCCTTTTTCGGCAATCGAACCCTGAGCATCTGCACACCAGGTTATCTCCGGCTGCTGGGCGGTTGCCATGCCCTGATATCGTGGCAGACTTGACCTGTATCATGGCTGCACCGACCTTGATATGGGACGCATGAGTCCCGAAAAAGATGAAGGATTGCATGCAACGACAAGACCAAGAGCTGAATTCGATATTGGTTTTCGGCGCTGGCGTTCTGGGCAGCCTCTATACGGCCTGGCTGCATAAGGCCGGGTTCGCGGTGACGCTGCTGGCGCGGGGGCAGCGCTATCGTGATCTGCAGGAACATGGCGTGGTGCTGGAGGATTTCTTCACCGGTGAAAAAAGCGCTACACCAGTGCGCGTGGTCGATGTCATCCCCGAGGATGAGGCCTTCGATCTGTGCCTTGTGCTGGTGCAAAAGACCCAGCTTAAAAGCGCGTTGGAGACACTCGCAGCCAAGCCCGGCATCGGGGCCGTTGTCTTCATGAACAACACTGCCGAAGGGCCGGAGGCACTGGTGCAGGCGCTGGGTGCTGAAAGGGTGCTCTTCGGGCACGCCAATGCCGGTGGCGAGCGGCGCGGCCATAAGGTGCTTTATGTCGTCACCCAGAAGATGATGCTGGGCGAGATCGACGGCGAGGTAACGCCGCGCGTCAGGACCATTGCGGCAACGATGAAGAAGGCGGGTTTTGACAGCGAAATCAATCGCAATCCCGTTGCGTGGAAGCGTTATCATGTGGCGCTGGCCGTGCCTTTCGCGCTGGCGATGCAGTGCAACGGGACCGACCGGCTGCGACTGGCACGCAACCGGGGCGATCTGGTGCTCAGCCTGCGCGGCATGCGCGAGTGCTTTGCCGCACTGCAAGCGCTGGGCTATCCGATGGAGCCCGCGAAACTGCGCGTCGTGTTCTGGCTGCCGGACTGGCTGCTGGCGTGGTTGTTCGGCCTGATGCTACGCGGCAAGACTGCCGATATCGGCATGGAGCGCCATCTGCGCAACGCTGCCGAAGAAATGGCGGAACTGGCAGACGAGATGCAGGTCCTGATCGATCGCGCAGGCCTGCCCACGCCCGCGCTGGATGCGTTGCGCGCCACCTGAATGCGATGCAGGCAACCGCGCGCTTGCCCCGGGCCGAAGACCCGGCAATGGCATGGCTGCGGCGCACTGTGAGCTTTCAGCTTGACTGATCAAGGCGCAGTCTTCTCAGACCTGCCGAACCGCCGAAAAACGGTCGAAACCTTTCTTCCCCGACAGCCAACCGGTGCAAGCGCTTTCCAAATTCGGGCCCGATGACAGGATCAAAAACGGGAAATGTTATGACCACGCTTTCAGGTTATCCAAAGCGGCCTGTCACATAATCATTGGTGCGCGACTTTCTGGGGTTGGTAAAGATCGTGTCGGTATCGCCATACTCGATCAGCCGTCCCAGATACATGAAGGCGGTGTTGTCGGACACACGCGCAGCTTGCGCCATCGAGTGAGTGACGATCACGATGGTATAGGTGCCCTTCAACTCCTCGATCAGGTCCTCGATCCGCGCAGTCGCGATAGGATCGAGCGCCGAGCAGGGTTCGTCCATCAAAAGCACTTCCGGGTCCGAAGCGACGGCACGCGCGATACACAGGCGTTGCTGCTGGCCACCCGACAACCCCAGAGCAGAGTCGTTCAGCCGGTCTTTGGCCTCATCCCATAGCGCGGATTGCTGCAGCGCGCGCTCAACTGTTTCATCAAGGATGGATTTCTTTGTCACACCATCGACCCGCAGAGGGTAGGTGATGTTGTCATAGATCGACATTGCAAAGGGGTTGGGCTTCTGGAACACCATACCCATCCGCTTGCGCAAGGCGATGACATCGACGCCCTTGGCATAGATGTCAAAGCCATCGACCGTGATCTGGCCCTCGATACGAAGGTCATCCACCAGATCATTCATCCGGTTCAGACAGCGCAGCAATGTGGATTTACCGCAACCCGATGGACCGATCAGGGCTGTGACCTGACCCTTCTGGATCTCCAGATTGTTATCGAAAAGCGCCTGTTTCTCGCCGTACCACAGGTTGAAATCCTTGATATCGAGCGCGGCCCCTTCATTCGATTTCTTGATGTGATAGGCGGTCGGTTCGAATTCGATAGTGTCTTGCATGGGTCTCACTCAGAACTGGCCGGTCGCATATTTGCGCTTCAGGCGGTTGCGGATGATGATGGCGGTCGCGTTCATGACCACGATGAGCGCCAGAAGCAGCAACGTGGTGACAAAAACCATTGGTTTGCCGGCTTCCGAATTGCGCGACTGAAAACCCACATCAAAAATATGGAAACCCAGATGCATGAAGCTGCGGTCCAGGTGGATGAAGGGTGCAAAGCCGTCGATAGGCAGCGCAGGTGCGAGTTTCACCACGCCCACCAGCATCAGCGGCGCCACCTCGCCCGCACCGCGCGCCATGGCAAGGATCATACCCGTCATGATGCCCGGCAATGCCTTTGGTAGAACCACATAGCGGATCGTCTGCCATTTCGAGGCCCCGCAAGCAAGCGAGCCCTCACGCATTGAGCGCGGCACAGCGGCAAGCGCTTCCTCGGTCGCCACGATCACCACCGGCACAGTCAGGAGCGCCAGCGTCAGTGAGGCCCACAGGATGCCACCCTTGCCGAAGGTGGGGTTGGGAAGCGCCTCGGGGTAGAAAAGCTGGTCGATGGTGCCGCCCATCGCATAAGCGAAGAAGCCCAGACCAAAGACCCCGTAAACAATACTGGGCACACCGGCAAGATTGTTGACCGAAATGCGAACAATCGAAGTGACGCGCCCCTGTTTGGCGTATTCACGCAGGTAGAGCGCCGTAATCACCCCAAACGGCGCCACAAAGACCACCATCAGGAGCGTCATCGCCACTGTGCCGAAGATCGCGGGCATCACCCCGCCCTGTGTATTGGCCTCACGCGGCTCAGCCGAGACGAACTCCCACCAGCGCGAGAAATAGATCCCCAGCTTGTCTAAGAACCCAATGGTGTTGGCCGGGAAGAAGCGCACGATCTGGCTTATTTCGGGCGTGATCTGGCGGCCGCCGACCTCTTCCAGAACAACCGTGAAATTGCGGTCCTGCGCGCGGATTTCATTGACGCGGGCCTGCAATTCCTGAAATTCGGCCTGCAATTCGGCAATCCGCGCCTGCGAGGCGGCGATATCGGCGGCGGCGGCTTCCTCGCCCTGCCGGATGACGGCGCGGCGCTGGGCCAGGCGCTCGCGTTCAATCAGGTAGTTGATGCCCCCGATCTCGCGGCGCTCGATCCGACGAATCTCGCGGAACCGGTCGCGCGCAGCGGCCTGCTCGCGACTGAACACGGCCGGGTCATAGTCCATCTCCTGCCCGTCAATGGTCATGCCCACGATGCGACCGATGAACACGCCCCAGGTCTGGCGCTCGAAATAGTAGAAATCCTCGGGCTGGGTGATGTTCTCCACCTCGTAATCGGCAACCCATTGGAAATCATCGCCATAAAGGTCAAAATTGGCAGTCTGGTAGAGCGTCCGGAAGGCGAAGCCGTCATTCGCCTCGACCTCTGCGCGGGTCTCGTCGTCCAGACTGCCAAGCTGCGGCCGGAAGATCGTGCCGCGCCGTTCGGTTCCGGCAATGACGCTGCCATCGGTCAACTCCACCCGGTCAATCGGTTTGGGCCAGAAGGTCGTGGCGCCGTTGTAAAGCACCGCCGCGAGGAAAACCGCGATCATGATGATCCCAAGCGCCAGTGCACCGCCGAACCCCCAGAGCGCGGGCTCGCCCAGCGCCGAGAGATCCGCCGAGAAGCGCCGGCGCGCGCGGGGGGCGACCGTATCGCGGGCCGCGACACCAGCAAGACCGGCAGCACCAGACGCAGGCGGGACTTGTTCGTTGTAACTGGTCATGACGTGTCCAGAACCTCAGAATTACAGGTTGAAAGCGCGCTTGCGGAAGCGCTGGCGGATCAGTTCGGCACCAGTGTTAATGATAAAAGTCATCACGAAGAGCACCAGTGCGGCCAGAAACAGGATGCGGTAATTCGTCCCATCGCGCACGGCCTCGGGAAGCTCGATCGCGATCGTGGCCGACAGCGTGCGCAGCCCGGAAAAGATGTTCCATTCCATGATCGGGGTGTTGCCGGCTGCCATGACAACGATCATCGTCTCGCCCACTGCGCGGCCCATACCCATCATCACCGCCGAGAACACGCCCGAGGCCGCCGTGGGCAGCACCACCCAGCGCGCGGTCTGCCATGGCGTCGCCCCACAGGCGAGCGAGGCCGCACGCAGATGACCGGGCACCGAGTTCAGCGCATCCTCGGCCAGCGTGTAGATATTGGGGATCACCGCGAAGGCCATGATGAAGCCCACCACCAGCGCATTGCGCTGCTGGTAGCTGTCAATGAAGCTGCCACGCGGGTCATAGCCCACCATCGTCAGCGCCGAGGCCGTGGCATAGGACAGGATCATCGCGACGAACAGCAGCGCGATCCAGCGTGCGGCATCGAATAGCCCGGCGCGCGACCGGTCCATCCCGTCGATCATGTCTCGGAAATGATGGCCGAGTTGCTTGCGGAACGCCCAGGCGACCAGCAGGTAGCTGAGCGGCAGCAGGATCAGGAACATGAAAGGTGTGCCGGTGCCGATGCGCCCTGTCGTCCATTGCTTGAAATCACCTGAAAACAGCAGGTTTTCCAGCGTCACACCCAGCTGCGAGGCGATCCATGCCGTAACGAGGATGGACACCCCCATCAGCGTGAATTTCGGAAAGCCGTCATATTTCAGCGCGACCGGCGCGGGCAGCGTCTGCCAGGCAAAGGCGCCGATCATCAGGCCCATCGGTAGCGCGAAAAAGCCCAGCAGCACCGCGCCGATCCATTCCTCGACCAATGGCGCCAGCACCAGCGCCGCAATGAAGCCCAGAACCACCGTGGGCAGCGATTCCATCATCTCCATCATCGGTTTCACGGTGCCGCGCACGCGCTTGTCCACGAATTCAGAAGTATAGATCGCGGCCATCAACGCGATGGGCACAGCAAAGACCATGGCGTAGAAGGCTGCCTTGAACGTGCCGAATACCAGCGGGACCAGCGAATATTTCGGCTCTACCGTGTCTGTGCCGGCAGTGGATTGCCATGTGAAACCGGGCTCGGAATAGCCTTCATACCAGATGCGCCCGAACAGAACGGCAAGCGTCACTTCCGGGTGAGGCACGTCATAGCTCCAGGCCTCGACCTCGCCCCCGCGAGAGGCCAGCATCACCCCGTTCGAGCGCGGGAACAGCATCGCGATGGAGTCGGTCGTCACAGTGCCCGAGCGGGCAAGCTGAAACAGTATCTGATCAGCCGTGGACTGATAGACCCAGACATTGCCCTCGGCATCGGTGGCCACGAATTCCTTACCGCGCTGCGCCTCGGAGATATCGGTGATGGCGGCGGGCATCGGCGTATGCGTGCGCGCGCGCACCAACTCGCGCCCGTCGACGGTGTCGGGCGTGCCGGTCTGCAGGCGGAAATAGACCATCAGATCGCCCGCATCCGTGCCGACGACCAGCGCATCCTCGGCAGTCAGGAAGGTCATCGCGGTTACACCGACCCCATCATCGGCCACGCGGATACGCTCGGCCAGTTCGGGGTTGTCGGCATCGCGCAGGTCATAGCGATAGACGAAACCGTTATCGGCAGCGACCAGCACCCGGTCTGCATTGCCCGATACCAGCACGCCGGTCGTCGCAACCCCAGGCTCCAGCCCCAGCGGCGGCAATTCGGTGGTCGAAGTGGTGACAGTCTCTTCGCCGGTCATCATGTTAAGCTGCACGCGCGACCGGCTGACCCGGACCTGATTGTTCGCATCGACTGTCGCAAACGAAAACACCGGGCGGTCGCTTGTCCCGCCGATGCGATAGTCAATCGCGGTGATGGCAACTTCGGAAACCTGTTCCGATTCACCCAGTTCGATAATCGGCTCCAGTGTGCGGAAATCGCCTGTGCCAACTTCGGTAAAGATACGTCCGTCAAGGCCGCGGTCGCGGGCATCCAGCGTCGTCAGCCCAGTGGGCAGATTGCGCCGAGCAGTCGAGGTATTGTCGACCGCCAGCGTCCCAAAGCGCACCGACCCGTCATCAAAGCCCAGCGCAATCCGGTCACGGCTCAGCGACCCTGCAACCGAGGTGACGGTCGCATCTCCGAAATCCCACTGCTCTCGCCGGATTTCCTGCCCGGTGGGGATATGATAGCCGATCACGCGGCCTTCGGCAGCGAGCGCCAGACCCACAGTCTGGAATTCATCCCCGACGATCCAGATGACATCTTGTTGGGTATCAAGCTGATAGCGGACATTGCCCTGCAATTCGCCCGAGGTCATCAGCGGCACGACCACGCGGAACAGGAACACCATGATGCCCAGCACCGCTACAATGACCATCAGCCCGCCGACGGTAATGATGCCGCCTGCCAGCTTCTCGCCGATCTTGACGCTGGCGCGCGTGGTCATGCGGCGCTGGCGGGCAGATACTGCGCGGGCCTTTGTGTCGG
>SLJW01000150.1 GCA_007134865.1 Paracoccaceae bacterium | reverse complement strand
GCGCTTGAAAGCTCGGTCCTGCCCAAGACCAGGATCGACAAGGGCGGGCAGAAAGCGATCATCTCGGGCACCGGATATGTCGGGATCTTCGCAGCGGCGCTGATCGCGATTTCGACCGCCGGGATCGATCTCTCGGGTCTCGCTATCGTGGCGGGTGCGCTCTCGGTCGGTATCGGCTTTGGCTTGCAGAATATCGTCTCGAATTTCATCTCGGGCGTGATCCTGCTGATCGAACGCCCGGTGGCCGAGGGTGACTGGATCGAGGTCGGCGACACAATGGGCATCGTCAAGGCCATCTCGGTGCGCTCGACCCGGATCGAGACTTTCGACCGCACCGATGTGATTGTGCCCAATGCCGATCTGATCTCGGGCACTGTCACGAACTGGACGCGCTACAGTTCGCTCGGGCGGATCGCGGTGCCGGTGGGCGTGGCTTACGGTTCGGACACGCGCAAGGTCGAGCGTATTCTCAAAGAGATCGGTGATGCGCAACCACTTGCGCTGATCGACCCACCGCCGACTGTGATCTTCAACGACTTCGGTGCCGATGCGCTGGAATTCGAGCTGCGCATGGTGCTGAGCGACGTGGCCTTCGGCCTCTCGGTGCGCACCGAAATCCGCCATCAGATTGCCGAACGCTTCCGCGAGGAAGGGATCGAGATCCCGTTCGCGCAGCGCGATATCTGGCTGCGCAACCCCGAGGTGCTGCGCGGTGATCCGCCCCCAGCGCCGCCCCCGCCCGAGACATTCGAGCAGCGCAACCCGGACGAAGACCTGCGCCGCGACGACATGCGCGACGTGATGGAAGTGCTCAGCGATGATGGTGACGGGCGCTGAGACGCCCTTGAAGCCTGCACCGGTCTGACCTATACCATGCGTTATAGTATAACGTTAAGGTGTCAGACATGCCGCAGCCCAATGCCGATAATCGCCTGCCCGTCACAGTGCTCTCGGGCTTTCTTGGTGCAGGCAAAACCACGCTTCTCAACCATGTGCTGAACAATCGCGAAGGGCGGCGCGTGGCCGTGATCGTGAATGACATGTCCGAGGTGAATATCGATGCCGACCTTGTCGAGGCCGGGGTGGACCTGAAGCGCGGTGAGGAAAAGCTGGTCGAGATGTCGAATGGCTGCATCTGCTGCACCCTGCGCGATGACCTGCTGGCCGAAGTGCGCCGTCTCGCCGCCGAGGGGCGGTTCGATTACCTGCTGATCGAATCGACTGGCATTTCCGAGCCGCTGCCGGTGGCCGCGACCTTTGAATTCCGCGACGAGGCAGGCGAGAGCCTGATGGATGTCGCCCGCCTCGACACGATGGTGACGGTGGTCGATGCGGTCAATCTGCTCAAGGATTTCTCCAGCCATGATTTCCTGTCCGACCGCGGCGAGATACTGGGTGAAGAAGACGAGCGCACGCTGGTCAATCTGCTGACCGACCAGATCGAATTCGCCGATGTGATCCTGTTGAACAAGGTCTCGGATGCCGGCCCCGAGCGTGCGGATGCCGCGCGCAAGATCATCAAGGCGCTCAACCCCGATGCCGAACTGATCGAGTGTGACTTCTCGCAGGTGGATGGGGACCATATCTTCGACACCGGGCGGTTCGATTTCGAGACCGCGCATGAGCATCCGCTCTGGGCCAAGGAGCTCTACGGCTTTGCCGACCATGTTCCAGAGACCGAGGAATATGGTGTCACCAGCTTCGTCTATCGCGCCCGCCGCCCGTTCGACCCCGCCAAGCTGCACGCTGTCCTCAATGGCGATTTGCCCGGTGTGATCCGCGCCAAGGGCCATTTCTGGATTGCCACGCGGCCCAATTGGGTGGCTGAGTTCTCACTCGCCGGTGCCATTTCCAGCGTGCAGCCATTGGGTGGCTGGTGGGCAGCGGTCCCGCGCGAGCGCTGGCCCGACCACCCCGAAGCCATCGCCAAGATGCGCGAAAACTGGGTCGAGCCTTGGGCCGACCGGCGGCAGGAACTGGTCTTCATCGGGGCTGGGATGGATCAGGCTGCCATCACTGCCCAGCTCGACGCCTGCCTCATCGCCGCCGAAAGCTTCACCCCAGAGGCCTGGGCCGATCTCGACGACCCTTTCCCGAAATGGGGCGCGCGCAAAGCCGCATGAGCGCCGCATCAGCAGGGCAGATCTCATGGCATTTTCTTGCCAAAAAAACTCAAATTCAACCGATGCGGAAGGCGCGCAGCACTGGTCCCGATACACGATGACTGACCCATGGCCCGCAATACGGTGACGCGCCTGCGTCGCAGGCGCACCTCGATGTCGTACTATGACAGCCTGCCTGCAGATTTGCGCCAATGGCTCGCCTCAGCCGCGCTTCCGTGGAGCGCGCATTCCGCGCTCCGGCTCTGGCAGCGCGCCCTGCGCGCAGCGCGCGGCGATGCGCGGGCGGCCCGCGCCGCGCTTGACCGCGCCGAGGCACGGCTGGTCGCGCGCGATGCGGCACAGGTCTGGGGGCCGTCGCACCCGGCAGCCTCAGTCGCGCAGCCGCGCGAGTAGCGCTGCGTTGATATAGCCGTCAGGCGGCAGGCCATTGGCACGTTGCCAGGCCTGAACCGCCGCTACCGAAGCCGGACCCAGCCGCCCGTCGATCCCGGCCGTGTCATGGCCCATCGCATTCAGCCGCCGCTGCACTTCCTTCCGCTCGGCCAGTGTCAGCGCGCGGTCGCCGCGCGGCCATTGGCCGCGCAGCGCCGCCCCGCCCCGTAACCGGTCCGAAAGATGGCCCAGCGCCAGGACATAGGCGTCGGAGATATTGTATTCCTTCAGAACATCGTAATTGTCATAGGCCAGAAAGGCCGGGCCATTTGCACCACCGGGCAGGATCAGCCGCGATATACCCTCGGGCAGGCGCCCGCCTTCGGCGGGCGTAACGCCGGCCCGCGCCCAGGCCTCTGCGCTCTGGCGTTGGCCTGTCAGCCCAAGATCGAACCCCTCGGGCAGGCGTAACTCTACCGCCCAGCGTTGCCCGCGCTGCCAGCCCCGCTGCGCCAGGTAATTCGCGGCCGAGGCCAGCGCATCGCTCGGGTCATCCCCCCAGAGGTCGCGGCGTCCATCGCCTGTGAAATCAACGGCATAGCGCAGAAAGCTCGTCGGCATGAACTGGGTATGCCCGAAGGCCCCGGCCCAGGAGCCGACCATCGCCTGCGGGCTGATATCACCGGCCTGCACGATCTCCAGCGCGGCGATCAACTCAGTCTCGAAAAACGCGCCCCGCCGCCCGTCCTTGGCCAGCGTTGCGAGTGTCGCCAGCGTGGGCGTGTGCCCGCGATTTGCGCCATAGGAGGACTCGATCCCCCAGATCGCGACCACCACTTCGGGCGGCACACCGTAGCGCGACTCGATCCGCGACAATGTGCCCGCATGCTGGCGCATGGCGCTCTGGCCCTGCGAAATCCGCGCCGAGGTGACGGCACTGTCGAGATAGTCCCAGATGCGCGCGCCGAATTCGCTTTGGCGGCTGTCGAGGGCGATGGTCTTGGGGCGGTAGCGGAGATGCGGGCGGGCACGTTCCAGCGTGGCCGCGCTGATGCCCGCCGCACGGGCGCGGGTCTCGAAACTGCCCAGCCAGTCAGAAAATGTAGCCGGGCCGGGCGCTGCGCGCCCGGTCTCAGCCGCCGCAGGGCGCGGTTCGGGACGTGGCGACACGCCGACATTGGCCGCGACACAGGCAGGAAGTGCAAGGGCGGCGATAAGGACAAGAAGACGGATCATGCTCTGAACCCGATAACCTGCGCTCATGCTATCCTGCCTTGGCGCGCGGTCAAAGCCTTCTGCCATGTCGCGCGCGGTTTCCCGCGCGCGCCGGGCAGCAGCCGCTTAACACTTGCCGAACAATCGGCTAGTCTGATGCCAAACACCCAAGAGAGGTGAGCAGTGTCATGGATTTTCCCCGTCGTTCGGTGCTTGTCGGCCTCGCGGCCTTGTCGCTCCCTGGTTGTCTGGGCGGAGGCGTGCCAATGAGCGCGCCCCGCCCCGCGGCGATGCGCCCCGAGCCCAACCCGGCCTTTGATGCCTGGAAAGCGCAGTTCCGGGGCCGGGCGTTGTCAGCGGGCCTGCCAGAATCTGTGGTGGACACGGCGTTGAATGGTGCGGGTTTCCTGCCCGATGTGATTGAACGTGACCGCCGCCAGGCCGAATTCACCCGGACGCTTGAAGATTACATCACAGTGATCGCGGTTTCCGACGAACGTCTGGCCGCAGGGCGCGCGGCGCTGTCGCGCCACGCGGCGACGCTCCGCGCCATTGAGGCGCGCTATGGGGTCGAGGCAGAGGTCATCACGGCTGTCTGGGGGCTCGAATCGCGTTATGGCACCGAGCGTGGCGAGCTTCCGGTGATCTCGGCCACGGCGACGCTGGCCTTTGAGGGGCGGCGGGGTGCGTTTTTCGAAAACCAGTTGCTGGCTGCATTGCGTATCCTGCAACGCGGGGACACCAGCGCCGATAATCTGCGCGGCTCATGGGCAGGGGCCATGGGTCACACGCAATTCATCCCTACCACGTTTGAGGCTTATGCCGTCGATTTCACCGGCAACGGACGGCGCGATATCTGGTCGGATGACCCGAGCGATGCGCTGGCCTCTGCGGCGAATTACCTCTCGCGTATGGGCTGGCGGCGCGGCGAGCCCTGGGGCGTGGAAGTGCGCCTGCCCGAGGGGTTCAACACGGGCCTGGCCGGGCGGGGATCGACACGCGCGGCCAGCGCTTGGGCCGGGCTGGGCCTGCGTGACATGAACGGGCGCGCGCCAGCGGATCATGGCCCCGCCTCGCTGATCCTGCCCGATGGGCCACGTGGTCCGGCCTTTCTGGTCTATCGTAATTTCGGCGTGATCCTGCGCTACAACAATTCCGAATTCTACGGCATCGGCATCGGCCATCTGTCCGACCGGCTGCGCGGGGGCGGGCCGATCCGCGGCGAATTCCAGCCTGACCGCTTCGGGCTGCGTCTGGCGGAGCGCAAGGAGATGCAGGAGCGGCTCACGCGCGCGGGGTTCGACACGCAAGGGGTGGATGGCGTCATCGGCCCGAATTCAGAGAATGCGATCCGTGCCTATCAGCAGGCGCAGGGGCAGACTGTCACCGGCCAACCCTCGCAAGCGCTGTTGCAGCAGTTGCGTCAGGGACGGTGATCTGCGGGCGGTGCGAGGTGGTCTGACGCCGCGGAGACCCGCTCAGGCGCTCTTTAAGCAGAGCCAGCCGCGACCTCGGATCATGTCGGGAATACTGGAGCGGGTGAAGGGAATCGAACCCTCGTCTTAAGCTTGGGAAGCTTCTGCTCTACCATTGAGCTACACCCGCCGCGCACCTGCATCTATCCTGCTGCGCGTGACCCGTCAAGCTGCGAGAGCGCGCGCTCAGAACGGGATTTCGTCATCCATGTCAGCCGGGCCTGCCGGCGCCGAGGATCGGCCCCCGCCATAGCCCTGATCCTGCCCGCCGCCATAGCCACCGCCGCCGCCGCCTTCGCCGCGCCCGTCGAGCATGGTCATGGTGCCGCCCATACCGGCGACCACCACTTCGGTGGAATAGCGGTCCTGCCCGCTCTGGTCCTGCCATTTGCGGGTCTGCAGGCTCCCCTCGATATAGACTTTCGAACCCTTGCGCAGATATTGCTCGGCCACGCGCACCAGCCCGTCACCGCGCAGCACGACCGAATGCCATTCGGTGCGTTCCTTCTGCTCGCCCGTGTTGCGGTCGCGCCAGCGCTCCGAGGTCGCGATGCGCAGATTGCAGATCTTGCCGCCATCGGGGAAGGTGCGCACTTCGGGATCACGCCCCAGATTGCCGATGAGTATGACCTTGTTGACTGACCCTGCCATGGCGCTCTCCTTGCATCCCTGATCCGGGGCGGACCTGTCCCCCCTTCGCCTACATCTCTTATTGTGCCCACATGGTAAAGAACGAATGAACGCCTTGTCATGTGTTCCTTGATGCATGGACGTTTCTAACTGGAAAAATCGGCCCTCAGAGGCTATCTTGCTGCCAAGTTCAAAAACGGGTGAGGGACATCATGCGTTGCCTGTCAATGCTGGCACTGGTCATGGGGCTGAGCGGCCTCGTCACAGGTGCCTCTGCACAGGGGCTGAGCCTCTCGACCAGCAATAGCGATACGTCACGGCTCGACACGATCCGGGCGGCATCGCGGGTCATCGACGGACGCATGTCCGAGCAATACTCGCGCTCGGTTCGCCTGCTGCCCAATGCCGAGGCTGCGAACCGGCCCGGCCCGGCGATCCCGCGCTTCAACGGGCGCTACAATGGCCCCTATCTTGAGATGGCCCGCGCTGCCGCGCGGGCGAACAACATCCCCGAGGATCTGTTCCTGCGCCTCGTGCATCAGGAAAGCCGCTGGAATTCGCAGGCGGTCTCGCACAAGGGGGCGATCGGGCTGGCGCAACTGATGCCGGGCACGGCGCAGATGCTGGGTGTCGACCCGAACGACCCGCGTCAGAACCTCAATGGCGGCGCACGCTATCTGCGCATGATGTATGACAAATTCGGCGACTGGCGTCTTGCCCTGGCGGCGTATAATGCGGGGCCAGCGGCGGTCGAGCAGCATGGCGGCATTCCGCCTTTTGCCGAGACGCAGGCTTACGTGCAGGTCATTCTCGGCACGGGCTGATCCGGGTCTTGCGCCCATGCCAGCGAGGGGGCAGGGTGGCGCGACTGTCCCATGATGCGAGCCCCGGAATGCAACCTTCGCTAGATATCGACTTCGTCCGCGCCCAGTTCCCGGCCTTTGCCGAGCCAAGCCTGCAGGGGCAGGCGTTTTTCGAGAATGCCGGTGGTTCCTACACCTGCCAGCCCGTGATCGACCGGCTGATGCGGTTCTATCATGCGCGCAAGGTCCAGCCCTATGGCGCTTATGAGGCGTCGCGACTGGGTGGTGCCGAGATGGATGAGGCGCGCGAGCGGCTGGCGGCGATGATGGGGGTAGAGAGTGACGAGCTGAGCTTCGGGCCTTCGACCACGGCCAATACCTATGTGCTGGCGCAGGCCTTTGGTGAGATGCTGGGCGAGGGCGATGCGATCATCGTCACCGATCAGGACCATGAGGCCAATTCCGGCCCCTGGCGCAAGTTGGCTTCGCGCGGGATCGAGATTCGCGAGTGGAAGATCGACCCCGACAGCGGGCATCTGGACCCGGAGGCGCTCTGGGCATTGATGGATGGGCGGGTGCGGTTGGTGTGCTTCCCGCATTGCTCGAATGTAGTGGGCGAGGTGAACCCGGTGGCCGAGATCTGCGCGCGGCTGCGGGCAGAGGGGGTCTTTAGCTGCGTGGACGGGGTGTCCTACGCACCGCATGGGCTACCCGATGTGGGGGCGCTGGGGGCGGATATCTATCTGTTTTCGGCCTACAAGACCTATGGACCGCATCAGGGGTTGATGGTGATCCGGCGTGCCCTGGGCGAGGTACTGCCCAGTCAGGCGCATTATTTCAACGCGGATGTGCTTTACAAGCGCTTCACCCCGGCCGGGCCGGATCATGCGCAGATCGCCGCTTGTGCCGGCATGGCGGATTATATCGATGCGCTCTTCGCGCATCATTTTCCGGGAGGCGCCGGGCTTCGCCCGGCGCAACGCGCCACCGCTGTCCATGATCTGATGCGCGACCATGAAACACGTCTTCTGGCCCGGTTGATAGGCCATCTGCGCGGACGCAATGACATCCGCCTGCTGGGGCCATCTGTGCCCGAGACCCGCGCGCCGACCGTTGCCATTGGCCATGCGCGTCCCGGGAAGGCGCTGGCCGAGGCATTGGCCGCGCAAGGGATCATGGCGGGCGGGGGCAGTTTCTATGCCAATCGCGCTTTGGAGGGGCAGGGGATCGACCCTGCCCATGGCGTGTTGCGCCTGTCTTTCGTGCATTATACCAGCGAGGAAGAGCTTGACCGGCTCTGCGACGCGCTAGATCGCGTTCTGTAAGACCGAAGCAGGACAGACGCTTGAGCAAGATTTCCCCGATTATCCTGTGGTTTCGGCGCGATTTGCGACTGTCCGACCATCCAGCGCTGGAGGCGGCTACCCGTGCCGGGCGGCCCGTTATCCCAGTCTTCCTGCATGATGAAGTGGTCGAGAACCTTGGTGCCGCGCCGAAATGGCGGCTGGGGCTTGGGGTCGAGAGTTTTTCCGCGCGGCTGGAGGGGATCGGTTCGCGGTTGATCCTGCGGCGGGGGCGCGCGCTGGACTGTCTGCGCGCGCTGGTGGCCGAGACGGGCGCGGGGGCCGTGTGGTGGACGCGGCAATATGACCCCGATCAGATCGCGCGGGACACCGAGGTGAAGGCGGCGCTGAAAGAAGACGGGATCGAGGCGCGGAGTTTTCGCGGGCATCTGATTTTCGAGCCCTGGGAGGTCGAGACCGGGGCGGGGAAATTCTATCAGGTCTACACACCGTTCTGGAAAGCCGTGCGCGGACGCGATGTGCCGTCGCGCTTGGCAGCGCCTGCGGAGTTTGTCCCCCCGACGGAGTGGCCCGCGAGTGACGCGCTCGATAACTGGCAGATGGGCCGCGCGATGGATCGGGGCGCCGATGTGGTGCGCCCGCATCTGGTCGTCGGCGAAGAGGCTGCGCAGACCCGGCTGGCAACCTTCGCGCGCGAAAAGATGGCCGAGTATGCCGAGGCGCGCGACCGCATGGATATTGATGCAACCTCCGGCCTGTC